>CAJXKW010000129.1 GCA_913055855.1 uncultured Limimonas sp. | reverse complement strand
CGGCCTTTGCCATGCGGTCGAGGTCCATCCACAGCCAGGCATTGGCCGCCGGGTCGTTGGCCGGGCGCAGCCAGGACACGCCGTCCCAGCCGCCAAAGCGCACGATGGCGTCGAGGGTGACCGTGCCCGCCGGCTGGCTGTCGGGACGCTCGGCCGGGTCGAGGCGGTCCAGCGGTACCCAGCCGCGGTTCACGAGAACCGTTCGCCCGTCTTCGAGGCTCATGGGGGTGATGATGTGCGCGCCGCGGGTGTTCCGCAGCGGCTGCGCGCGGCGGTAGAGTTCCCGGTCGTGGTGGTAGCGCCCGGTCAGCGCGACGCGCTGGAAGCGCAGCGCCGACAGGTCGTCCGGCAGCGGCCTCGGCAGCGCCATCGCCGGCGGGTCCATGCGCGCGCTCATCTCCGCGATCCGCGCGTTCTTCCATTCCAGGCGCTGGAGCTGCCACACGCCCAGCCCGATGAGCAGCGCCAGCGCGGGCAGCGTGGCCACGGTGGTCCAGAGGCGCGGGCGGAAGCGGCGCCGGGCCAGGGCCGTCATGGGATCAGAACAGGCTCCAGCAGTACACCGAGGTGAACAGGAAGATCCACACCACGTCGACGAAGTGCCAGTACCATGCCGCCGCCTCGAAGCCGAAGTGGTGCGCCGGCCGGAAGTGCCCGCGCATGGCCCGGCCGAGGCATACGGCGAGGAACACGGTGCCGATGATGACGTGCGCGCCGTGGAAGCCTGTCGCCATGTAGAACACCGAGGAATAGATGTCCCCGCCGAATCCGAAGTGGGCGTGCGCGTACTCGTACGCCTGGAGCAGGCTGAACACCGCGCCCAGGACGACCGTGAGCGCGAGCCCCTTGACGACGGCATCGCGGTTGTCGTGCTGCAGGCCGTGGTGCGCCCAGGTGACGGTGCAGCCCGAGAGCAGCAGGATCAGGGTGTTCAGGAAGGGCACGTCGAACGGATCGAAGGGCTCGATCTGCGGCGGCGGCCAAACGCCCGAGATTTCGTCCGTGGGGAACAGCGCGCCGTTGAAGTAGGCCCAGAAGAACGCGGCGAAGAACATCACCTCGCTGAGGATGAACAGGATCATGCCGTAGCGCAGGCCGATCTGGACCACGGGCGTGTGTGCGCCCTCGAACTCGCCCTCGCGGATCACGTCGCGCCACCACCCGGCCATGGTCAGCAGCACCAGCCCGACGCCGGCGAAGAGCAGCAGCGAGGTTGCCCGGTGCATGAAGAACACCAGGCCCAGGGCGAGCACACCCGCGGCGAACGCCCCCAGCAGCGGCCACGGGCTGGGCTCGACAAGGTGGTAGGGGTGCTTCGGCGCGTGGCTTTCGCGCCCCGAACGGGGCGCTTCGGTTTCCGCGATGCGGCTCATCTCGTGGGCTTCGGCCATGGTGCGACGGCTCTCCCGGTGTTGACGGGGCGCGGCCGGTCTCAGCCGCTGCCCATTCGGATCACGGCGACGATGTAGACCAGCACGACGAAGGCCAGCAGGATTGCCATGAGCGCCAGGTTCTTGGGTCGGCGCTTGCGGCGGAACTCGGCGCGCGTCTGCGCGGTCCACTCGACCTGCGGGCCGTTTTCGTCGGTGTCCTTCGGGGTGTGCGTCTCCGTACGCGGCATGGCGGCCTCTCGCGGCCTAGATGATCGCCCGGGCGGCGCCGTCGGCGATCAGCATGGTGAAGATCAGGAAGAGGTACAGGATGGAAAAGCCGAACATCCGTCGTGCGGCCGGCTGCTTCGGCGCGTCGTCGCCCAGCACGCGCACGGCCGCGATCACGAACAGGATCCCCGCAAGGCTCGCCACGACCCCATAGGTCAGGCCGGCCGTGCCCAGCACGTACGGCGCCGGCGCCAGCGGCAGCAGCAATAGGGTGTAGATCAGCATCTGGCGCTTGGTCGCGGCGCGGCCCTTCACCACGGGCAGCATGGGCACCCCCGCGCGGGCGTACTCGCTGTCGGTGAACAGCGCCAGTGCCCAGAAGTGCGGCGGCGTCCAGAGGAAAATCAGGCCGAACAGCACCAGCGGCTCCGGGCTCACACCCCCGGTGACGGCCGCCCAGCCGACCAGCGGCGGCACCGCGCCCGCCGCGCCGCCGATGACGATGTTCTGCGGCGTTCGCCGCTTGAGCCAGAGCGAGTACACCAGGACGTAGAACAGGTTCGTCCCGGCAAGCAGCCCCGCGGCGACCCAGTTCACCGCCAGGCCCATCACCATCACGGCGAACAGGCCCAGCGTCACGCCGAAGGCCAGCGCCTCCGCCGGGGCCACGCGCCCCGCCGGGATGGGGCGGCCGCAGGTCCGGTGCATCGCCGCGTCGATATCGCGGTCCAGGTACATGTTGATCGCCCCGGCCGAGCCGGCGCACACCGCGATGCACAGGATCGCAACCCCGGCCAGAACCGGGTGCAGGCTGCCCGGTGCGACCAGCATGCCGGCGATGGCGGTGAAGACGACGAGCGACATCACCCGCGGCTTCAGCAGGCGGTAGAAGTCGCGCAGCTCGCCCACGGCCTCGGCGCGCTGGAGGCCCATGGTCGCGGCGGGCTCGGCGGTGGGAAGGGCGGTGTCGGTCACGGTGCTGGCGCTCGTCTCGCTTGTGCCGGGATGGCGCGCGCTAGTTCACGCGCGGCAGCTCCTCGAAGGTGTGGAACGGCGGCGGCGAGGACACGCGCCACTCCAGGGTGGTGGCGCCCGCGCCCCAGGGATTGGCGGCGGCGCGCCGGCCCCTGAGCAGGGTGTAGGCGGCCATGGCGACGAAGAAGAAGGTCGCCGCCATGGTCAGATAGCCGCCCCAGGAAGCGACCGCGTTCCAGCCCGCATAGGCGTCCGGATAGTCGATGTAGCGCCGCGGCATGCCCGCCAGCCCCAGGAAGTGCATGGGGAAGAACAGCACGTTCACCCCGATGAAGGTGAGCCAGAAGTGCAGCTTGCCGGCCCACTCGGGGAACTCGCGGCCGCTCATCTTGCCGATCCAGTAGTAGAATCCGGCGAAGATGCCGAACAGCGCGCCCATGGACAGGACGTAGTGGAAGTGCGCCACCACGTAGTAGGTGTCGTGGAGCACCGTATCCATGCCCGCATTGGCGAGCACCACGCCGGTGACGCCGCCCACGGTGAACAGGAAGATGAACCCCAGCGCCCAGAGCATGGGCGTGGCGAACCGGACCGAGCCGCCCCACATCGTGGCGATCCAGGAGAAGATCTTGATGCCCGTGGGCACGGCGATGATCATCGTCGCGGCCGTGAAGTAGGCCTTGGTGTCCACGTCCAGGCCCACCGTGAACATGTGGTGCGCCCAGACGATGAAGCCGATCACGCCGATGGCCACCATGGCGTAGGCCATGCCCAGGTAGCCGAAGACGGGCTGGCGGCTGAACGTCGAGACGACGTGGCTGATGATCCCGAACGCGGGCAGGATCATGATGTAGACCTCGGGGTGCCCGAAGAACCAGAACAGGTGCTGGAATAAGATCGGGTCCCCGCCGCCGGCGGCCTCGAAGAACGTGGTGCCGAAGTTGCGGTCGGTGAGCAGCATGGTGATCGCGCCGCCCAGCACCGGCACGGCGAGCAGCAGCAGGAACGCCGTGACCAGCATCGACCAGGCGAACAGCGGCATCTTGTGCAGCGTCATCCCGGGCGCGCGCATGTTGAAGATCGTGGTGATGAAGTTGATCGCGCCCAGGATCGACGACGCCCCGGCGAGGTGCAGGGACAGGATCGCCATGTCCACGGACATGCCCGAGTGGCCGAGCTTGCCCGACAACGGCGGATAGAGCGTCCAGCCCGTGCCCGCGCCCTGCCCAACGAAGGCCGAGCCGATCAGGAGCAGGAACGCCGGCACGAGCAGCCAGAAGCTGATGTTGTTCATCCGCGGGAACGCCATGTCGGGCGCGCCGATCATCAGCGGCACGAACCAGTTGCCGAAACCGCCGATGAGCGCGGGCATGACCACGAAGAACACCATGATCAGGCCGTGGGCGGTGATCAGGACGTTGTAGAGCTGACCGTCCGGCGAGCTGCCGATGAGCAGGTACTGCACGCCAGGTTCATGGAGTTCCAGGCGCATGACCAGGGAGAACAGGCCGCCGATAATGCCGGCGATCACCGAAAAGATCAGGTAGAGCGTGCCGATGTCCTTGTGGTTCGTGGACATGAACCAGCGGACGACGAAGCCCGGCTTGTGGTCGTGGTGGTCGGCGCCGTGCGCCGTGGGGTCGCTGGCGTAGGCCATGTGCGTCGCCTCTTCCAGGATCGCCCCGGCCCGTACGCGTACAGCGCGTTCAGCGCGCCATACCGGCCTTGGCGAGTTGCTTGTCGGTGTCGGGCTCGATGCCGTACGTCGCCTGTTGCGTCTCGACCCAGCGATCGAACTCGGCCCTTGGCACCACCTTCACCGCGATGGGCATGTCGGCGTGGCCGGTGCCGCAGATCTCCGAGCACTGGCCGTAGTACATCCCGGGTTCCTTCACCCGCGCCCAGGTCTCGTTGAGCTGGCCGGGCACGGCGTCGGTCTTGATGCCGAAGGCGGGCACGGCGAAGGCGTGCAGCACGTCGCTGGAGGTGATCTGGATGCGCACGTTCGTCTTCGCCGGCAGGACCAGCGGCTTGGTCACCGAGAGCTGGCGGTACTCGTCCTCGGCAAGGTCGGCGTCCTGCTTGAGCAGGCTGTTGTACTCGAAGTTGCCGTGGTCCGGGTAGGCATAGCTCCAGTACCACTGCCGCCCGATCGCCTTCACGGTCAACTCGGACTCGACAACCTGGTCCTGGTAATACAGCAGCTTGAACGAGGGGATCGCGATGACGACCAGGATGGCCACCGGGACGGCCGTCCAGGCGATCTCCAGCAGCGTGTTGTGTGAAGCGCCCGCGGGCTCGGGGTTGCGCGATTCGTGGAACCGGAACGCGGCGTAGAGCATGAGTGCCGCGACGAACACGACAATGGCGGTGATGATCACCAGGAGCAGATTGTGGAACGCGTGCACCTGCTCCATCACCGGTGTGGCCGCGTCCTGCAATCCCAATTGCCACGGCTCCGCCTTGCCCAGGTTTTCCGCGGCCCGGGCGCCGGATGCGGCGGGCGCGCCGGCAAGGAGCGCGAGGCCGGTCCTTTGAAAGCCCGTTCGGGCGGCTCGAGGCTGCATCGCAATCGTCCAATCCAATGCTCCAGCCCACGCGGGGCGGGGGCGGTGCCGTCGGCGACCTGCGACGTGTCGCCGCATGCGCGGAGGGTAGGCCACAGGGCGGGCAGGTTACAAGGCTGCGCCCGGCCGAACCGTCGGTCCCCCGCGGGTTTGGACCGATTCTAACACCGGTGGGCGGACATCGCGTCGCGGTGCGACAGTTCGCCACGCCCTGTCGAAAACGGCCTGTGGCGCAGTTTCCCGCGGTTCCGGGTATCGGTGCCGGGGCCACTGGCCATAAGACTAAGGCGCGGTGCCACAGGCTCGCTGACCCGACCGGCGCTTGTCCGCGGGGGTTGCACACGCCGACGCGTCTGGCATCGTCCGGTGTCGTCTTCCGGAGGTACCACGTTCGACCAGAGGCCAAGGCTACGCGTGCTTATCCTTTCGCGGCGCCGGCTCGTGCCCGGCAACCTGGCGCAACACCCATGGCGACTCGGCGCGACGCTCGGGGTTGTGGCCGCCTTCACCTGGCTTTGGCTCGTCCACGCCTGGGTGAGCGACGATGCCATGATCACACTGCGCCAGGTCATCAATTTCGGACACGGTCACGGCATCGTGTGGAACCTTGGTGAGCGCGTTCAGGGGTTCACCCATCCGTTCTGGTTTTTCGGGCTTGCGCTGGGCTACCTCGTTACGGACGCCGTTTACGCCACAACCTTCATGCTGAGCTTCGCCGCATCGGCCACGGCCTTTGGGATCCTTCTGTGGCGGAGCGAGGGCCGCTTGTTGGCCTTGACGCCCATCCTCGGTTTGTTGTTCGCCCAGAGCGTCGTCGATTACAGCAGTTCCGGGTTGGAAACACCCGCCAGTTACGCCCTGCTCACGCTTGCCGGGGTCCTGTTTCTGGATCGGCGCGCCGGTCCCGTTTTCTTTCTGGTGCTCGCACTGGCGTTCCTGACACGCATGGATCATGCGTTGCTCATGTTGCCCATGGCCCTCGTCGCCTGGCGCGCGCGGGGCTATCGCCCCGGCGACATCGCGCCGGCGGTCGCCCTGGTCGCGGCGTGGTTTGCCTTTGCGACGGCCTATTTCGGGTATCCCCTGCCCAACACGTTCCTGGCGAAGTTGGGCCCGACGGTTGACTGGTCCACGCGCTTGGCGTGGTTCACCGACTATGCGCGCGTCACCCTGCAACAGGATCCCATGACGCCGCTCCTCTGCGCCCTCGGGGTCGCCGTTGGCGCCGGCCGGCGCGACCGCACCGCGGCGATCGCGTTGGGTCTGGTGGTGTATGCCGGTTATCTCGTTCTTGTCGGTGGCGATTTCATGCGCGGTCGCATGTTCTCGCCACCGGCCGTTTTGGCGACGCTGGTGCTGGTGGACACCATGCGCACAGCCGCCCTCAGCGGGAAAGCCGCGCGAGTTGCGCTTCCAGTGATCGGCGCGCTTACGGCGACGGCCACGGTGGGCGCAAAGCCCCTCCTCAACACGTGGCACTATTCGAACAAGACGATAGTTTCGGGGATCGCCGATGAACGCGGGTTCTATTATCGACATTACGGCCTGCTGTCGCCTAACCGGGCGTTGCCGTCAGCCGAAGCGCCCGCGCATCGCCAGACCACGGGATACCGTCGGAAGTGTGGCGGGATCGGCGCGGTCGGAATGCGCTCGCCGGACGTCGTCAAGACCGATACCTGCGGCCTGACCGACCCGTATCTGGCACGCCTGCCCGCGTACCATACGAAGCCGGGCCACCTCGTTCGCCATCCGCCGACGGACTTTCGCGGCTGGCGGCTCCGCCAGATCGCACATCTGCACCCCCCTGCGCTCGACCGCTACTTGCGCGACGTCCGAAAGGTGGTAACCGGGCGATTCTGGTCCGCCGAACGTTGGGCAGCGCTGGGGCGCGTCCTGTGGTATGATCACCATGTTAATCGTGATCGCTTTCGCGCGGACAACGGGCCGCCGCGGTATTCGCCCTCCTACCTTGCCAAGCTTGCCCGTACGGTCGACCGAAAGGCGCGGTTCCGCGAGCTGCCGACGGCGAACGATGGTACAGATTGGCGGATGGGTCGCGTGATCGGGCCCGGCGGCATTCGCTTGACGTTTGCAGGGCCGCGACAGGTCGAACGGTTGCCGCTTCATCTGGACCACAACGATCGGTATCTCGTGGCCTTGATGAACGGGTCGGAGGTCCTGGCCCGGACCCTGGTATCGCCCGAACGGCGCGGCGGGTTGCAGCCCTATGTTTGGGCGCCGGGCAGCCGCGCAGCCGCCAACGCCGTGGTGGTGAAGCCCATGATCGGCGACGGTACGTACAGCATTGCCCGTTCCCAAAACGCGCAGCTGAGTCGGCAAGATATGCCGGCGGATGGTGGCTAACCGGAACGCGTGGCCGTATTCCGCGAATATGAAAATGACGGATACGCGGCCGGGATTCGCAGGGGAAATGTGCTTGAAAAAAACCGGAGCCGGTGGCGAATCACACGCCCTTGGCCGGCGGCGTGGCCTTTGCGCTGCTCAGCGTGGCGCTCGCCTACGGCGTGACCTACGGCGCGTTTTACCTTGTTCGAGGCCCTCGCCATGCGCTTTGCGAGCCAGGTCGCCGCGGTGCTGGCCGTCCTTTTGCCGGCGGTGTGCGTCTTTAACGCGGTGATGAATCATTACTTCGTGGACGGCGGGTATCTCTTCGACTCGGGCTGGTTCGCGTTCCTTGTTGCGGCCGCGGGCTGGCCGCTGCCCAACCCGCCGTTCCTGGACGGCAGTTACTTTGCCACGCACCTCACGTTGCTGTTTTATGCCATGGGGGCCGTGGCGGCGGTGCTGCCGGCCGGCCCGCACGCCACTTTTGCGCTGTTTCAGGGGCTCTGGTCCGCCGTCGCAGCCGGTGCGGTGCTTCTCCTGGCGGACACGGCCGGGCTGTCCCAGACGCCCGCCGGGCGGCTGGCGGCGGTGGTCCTGAGCGTCGGCACGGGGTTGAGCGGGCCCGTTCTGGCCACAGCGGCCTTCCCGCATCCCGAAATCGCCATGCCCGCGCTGATTTTGTTGGCGCTTGCGCTGTGGTTGCGCGGCCGGCCGGCGTGGGGGCTGGTCGTGTTGGCCGGCGCGTTGGTCGTGCGCGAGGACGCCGGGTTGCACGCGGGGCTGGTTTTCGGGGCCGTGGCATGCTGGCGCTTGCTAGAACGTTCGCGGCGTCCGGGGTGGTGGCGGCCCATGGCCGTGGCGGCTGGGGGCATCGCTGCGGCCGCCGTTATGATGGCGATCCAGCGGGCCGGATTCCCGGGGGACGATGCGCTGACCCGCATGTACCTAGGCGAGCCGCCGTTTGCGCACGTCGATGGCGCCTTCCTGCGCGATCGGGCGCGCGCTTGGTTCAGGTGGCGTTGGGACGTGCTGGGTCCGCTGCTGGTGCTGCTGGGGTGGGCTCTGGCGGCCCGCCGCTTGGCGCCGGCCCTGGGCGTGGCCGCGGTGCTGCCGTACCTCGCGGTCAGCTTTCTGGCCGTCGAGGACGGGCCCGGCTGGTTGATCGACTACGATGTGTTTCCGCTCCTGATCGCGCTGGCATGGCCACTGGTTGCGGCCAATCTCGAGCCGGTGCGGCAGCGGTGCCGGCTTTGGCGGGCGGCGGGTGTGCAGGCGCTGGCGCTCGCCCTGTCCATTGGGCTGCTGCCGCTGGCCGGCCCGGCGGTAAAAGCGGATCAGCCCTGGCGCGCCTTCGATTTCGCCTACACGGAGACGTACCGACCGACGCAGCGCTTTATGGCCGCGCATCGGGCGCATCCGGCGGCGCCGGGCTTCCTGCTCATGGGCGACGGGCCGGCCAGCCTGATGCCCGAGCTGGTAGGCCACGCGACCTGGCTATACCCAGGGAAGGGGGCGGCCGAGATCCGGCGCCATGATACCGCGTTTGTCTTCGACACACCGACGGCGTGCGCGGCATGGCGGGCATTTCTCAATGCCCGGAAGGCGATGCGGTTGCGCCGTGTCGTCGGGACGCGGGTTCTCGTGGCGACCACCCGCTCGCCAGAGGCCCTGCCGTACGCTCTGCGTACGCTGAACGACACGGAACGCGCGCGAATCTGCGGCGGCATCGGGCGGCGGAACCGACACGATGCGCCCGGCGGATGACCAACTAGCGGGCGGAGCGGTCGCGGGGGCTGGGAACGAGCCGAAGTGCCCGGACGCGCGCCCGGCTGCGGCCGCCCGTGTCGTCGGTGTCGGCGGAGACGACCACGTACGCGAGGTCCGCCGGGGCGATATCGGCCTTCGGGAAGGCGCGGGTGAGGTCCGCGGTGATGTCCCGGCGTTCCGTTACCCAGCCCTGAGACGTCCCTGCGGACCGGCGCAGCACCAGGATCCGGCCGCGTTCGTAGTAGGGATTGGTGACGAACGCGCCTTCGGGCCGCGTCGCGCCCCAGACGTAGGTGATGCCGTGCGTCACCGTCGGATAGCCCAGCAGGCGCGCGAGGTTCCCGTAAAGCGTCTTGCTACGGTCGCCCGTGTCGAACCACAGGTGTACCGCAATGGGCCGGTCGTCCTCGCCCTTGGCCGCCGGGTCGGTCGCGGCGATGCCATCGTCCACGCGCCAGTCCCAGGCGACGCCCGCGGGCGCGCCGTCCACGGGGCGGTACAGAAAGGCGACCGCCCCATCGGCTTCGACGCGCAGGGCGCCGGCGTCGGCGAAAGCGAAATCGGCCGCCGGCGCGTCGTCCACGGTGAGGGTCTCCCAGGCGCCGCGGTCGCCGAGCAGATCCGCCGCGGGGGCCGGGCGGACCAGTGCCAACGCGAGTAGCGCGGCGAGCAGACGCCGCGTCACCGCGAGCCCACCGGCGGCTTGGGCGCGTTGCCCGCCTCCCCGGCCTGGTCGCCGGCCGCGTCGGCGGTGGGCAGGTCCTCGGCCTCGATCATGCGGCGCATCTTGCGGATGCCGATCCACACGAGCCCGGCAATGACCGGGACCGCCACGCCGGTCGCTGTCTCCACGGGCACGGGCAGGCCGTGCGCCTTGAGGGCGTCCCCGACGTAATCGACCAGGCCCACGGCGTAGTAGGTGATGGCCGCCACGGACAGGCCCTCGACCGTCTCCTGCAGGCGGAGCTGGAGCTTGGCGCGCCGGTCCATGGAGTTGAGCACGCCCAC
>CAJXKW010000128.1 GCA_913055855.1 uncultured Limimonas sp. | reverse complement strand
CCCGTGACCTGGGAGATCACCTGCTGCACCGGCCCGCCCGGCGCGGCCTGCACGATCAGGAAGTTGATCAGCATGGCCCCGATCAGCGTGGGCACGATCAGCAGAAGCCGGCGGATGATGTAGGCGGTCATCGGTCACCCTTGGCCACGATGCACGGGTTCCTCATCTTTCGACAAGCTCAAGATGAGGACCCCTTGGTGATGGGTAACGCCTCATCCTGAGCCTGTCGAAGGATGAGCCTGTCGAAGGATGAGCCTGTCGAAGGATGAGGCATGACGCGCCGGTGCCATGCGGCCAGGGTATATCGGCACCGCGGAGGTCGTCTCTTTGGCGCCTCATCCTGAGCCTGTCGAAGGATGAGGCGCATCCCGGCGCGCCACGGTCTTTGACGTAGAATGTCCCGGCAGTCAGCTTCGCGACCATGCATGCCTACGTCTACATCCTCCGGTGCGCGGATGGACGGTACTATGTGGGTTCCGTCCGCGGAAGCCTCGAACGGCGCGTTGCCGAACACAACCATGCAGCGTTCAACGGTTGGACGGCTTCCCGACGACCGGTCGAACTCGTGTTCTGGCAGGCCTTCGAGCGCATCGAGGACGCTATAGCGGCCGAGCGGCAGATCAAGCGCTGGCGCCGCGCCAAGAAAGAGGCGCTCATACGGGGTGAATTCGATCGGCTTCCGGAACTTGCGCGCTCTCAATCGAAATCGAGGAATGAGCAGTGAAGCCCCCATCCTTCGACAGGCTCAGGATGAGGGCTTTTCCAGTTCGCCTTACGCTCATCCTGAGCCTGTCGAAGGATGAGCCTGTCGAAGGATGAGCCTGTCGAAGGATGAGGCAAACTTGCGCCACACGGGCTCACGCCCCCTGCCCCGCGCGCGCCCGGCGGAAGAACAGCGCCGCCGCGGCGACAAGCACCACCAGCCCGGCGCCGGTGAGCCAGCCTGGGCCGCTGCCGCGGGGCTCGCCCTCGCCGGCCGTGCTTTCCGCCTGCGCGCTGGCCACCACCTCCTGCTTGTCCGGCGCCACCCACCAGGTCTCGCGGATGGGCAGGTCGTACGGCGGAGTCTCGGGGCGGCCGAACTTGTCCCAGTAGACCACGCGGAAATACCCGATGTGCCAGTTCGGAACGACAAGGTGGTGCCAGAGCAGCACACGGTCCAGCGCGCGCGTTCGCGCGACCAGTTCTTTGCGGCTGGGCGCCTGGATGATCATGTTCACCAGCTCGTCCACCACCGCGTCCTGCACGCCCGTGAGGTTGCGGCTGCCCTGGCGCTCGGCCGCCGCCGAGGACCAGTAGTCGCGCTGCTCGTTCCCGGGCGAGAGCGACTGCCCGAAGCTGTGCACGATCATATCGAACTCGAAGCTGTCCAGCCGGTTCTGGTACTGCGCCGAATCCACCACGCGCACCGACACGTCCATGCCCAGCTTTTCCAGGTTCGCCCGGTAGGGCAGCACGATCCGCTCGAACGCCTGGCTGACCAGCAGGATCTCGAAGGTGACCTGCCGGCCCGTCTCGGGATCGACCAGCTTCATGTCCTGGTAGCGATAGCCGGCCTCCTTGAGCAGCCGCACCGCCGTCTGGAGGTTCGCGCGCGGATAGCCGTCGCCGTCGGTCGTGGGCGGCTCGTAGGCCTTGTTGAACACCTCGGGCGGAACCCGGCCGCGGAAGCGTTCCAGGATTTCCTTCTCCCGCCCGTCCGGCAGGCCCTCGGCCGCCAGTTCGGAGTTGGAGAAGTAGCTCGCCGTGCGGTCGTACTGGCCGAAGAACAGGTTGCGGTTCGTCCACGGGAAGTCGAAGGCGTGGGCCATGGCCCGGCGCACCTTCACCTTGTCGAAGGGCGCCCGGCGCGTGTTCATGACGAAGCCCTGCATCCCCGTCGGCCGGTCGTGGTCGATCTCCACCTGCTTGAGCCGGCCCTTGGCCTTCGCCGGGGTGTCGTAAGCGGTGGCCCAGGCCTTCGCCTGGTTTTCCCGGCGGACGTCGATGTTGCCGCCCTTGACCGCCTGCCGGATCACCGTGGGGTCGCGGAAGTAGTCGTAGCGGATCCGCTCGAAGTTCCAGCGGCCCTTATTCACCGGCAGGTCGGCGCCCCAGTAGTCGTCAACGCGGCCGTAGACGACGTAGCGCCCGGGCTCGTGGTTGACGATTTTGTAGGGACCGCTGCCCAGCGGCGGGTCGAGCGTGGCGTCGCCGAAGTTTCGCCCCTCCTTGGTCCATTCGTGCTTGGGAAGCACGGGCATCTGCCCGACGATCAGGGGCAGCTCGCGGTTGGGGCCGCCGCCGAAGTCGAAGCGCACCAGGCGCGGGCCGAGTTTGCGCGCGCTGGTCACGTTCTTGTAGTAGAAGCGGTAGAACGGGTGGCCCTTCTTTTTCAGCGTGTTCAGGGAGAAGATCACGTCCGCGACGGTGATCGGCTCGCCGTCGTGCCAGCGCGCGTCCTCGTGAAGCTGAAAGGCGACCCAGGAGCGGTCCTCGGGCATGTAGATGTGCTCGGCGACGAGGCCGTACATGGAAAACGGCTCGTCCTTGCTGGACGTCATCAGGGTCTCGAAGACGAGATCCCCGCCCGCGGCGGCCGTGCCCTTCAGGACGTAGGGGTTGAAGGTGTCATAGGTGCCGCTTTCGGCGAGGTTGAGCGTGCCGCCCTGCGGCGCGTCCGGCCGGACGTAATCGAAGTGGTCGAATCCGGGGCCGTACTTGACGTCGCCGTGCATCGCCACGGCGTGCCGCGGCTCGACGCCGTCCACCACGGGCGCATCCGCGGCCGCCCGCACGCCGCCGGCCGCGCCCGCGAGCACCGCCCCGACGAGCACCGCGCCCGCCAGCCGCCGAAGCGCCGCGCAACGCCCGGGCGCGCGCACCTGTTCCAGCCATCCACCGCACATGGCCGCCACTTGAGACGATGCGCGCGCGCTGTGCAAGGGGCGGGTGGGGCATTCGGCTCTTCGCGTTCGGGCCCACATTCCTTCTCTCCCTGCCGGCGGGGAGAAGGCGAGGATGAGGGGGTGGTGAGATCGCGCCAAGCCCCACTGGACGCGGCCGACTGTCATCGGCACACTCCCGTTGCGAAGGAGGTCGACATGGGCGAGACCCCCACCGTTTTCGACGTCACCGACGATCAGGCCGAAGCGGACGCGATCGCCGAAGCCGAAGCCGACGTGGCCGCCGGCCGTACCGTTCCGCACGAGACCGTCGTGCGCTGGCTGCGCACTATCGGCCAGAGGTCCGTGAGCCCCGCCAGATCGTGGGCCTGAAAGCGCCGCCTGTATTCGTAGAACTGTTGCCGGCCCAGCGCGCGCCGCGGGAATACCTCCGAGACGTTCGCTAAAGCCTTGGCAAGCTCCAGCACCGACAGCTACTTCTTGGCCAGGTTCGTCTCGCCATCCATGGTCATCAGCTCCTTCGCCGATTGACTATAACCCGTCAGCGAAAGAGCTTAAGGAAGCCTCGGGGAACCTAAGATACTCTAACACTAAAATGGGAATACTACCCGCGGACGTTCCGGCTATTTCATTAGGCTCAATCGACACCTCATGTAAGAATTTCCTTGGGCGACTTTTGTATACACCTAACCCTTTTAGGCATAACTTTTTAAACGCTGTCGCAAGTAGCATCAAGAGCGCTCAGGAGCCATTGCACATATCGGACCATGCTGCTATATTAATTACAGTAGTAGTAAGTGGAGGACTCATGCAAAAGCTGCATCGCATCATAAAAGCGCACCTTAACGATTTCGCCAAAAGCTTCGCGGTAAACCATGAATGTGAGGCAATACAATTCGAAAAGTTTTGCACCTATTCTGTGATCTCGTCAAAAATTGGATCAAATTATGAAATTGATGATGTTACTACCGGTTCTAATGATGATGGAATTGACGGAGTGGCGGTTATAATTGACGAAGAAGTAATTGTCTCGGCAGAGGATGCGCGGCGGGTATTTTCCTCGCCGCGGCGGAATCACGACGTTGAAGTTGTATTCATACAAGCTAAGCGTAGCGAAAGCTTTGACCAAGGTGAATTTTATAAATTTAAAGAAGCAATTTATCGGTTTGTAAGTGCTGACGAAATCGATAGCGATGATCCATCACTCTGTGCCGCGCGTGAAGTGCTCGATATCGTACTTGAAAATGTTCCTAAACTTAGATTAGGCAAACCAAGTCTAATTGCACGGTTTGTCGCGACTGGCCAATATCAAGCCCCAAGGGCATTAGAAAGGGCAAAGGGTGAAGCCCAAAATCAACTGACAAGCCTCAGCTTGTTCTACAGGGTTGATATACAATTTATAGATCGGGATCTGCTGACATCATTGTGGGTAAGTACGTATTCTGGTGTGACGGCTCAGTTAGATTTTTTTAGCCATGCGCCTCTTCCTGATATCCACGGAATTCATGAAGCCTATCTCGCGGTAGTTAAAGCGAAAGATTTAGTAGAAAACCTTCTTACCACGGAAGATGGTAATCTCAGAGCGCAAGTTTTTGAGGAAAACGTGAGAGCTTATTTAGGGTCAGACAACCCTGTGAATAACTCAATTCAGAGCACGTTAGAAAAGCCAGACACGGCCACAAGGTTCCCGGTTCTGAACAACGGTATCACAATTGTTAGTCCTGATGTTCGCGTTCAAGGAAGCACTTTGCATTTGTCAGACTATCAAATTGTGAATGGATGCCAAACCTCTAATGTCTTATTCGAAAATAAGAGCGAGCTAGATGACCGCGTTATGGTCAATGTTAAGGTTGTTGAAACTGGTAACGAAGACGTTTTTTCAGAACTTGTACGTGCAACAAATAGCCAAACCAAAGTAGACGAAACGCAATTCCTTTCGCTTCAACCAATCTCGAAGAAAGTTGAGGAGTATTTTAACACATTCGAAGGCTATGAAAGTCGCGTGTATTTTGAGCGTCGAGAACGCCAATACGTGGGGCGTGATATCGCCGCAATTCGAATTTTCAATATTCAAACGGCAGCGAAAGGGGTGGCTGCAATGTTTTGCAATCGCCCAGATTTGGCTTTTAAATTTCCAAAACGAATGTATGAAGAGCTTGCTGACACGATGTTTCATTACTATAATGATGAAAGTATATTCTACGCAGCGTGCTTAAGTTTGTATCGTCTACATTTACTTGTTTCAAACAACGTCATCCCGCAAAATTCGCGCAAGTATAAGTGGCATATTCTTGCCTTAATGCGTGCGATTTTGTGTGGAAAAAAAGTTCCGCCCTTGAACTCGAGAAAGATCGGTAGACAAACAAGCAAAATAATCGACACAGTATCATATCATAATGACCACTGCATTGCACCATTTCAGAAGGCTGTTAAGATCATTAGTTCAATTGATGAGGTGACTGACGATCGGCTTAAGAGGCAGGCGATTCTCGATGAGATGATGGAAAAATTGAATAGTTAATAAGTTGCCATGGGCCAAAGAAGATAGAAGAATATCTGCCGAGCAGTGTAGAGACTCACCCGAAGGTTTTGGGAAGAATGCGCATTGGGGCCCTGGCGTCAGGATCCCGATGCGCGCATTGGTGACGTTGAAATAGCGGTAGAGCTGGTTGAACGGCGCCTCGGACAGGTCCGCGCCGATGGCCGTTGTCTCGATCAGGACGGCGATGTCGTCGTTGAACTTGAGGGCGTACTTGAGGGGGTAATCGACCTTCTCGCCGTTCTTTACGCCGACATCGGCAATGAATTCGGGCACCACCGGGTTGAGGTCGAACACGTCGTAGCCCAGCGCCCTGAGCATGGGCATGACGCATCCGTTCTTGGTCGCTTCCTCAGTCTCAGCTGAGTCCTAGGCGAGCAACGCGGGCTTGGTGATGTCGCGACGGCTCGCCGCAAGGGGTATGGCGGCGCGAATCGCCGCACACCTTCCGGTCGCCGGCATGGAGAAAGCTTGACATGCCAAGGTGTGGGCGGGACCGTGCGTGGTGGGATGTGACAATCCCGCACCGTACAGACGTCCGCCGTTTTCCAGCGTGAAAAGGCGGCACGGAAAAGGGACATCCCGGTCATGCCCGTGGCGTGGCCGGGCGCCGGGCTGCTATGCCTCGCCACGTGTCGTGGCCGGGAGCCGGCGGCGTATGTCCAAGGCTTCGGCCCAAAGGCCGTCGGACCTTTTCCTGTACGGTGCAAGGTTGTCACCTCCCGGCCGCCGCACGCGTTCGCGCGGTGCGGCGGCGAGCGCTCATCACGCGAGATACGGGAGGCACCCATGAGCCCGTCCGCCACCGTCGCCGACGCGCAGCCGCAGGGCACCGACGCGCGTGCCGGAATCGAGCGCACGCCGCGTTTCGCCTTCACCGCGAACGCGCCCGCGCCGACCCTGGACCAGGTCAACGGCAACGTCGCCGCCGTCCTGGCGTTCCTCGCCCGCGTCGTCCGCGACCCGGAGCGCGCCGTGGCGCTCGATCCCATCGCCGCCGACGGGCTCAGCACCATCCTGGACGCGGCGCACCACGACCTCCTGGAAGCCGCCGAACGCGCCGAGGCCGCGCGCCGGGCGTTGCGAGCGTAGGCCGGACACGGTCGCCGGCCGGGCACACCCTGCGAGGACGGCCCACGCGTTCACGGCGGTCCGCGCGAGCGGCGCCGGGCCACGCTTGCACGGGGCCGGGCGGGCGCGCGATGATTCCGGCGCCGTCATTCGCGCACACTGTGTTCGCCGCCGCCCGCCATGCCCGAGACCGTCGTCATGTTCGAGCGCCTCGCCGTCGCGCTCGCGCTCGGCCTCCTGGTGGGGATGGAGCGCGGCTGGAAGGGACGCGAGCTGGCGCCCGGCGAGCGCGTCGCGGGCGTGCGCACCTTCACCGTGCTGGGCTTTCTGGGCGGGCTGGCGGCGCTGCTCACCCTGGCGACGAACGCGGCCACGCTGGCCGCGACGGTGCTCGCCGCGGGCGGCCTGCTGGGGCTGAACCACTGGTACACCCTGACCCGGCAGGACGCGGACGTGGGCGCGACCACGCTCATGGCCGCGCTGGCCACGTTCGGCCTGGGCGCCCTGGCCGGGCTGGGCGAGCTGGCGGTGGCCGCGGCGGGCAGCGTCGTCCTCGCCATCGTGCTCGGCGTCAAACAGGAGCTGCACCGCTTCGTCGCCCGGCTGGACCACCGCGAACTCATGGCGGGCCTGGAGCTGCTGGCGATCTCGGTGGTGCTCCTGCCCGTCCTGCCCGACACGGCCTACGGCCCCGTGGGTGGCATCAATCCCTACGAGATCTGGTGGATGGTGGTGCTGATCGCGGGGCTGTCCTTCCTGGGCTACGCCGCGGTGCGCGTGGCCGGGGCCGCGCACGGCGTGATGCTGACCGGGCTCATCGGCGGTTTCGCCTCGTCCACGGTGATCGCGCTGAACATGGGCCGGCTGGCGCAGCGCGACGCCGCGGCCGGGACGGCGCCGCTGCTCGCCGCCGGGGCCGCCGCCGCGCTGGCGACCATGTTCCCCCGGGTGCTGGTCATCGTCGCCGCCATCGCGCCGGCGAGCGCGGTGCCCCTGGCGTGGGCGCTGGTCCCGGGCTGCCTGGCGATGCTGGCGAGCGTGGCCTGGCGCTGGCGCCGCGCCGCCGGCGTGTCGGACACCCAGTCGCTGCTGCCGCGCAAGCCGTTCGAGCTGCGCACGGCGCTGGAGTTCGCCGCCATCCTCACCGTGATCACGCTGCTTGTGGAAGCCGTGCGCCGCGCCCTGGGCGACCAGGGGCTGTACGCCGTGGCGCTGCTCGCCGGGCTGTTCGACGTGGACGCGATCTCGCTCTCGTTCGCCCAGATGATCGCGGACGGGCGCACGGCCGCGAGCGTGGGGGTGCTCGCCGTGGTGCTGGGGGTGCTGGCGAACATGCTCGCCAAGCCGCTGCTGCTGATCCTGATCGGCACGCCGCGCGTGGCGCTGCACCTGCTGGTGCCGCTGGCCCTGGCGACGGCCGCGGGGGCCGGCGGCCTGGCCGCCTACCACGCGGTTCCGGCCGGGCTGGCGGCGCGCTGGACCGGCTTCGCCGGCGCGGGCTAGGCTGGTCCGCGCACCCGTCACCTTCGCCACGACCCAGGGGAGGCCCGACCCGCCGCATGACCATCCTGCTGCAAATGAACGACGCGGACGCCGCCGAGACCTGGCGCGCGGCGCTCCGGCGCGAGCTGCCCGACATGGCCATTGCGGTCTATCCCGACGAGATCCGGGACCCGTCGGCGATCGCCTATGCCGTGGTGTGGAAGCCGCCGCGCGGCATGCTCGCCACCCTGCCCAACCTGCGCGCCATCCTGTGCACCGGCGCGGGGGTGGACCACCTCACCAGCGACCCGGAGCTGCCCCGCAACGTGCCCGTGGTGCGCATGGTCGACCCGGGCATGACCGCACGCATGACCGAATACGTCGTGCACGCGGTGCTGCACCACCACCGGCGCATGCGCGAATACACCGCGCAGCAGGAAACGCGCACCTGGCGCGAGCTGCCCGTGCCCCTCGGCCAGGACCGGCATGTGGGCATCCTGGGGCTGGGCGAGCTGGGCAGCGACGCCGCGCGCGTCCTGCACACCCTGCGCTTCGACGTCGCCGGGTGGTCGGCAACCCGCAAGCACCTCGACGGCGTCGCGAGCTTTGCCGGCAACGCCGAACTGAGCGCGTTTCTGGCGCGCACGGAGATCCTGGTCTGCCTGCTGCCGCTGACCGGGACGACGCGCGGGATCCTCAACCGGGACGTCCTGGGCCGGCTGCCCGCCGGCGCCTGCCTGATCAACGCCGCGCGCGGCGCCCTCCTGGTGGAGAGCGACCTGCTCCACCTGCTTTCCACCGGGCGGATCGCCGAGGCCACGCTGGACGTCTTCCACGAGGAGCCGCTGCCCGACACCCATCCCTTCTGGGGGCATCCGCGCATCCGGGTCACGCCCCACGTCGCCTCCGCCACACCGCCGGAGACCGCGGCCGCCCGGATCGCCGAAAACGTCCGCGCCATGCAGGCGGGGCACCGGCCCTGGCCCATCGTGGACATGGCCGAGGGTTATTGACGCCCGCGAACGGTCCGAATACCTGACAGCCGAACCCGAGCCAGACGCGAGGATCCACGCCCATGCAGCCGTTCACGCAGCTCACCGCCGTCGCGGCGCCGCTCGACATGAACAATGTCGACACGGACATGATCATCCCCAAACAGTTCCTGAAGACGATCAAGCGCACGGGGCTGTCCCGGGGCCTGTTCTACGAGATGCGCTACGACGAGAACGGCGCGTCCACGGGCTTCGTCCTGGACCAGCCGGCCTACGCCGAGGCGCAGATCCTGGTCGCGGCGGACAACTTCGGCTGCGGCTCGTCGCGCGAGCACGCGCCCTGGGCGCTGCTCGACCGCGGCATCCGCTGCGTCATCGCGGAGAGCTTCGCCGACATCTTCTACAACAACTGCTTCAAAAACGGCATCCTGCCCGTCTCGCTGGCGCACGAGCCGGTGCGCGCCTGCATGGCCGTCGCCAACGCGGCCGGGCAGCTCACCGTGGATCTCGCGGCGCAGACCGTGACCACGCCCGACGGCACGGCGTTCACCTTCGACGTCGACCCGTTCCGCAAGCACTGCCTCCAGAACGGCCTGGACGACGTCGCCCTGACCCTGGAGAAGGCGGACAAGATCGCCGCATTCGAGGCCGAGCGCGCGCGGACCCAGCCCTGGCTGGCGCGCTGAGGACGTCCCGCGGTGCGGCGCCTGCCGCGCGGACGACGCGTCGAACAAAACCTAAGGTTGACAAAGGCTTCCCGTCGCCTGCACCTTTTGGTTGCACGACCGGCGCGCAGCCGTCGGCTGACTTTTCCGCGCCGCACCCTGTTCGGGGTTCGTGTGGCCTCATGGCACCCCTCTCTCCCCGCCGCCGGGTACGCCCGCGTGCCCGGCGGCATCGCGTGGCGCGGCCGCGGCTTGAGCCCGCGCGGGCATCGCTTTAGGCTGCCGCGCGATCCCGCACGGCCGAGCGGAGAACATCCGATCGATGCAGCATACCGTAATGGCTGACGGCCTCCATCCCCGGCGCCGCCGGCACGCGGGCGCGCGCGCGGCTGCCCTGACCGCGGCGGCGCTGCTCGCGCTGGGCGGCTGTGCCAGCCTGGGCGGCGGGGACGACGAAGAGCAGGCGTACGTCGAGCGCTCCGTCAGCGAACTCTACAACAACGGCATGGACCAGCTTCAGGACGGGAACCATGCGCAGGCGGCCGATCTCTTCGATGAGGTCGAGCGCCAGCACCCGTACTCCGTCTGGGCCTCCAAGGCGCAGCTCATGGCGGCCTATGCCCATTACCGCGACAACAGCTACGACGACGCGGTGAACACGCTCAACCGCTTCATCGAGCTGCATCCGGGCAACCG
>CAJXKW010000127.1 GCA_913055855.1 uncultured Limimonas sp. | reverse complement strand
GGGCCCGCGGCGAGCGGGAAGTCCGCGCCGTCGTGCACCGTCGTGGTCAGGTTGAGCAGGCCCAGGCGCTTCATCTTGTCCCGGATCGCCGCGAGCCGGCCCGCGTTCTTGTCGTTGGCGATGACCGTTCCCGCGTTACCC
The DNA here is from genome assembly GCA_913055855.1 of uncultured Limimonas sp. Lineage (GTDB taxonomy): Bacteria > Pseudomonadota > Alphaproteobacteria > Kiloniellales > Rhodovibrionaceae > CAJXKW01. The sequence goes on along the minus strand of CAJXKW010000127.1, from coordinate 10,258 downwards.
AGCGCCATGGCGATCTGTGCCGCCTTCCCGCCGGGCGCCGCGCACAGGTCGAGCACGGTCTCGCCCGGCTGCGGCGCCAGCAGGTGCACGGGCAGCAGCGAGGCCTCCTCCTGGAGCTGGAACAGGCCCGCCTGGTGCGGCCACCAGCGCCCGGGGCGCGCGTCGGGCGGCGTGGCGATTGCGCCGGTCGTCCACGCCACCGCGGCTACCGGTATGCCGTCCGCGCGACAAAGCGCCGCCAGCGCATCGCGACAAAGGCGGTTCCGGTTGACGACGGCGCACGCCGGCTTGGGCGCCTGCATCGCGGCGACGAAGGCGTCCCAGTCGCCCACCAGATCCGCATACCGGCCGAGATGGGCGGCCGGGTCCGAAGCGGGTGGCTTGGCGGGCACGCTCCGTGCGTCCGCGCGTGTCGCGGTGGCCATGGCGCTCCTTCGCTCGGGCTGGAATGGACCGCCGGTTATAGCCGAGCGCGTCCGGCTTGGCGAGGGGCGCTCAGGGTTCGCGCCGGCGACCTGGCATGACGATTCAAGATGTCCCGCCCCGCTTGCTGCGCTGCGGGGTTTTGTGATTGAAAGCGATCCGGTAACCTTGTGTTTCTAGTTGCAGCAGAGACCGCGCCCGGGACGTGTTTCATGACGGCCGAGCAAGCCGGCTCGGACAAGCCCCGCCGTGACCCCGCCCTGCAGGGGTTCCTGGACTATGTGATCGCCGTCAACCGCGGTCCCCAGCGCGGGGCGTTCGTGATCGCCGTGTCCATGCAGGAATTGAACGCTGCACTGCACAAGGGCGGGGCGCGAGCGGCGCTGACCGGCCACCTGCAAGAGAAGGCGCGCCAGCTTCAGGCGCGCCTGTTCAATCTCAACGAACGCCTGTATGTCCTGGTTCCGCCGCAGGACGAGTGGGACCTCGTGCAGATCGTCTACGACGTGCGGGTCACCGTGATCAAGACGGTCGGCCGCGAGGCCTCCGAGCTGGGCCTCGACCCCTCGACGTTCACGCAGGTGCTGCACACCCGCCGGGACGGACAGGAACTGCGCCGTCTCGCCGAAGGCGCGATCCGCGGCCACAAGGGACTGCGCGGCCCGCTCGGTCCCTCCGGGCCGATCACGCGCGCACACGTCGAGGCCGTGGCGGCACAGGCGGAGACCGTGGGCGCCGTGACCTTCGTGCGCGAATTCGCCTGCATGCAGGCCATGGCGCGCATCCGCCCGGCAGCGGAGCCGGAGCCGCGCGGGCACGAGATCTTCATCAGTCTCCGGGACATGGGACGGCAGCTCCTGCCCGGCGTTGACATGATGGCGGATCGCGAGGTTTTCCAGGAGCTTACGCTGCTCCTGGACCGGCTGGTCCTGCGCTCGCTCAGCGAATCCCGGCTCGTTCAGGGCAGTGTGGGCATCAACCTCAACGTCGACAGTCTGTTGACGCCCGAGTTCGAGCGCATCGCCCAGCGCCTGTACGATCGCGACGGCGCGGCGCTTTGGGTGGACCTGGACATCCCGGATATTCTCGCGAACTTCGAGACCTTCCGCGACGCGCGGCTGGTGCTCCGGCGTTTCGGTGTGCGCACGATGGCCGAATCGACGCGGCCTGAACTGGTCCCCACCGCGGAGCAGCGCGACTTGGGCCTGGCGGGTTATAAGTTCATTTATCCCGACGATCCGGACGCGCTGAATCACATGTCCGGCACCCTCTGTCGTATCCGGGAAGCCGAACGTCTTGCGATACTCACACGGGTGGAGCGCGACGAAGCGATCACCGCGGGCCAGCGGCTGGGCATTCACCACTTCCAGGGCTTCTACATCAACGACCTCCTGAGCGGCTTCGCCGAACGTCCCGTGGAGCGGGAGTGAATACGCAATGAAAAAGCTGTCATCCGAACAAGGCGGCTGTGAAAGATTGCCGAGATACGTTGCGTCGCCGCCTAAAAGGTGCGCGGTGCGGAGGAGGCTCGTATTGCGAATTTCCGGATTGTTAGAGATTTAAGCGGTAATTCCAGCCGGAAGAGGTTGCTGAATGACTTATGGAGTTTTGGATCTAAGAAATGATTTTGCAAACAATATTGAGTATGATTTCGTCCTGACAGAAAGATGGGCGCATCTAATCCTTCATGGGACCCCGGTCGACTTCTGTACGGACGTTGCGCTGCCGTTGTCGCCGACCCCGCGCGAGTGGCTCTGTGACAAGCATCGTGACGGGAGCCTTCACGAGCCGGGGCTGGTGGCGTGGCTTCTCGCTTTGCGTACGTGGTTCTCGGATCGGCGCGTGCGTTTTATCGATATCGGTGCTCTGTATGGGTACTTCACAAGCATGGCTGCGCGTTTGTTCGCTGACGCTGAAGTGATTTCGGTCGAAGGCAATCCGATCAGTGCCGAATATATTCGCACCAATGTTTCGGCCTCGGGAGATACCCATGTCGTCGTCGAGAACTGCCTGATCGACGCGCACGCCAGGGCCGCGCGTCCCTACGTCATTTCCGGATTCCGGTTCCGTCCGGACAGCCTGTCGGATCTTCTTTTTCAGCGCATCGTCAAGAACAATCTCAAACAGGCTTTGATGCGCCTCGGCCTCGGGACATACCGGGTCGAACGGCCCGAGACCCGAAAGCTTGCGGCCAAAACACTTCCCAGTTTTCTCGATGCGGATGGTGCCCTGAACATTGTCAAGATCGATACCGAGGGGCATCAGGTTCGCTTCCTGCCCCGTGCCACCCCGGACCTTATCGCGGCAAATGCCGTTGTTTTGTTGGAGTTCGATGCACCAAAACGGATGGCAGCATACGGTGCCACCAATCTGGAAATGTGCCGGCCGTTCCTTGATGCGGGTTATCACATGTTCTGGTGCGATCATCGCGTGATGGGTGCCTCGGCCGTCCCGGCCACGACCGTCACAGCTGCCATGGACCGGAATTCCCTGGCGGTGCTCATGCCGGCGGCGCTTGCGGAGGCCGAGGGGACGACGCCGCACCCGGCTGCATCGTAGGGACCGGTCAGAGGCCGCCCATTACGCAAAGTTGCCGTTGTGCAGCCGTCATCAAGTCCGGTGTGACCGCCACCGCATCGGCCTCGCTGCCGGCGTAGGACTGGCACAGGTTGAGCGCCGCCGGCGCCACGGGGGTGGCCGCGCGGAAGGCGTCCAGCGCCGGGCCGCCGCCCTCGGCGAGGTCCGCGAGCACCAGCGGGCTCGCCATGTTTACCGCGGGCGTGGCCGGCAGGCCCATCATGTTGTCCAGGGCGGTCAGGAACTTCGGGCCGAGAAGCTGGGGCACCATGGACCCGCCGTGATGGCGCGCCAGGATGCGCTCGGCCGCGTCGCGGTAGAATGCCAGGAAGGGGTTGCCGGGCCGGAAGGCGCACAGGGCGTTGTGCACGCTGGTGCGCACGCGCGGGCGCTGCTTCACCGGCGTCTGGACCCAGTGCTCGCGGCCCAGCAGGTACCCTGCCGAGAGATCCAGGTGCGCGCTCAGCCGCGCGCCGTCGACGACAAAGACGTCCGCGTCCAGCCAGATCGCCGTTTCGCCGTCCCCGACGATCTCGGCCAGCACCGCAAGCCGGGCCAGATCGCTGGCCACCATGGGGCGGTTCGCGGTCTTGCCGCGTGCCCAGTCGGGCACCCGGTCGAACAGGCAATCGCCGATGAAACGATAGCCATGGCCGGCCCCTTCGGCCCAGGCGCGCACGCTGTCCAGACAGCGCGTAACCCAGGCCGGCGGATCGGCGTGAAAGGACTGGACGACGACGCTCACGGCTCGGTGTCGCCGGTCGCGCCGTCCCCTGATGCGCCGGAGGCGGTGCCATCGCCTGCCGCCGGCGTCTCGGGCTGCGCCGTGGCCCCCGCGGTTCCCTGGCCCTGGTTGTTGCCGTCGTCCTCGCGTTCCAGCGCTTCCCGGGCGCGCACCATGCGCGTTGCGGTATAGTCCGGCAGCTTGAACGCGCGCCCCTCGACGGTTTGACGCAACCTGGCAACGTCCACAGCCGACTCGGGCTGACCGGAACCGCCGTCGGCATCCGCCTCGGCATCGGCGGGCGCTTTGGTGACCTTGAAGCGCGCCCAGTGGCCGTCGCTCTCCCGCTTCACCGCAAAGCGCAGCTTCAGGCCGTCGGTGGTGGTCACGTAACCGGGCCAGCGCGCCGGGGCGCCCTCGGCCGGGCGCGCATCCAGGAAGCGCAGGCTGGTGAAGGGTACAGTCAGGTCGCCCACCTTCCACGCCTTGTCCGCCATCAACTCGCGGTCCACGTCGACCGCCTCGAACTCGCCGGTGGCGCCTTCGATGCGCCGGATGTGCAGGGCCGTGCCTTCGCTCGGGGCGGTGTGGACCTCGGCGATACGTTCGCGCGGCAGCGCCAGGATCTCGCGGTCGAGCCAGTCCTGCGGCGCGGCGATGGGGTGGCCCAGCTCCAGATCGGCCAGCCAGACCGTGTCGCTGCCACCCGGGCGCACGTACGTCGCGGTGAGATCGGTCGCCGCGGGTGTCGAGACCTGCGCACCGATCGCCGCGGTCAGCACCGTTTCCCCCTCGGCCGTTTCCAGGCGCAGCTCGCGCCAGCGGCGGTCGCCCTGCATGGTCGTGCGCACCGCCTCGGGCTCGGCCGGTTCGATGCGCTTGGCGTCGGTCAGGGTTTTCAGGAATGTGCCCACACGCTCCGCGACCGTGGGATAGTCCGCCATGGATACGACATACCAGCGGCCGTCCCGCCGTGCGAGCGCGACCCGGTCGCCCTCGCCGTCGGTGGTGATCACGATGCGGGTGACGCTGTCGCGCAGGCCCGCAAGCTCGGGGAACATGGGCGGGGCGTCGCTGCTGCTGCCGGTGGTGACCACGGTGGGGCCGCCGCCGCGGCTGAGCAGAAGCCCCGCGGCGAACGCCAGGGCGATCAGGCCGAGAACGACGGCCAGGACGAGCTGAACGGAGAGGCCTTTGGAACGGGATGCCATGGTGCGCGCTTCCGGCCGTTGACGGCGCTCGGGCGGTCAGGATGCCCCCGGCGTCGCGCGCCGTCCAGGGCGCACGGCGCCGGGGCGGGCATTATTGCTGCATCTGGCTCTGCATCATGCCGCGGACCTTCTTGTAGAATTCCGGGTCCTTGCGCATGGCGCGGTTGATCTTGGTGTAGGTGTCGATGCTCAGCGGCGAGTCCTTGACCACCTTGACGGCCTCGTCGTTGGCCTTCTGCCGGAGCTGCTTGCGCTCCTGGTCGCTTTCGGCGTTTTTGATCTTGGGCCGCCAGTTGGAATAGACGTCGCGCACGGCCATGGCGGTCTGGACGAAGCCCTGAAGCTTCTGATCGCTCCAGTCCGTCTTGACCTGTTGTTGCTGGCCGCTGCTGCTCTGCGCGGCGGCGTCGGTCGCGAGGCCGCCAACGCCGGCGGTCGCGATGGCCGCGGCGGCGAGGATCGCCTTGGCGGAAGTACGCATTCGGGACTCCTTTCGAACGGCTTTGTGCGGATGCGGCACGGATCGCTTCCGTTTGCCGTGCCATATCCGTGCGACAATCCCCGTCCGCAAAAGTTCCGTTCCGCGCATGGGGGTCAGCGCCGGCCGTCGGTAGCCGGGCGCACGAGGTCGGTGGCCGTCGCGGCGCCGGGTGCGTCGGCCGGCGGGCGGACCCTGGGCGAACGCGTCGCCGTCTCACGCCCCGGTGTGGGCGTGCCGTGCGGCTCGAGTTTGGGCGCGGTTCCGCCCTGCGCGCCGTGCTGGGCGTTCAGGCGCGCGCGCAAGGCCGCCGCCAGTCGGCGCACCGTGCCCCGCGCATCGCCGTCGCCCGCCACCACAACGCGCAGCGGCCCGTCCATCCAGTGCGCCAGCGCGACGTCACCGCGCCGGTGCGTGGCGATCGGTGAGGCGCGCTGCCGCCATCGGCTCTTCAGGAAGACGTCGAGGTGTTGGCCGGTGGGTGCGGCATAGCGCAGGCGAAGGCCCTGCGTGCCGGCCAGCTCCACGCGATCCTTCCGCACCAGGGCGAAGCCCCGGTCGCGCAGGTCGGGAAGCTGCAGCTCCAGCGCGATGCGGTCGGCGAACCAGGTCAGCGGGCGCGCCGACCCACCGGTATCCGCCGTGGCGCTGCGTCCGGGCCGTCCGGTCTCGTGCAGGGCTGCGGCGCCGGCGAGCACCTCCGCCCCCGATCCGCCGCGCCGGTCCATCCGGCCCAGGGTCCAGCCGCCCGTGCCCGCGGCCAGCGCGATCAGCACCACGGCCGCCGCCTGCACCACGGCTGCCCGGACCCGACGGCGCGCCGGCCGTTCGCGGCGCGGTGCCAGGACGCGTGCCAGCCGCTCGGGCAGCGGCGCGTTGGCGTAGGCGTCGAACTGTGCCGCCAGCTCCCGGTTCTGCGCGGCGAAATCGGCCACCTTGGCGCGCAGCTCGGGGTCGGCGGCCAATGCGGCTTCGACCTTCTGCGCGCGCGCCGGCTCCAGGCGGCCGTCGGCGTAGGCCAGCAGGTCGAGTTCGGTGATGCCGCTGTCGTCCGTCATGGGCCCGCCTTTCCCACGCGCGCCCCGCGGCCGCCGCCGCGCACCGCCCAAAGCGCCTCGCGCCCGCGGTAGAGCCGGGACTTTAGCGTGCCCACGGGCACGCCCATCACGCGCGCTGCCTCATCGTAGGCGAAGCCCTCCAGGCCCACGAGGAGCACGGCGTCGCGCTGGTCGGGCGAAAGGGCGCGCAGCGCCGCGGCCATGTTGAGCATCTCGACGTGGCTGTCCTGGTTGGGCGGCGTCACCTCGCTGCGTTCCATGGCCGAGACCGAGGCCTGCTCGGTGCGCCGCCGTTTCACCTGATTCAGGTGGATGCGGTAGAGGATGGTGAACAACCACGCGCGCACGCTGGACTCGCGGCGCCACTGGTTCTGCTTGCGCAGGGCGCGCTCCAGTGTGTCCTGCACGAGGTCGTCGCCCTGCTCGACGCTGCCCGTCATGGCGATGGCGAAGCGGCGCAGGCGCGGCGTCTCGCGTGCGAGCAGCCAGGTCATGTCGCTGTCGGTCACGGCACCTCGCGGCTCAAGGGGCTGTCCGGCGGCGATGATCCGCCCTTACTCTTGAGACAACCGCGGGGGCCGCCGGGTTCCATCCGGGCGTAGCGGAATCCGCTGCGGCTCACCGCGCGAGCTGCGCTGCTTCCATGTCGTGCTCGGCCAGGATCTCGGCCACGCGACCCTGCTCGCGGAGCGCCGTGAGCGCGGCATCGAAGCGCTGGACGAAATCGCGCGAAACCGCCTTTTTCGGGAAGCCGACGTGGTAGGTCAGGCGGCGCTGCGCCCCGGCGTAGCGCACCCCGGTGATGTTGTCGTGCCGAAGGTGGTGGCGTCCGACATCGCGGTTGCTGAAAACGGCCGCCTGGTCACCGTAGCGGCCACCGACAAGCTTGCGGAACGACAGGCGCAGGTTCGTGTCGATGGTGACGCCGGCGACCCCCGGGCGTTCCGTTTCGACCAGCGTGCGCAGCGCCTTGGCCATGTTCGAGGGGCCATAGGTGACCACGCGGTAGCCGGCGAGGTCGGCGGGGCGTTCATAGGCCATGTCGTCGCCAGCGCGCACGAAGAAGCCGTATTCGGTCTGCAACAGCGGCTTGGAAAAATACATCCATTCCTTGCGCTCGGCGTTCCGGCCCAGCGAGAACAGGCCGTCCGCCTCGCCGTTGCGAGCACGGTGCATCATGCGCTTTTTGGGCAGCAGTTCGAAGCGGCAGTCGGCGTCCAGCCGCTGGCACACCGCGTCGACGATGGCGCGCGACGGGCCTTTCACGTTCTCCTGTTCGCCGTGGTTGAACGGCGGCAGGCTTTCGGTTAGAAACGTGAATGTCTTGGCGCTGCCCGCGGACGAACCGGCCGTTACACCGGCGAGCGCGAAAACAATCGCAGCACCGATCCGGCACAAGCGTCGCATTGGCCCTCCCCATTGGATCGCATTATTTCGTATCTGCGCCAATAAGCCTGCACGATCTTTCGGGGAGTAAGCAACACAATCGTGGTGGCCGCGCTACACGTGAACATATTACGCTGAGCAGACCCATCGCGTGGCGCGTTTCGGCTTTCGGCTTGATATGCGGCGGCGCCCACGGGCAGCCTCCCCCGGCGAATGCCCGAGCCGTTCCCGGCGAACCGCCGAACCTGTACGGAGATCGCGCCCATGTCCTCAGATGCCCCGGCACCCAGCCTGCTCGATCCGCGGCGAAGCGTGCTCCTGGTCACGGATATTCAGGAAAAGCTCGTGCCCGCCATTCCCGGTCACGACGCGGTCATCGAGCGCACCGGCCGCCTGATCGACGCGGCGAATCGGCTGGATATCCCGGTTGCGGCGAGCGAGCAGTATCCCCGCGGCCTGGGCCATACGGTTGAACCCCTGCGCGAGCGGTTGGATGCTGACGCGCGAATCGAGAAAAACACGTTCGATGCCCTGCGGGCGCCCGAGGTTGGGCGCCGGCTGCGTGAAACGGGCCGGGACCAGGTCGTCCTGGTCGGCACCGAGGCGCACGTGTGCGTGCTCCAGACCGCCTTCGGCGGCATGGGCCAGGGCTATGCGGCGTTCGTGGTGGCCGACGCCGTGGGCTCGCGGGCGGCCGAGAACCGCGAGCTGGCGCTGGCTCGGCTGCGCGCCGGCGGCGCCGGCGTTGTGAGCACGGAAATGGTGATCTTCGAATGGCTGGAGCGCGCGGGCACGGACGCTTTCCGCGACCTCGTCCGCCTCGTGCGCTAGTGTCTTCCCATCAGGTCAGCAATGCCACCACCAGCGGCAGCAGGACCGCCGTGGCCACGCCGTTCAGCCCGATGGCGAGGCTGGCGAACGCACCCGCGACCTCGTTGAGCTGGATCGCCCGCGCCGTGCCGATCCCGTGCGCCGCCAGGCCCACCGCGAAACCGCGCGCTCGCCAGTCCGAGATGCGCAGCACGTTGAGCGTCCAGGTCGCCAGGACGCCGCCCAGGATCCCGGTGAGAATCACCAGCACCGCCGTCAGCGAGGGCAGGCCGCCCAGGCTCTCGCTGATGCCCATGGCGATGGGGGTGGTTACGGATTTGGGCGCGAGCGAGGCGAGCGTCTGGCCGCCCGCGCCGAGCAGCCACGCCAGCCCCACGGCGGAACCCACGGCTGTCACGGCGCCCGCGAGCAGGGCGGCGGTCAGCGGCACCGCCGTCCGTTTGAGCTGCGCCACGTTGCGGTAGAGCGGCACCGCGAGCGCCACCGTCGCCGGGCCGAGCAGGAAGTGCACGAACTGCGCGCCGTCGAAGTACAGCCGGTACGGGGTGTCCGTGACGTAGAGGAAACCCGCGAGCACGGTCACCGCGATCAGGACCGGGTTGCACAGCGGGAACATGCGGGTGCGGGCGTACAGCCACTGCCCCGCTTGGTAGGCCAGCAGCGTCGTGGTCAGGCCCATCAGCGGCTTCTCCGCGAGATAGACCCAGATGCGATAGAGTTCGCCCTCCATGGCGCCTGCTCACACCCGGCCGCCCGGCTTGTACGCGTCGCCCTCGGGCGGCATGCCCAGGCGTTGGCACAGGCGGGCGAAGACCAGCGCGGTGACCGCGACGGTTAGCACCACGCTGACCACCAGGGCCACGGTCAGGGGCAGCCAGGCCTGCGCTACCAGGCCGATGTGCGTGACCACGCCCACGCCCGCGGGGACGAACAGCAGCGACAGGTTGTTGAGAAGCCCGCCCGCGACCGTCTGCAGGCCATCCGGGATGCGCCCGTGGATGACGAGCCCGGCGAACAGGATCAGCATCCCGATGACGGGGCCGGGCAAGGGCAGGTCAAGCAGGCGCGCGACCACCTCACCCCCGAGCTGGCAAACGAGCAGGACGGTGATGAACCCCAGCGGCATGGCGACGTCTCCCCTTTTTTCCGGATGGTGACAGGGTGTCCACGGGGCACAGCTTGTCATGCCGCGGGCGGCGCGCCCACGGCCGGGTCAGCGCCGCAGCCCGTCCCGGCGCAGGTAGATGAACCAGTACACCGTCCCCACGAGCACGCCGCCGCCCACCACGTTGCCCGCGGTGACCGCACCCAGGTGCGCCAGGAAGTCGGGAAGGTCGAGCACGTCCGCGCCCGTCCCGGTGAAGGCGAGGGGGCCGGCGGTCGCGCCCTCGGCCAGGGCGTGGAAGTAGGCCAGCGGAAAATAGAACATCGTGGCAATGACGTGTTCCAGCCCCAGGGCGTAGAACGCGGTGATGGGAAAGGTTACGGCCAGAATGCGGTCGGTGGTGGTGCGCCCGCTGTAGCTGATCCAGACCGCCAGGCAGACCAGGACATTGCCCAGCATCCCGGC
>CAJXKW010000126.1 GCA_913055855.1 uncultured Limimonas sp. | reverse complement strand
CCTGAACAAGCTGAAGAACCAGCTCGGCAAGAACGCCGGCGAGGACCTGCTCCCCGAGGACGTGCGCAACATCGCCAGCTCGCTCGACGTCTCCGAGAACGACGTGACCACCATGCACGAGCGCTTGGGCGCGCGCGATCTGTCGCTGCAGACGCCGGTCACGGAGGACGGCGACGTCGACTGGCAGGACCAGCTCAAGGACACCGGCGAGAGCCCGGAGATCGTCGTCGCGGACCGCGAGGAGTACGACCGCCGGTACGACCTGCTCACGCAGGCCATGGCGGAGCAGCTCACCGACCGGCAGCGGGCCATTCTCGAGGCGCGCCGGCTGAGCGACGAGCCGCGCACGCTGGAAGAGCTGGCCGACGTCTACGGTATCAGCCGTGAACGCGTGCGCCAGATCGAGAATCAGGCGTTCAACAAGGTGCAGCGGGCCATGCTGGGCAAGGTCAACGACCCGCGCGGGATGGCCGCAAATACCCAGCGGCCGGCCAACCGCATGGCCGCGTGACGCCATCCACCCGACGCGGTGCGTCGCCACGGCCCGGATCCCCGCGGGGGTTCCGGGCCGCTTTGTTATGAACATTTACGCGTTGTTAAACAGGGGCCGGACAGGCTTACCGCGAACACGTTAAGCGGGGAGCACTGGGCATGTCGGTCTACCGGCCGGAAGAACGCCGCCTCGTCCTCCGGCTCATGGCATATTGGGACGACCTGCGCGACACGCGCGACTTTCCTAGCTTCGCCGAACTCGACCCGGCCACTATCGGCGACGATTGGGCGCACTGTTTCACGCTTGCCGTGGCGCAACCGGTCAGCAGCTCGGCCTTCCATCACCTGGGCGAGATCTACCGTCCCGGGCTGCCCGACGCCGGCGTGAAAACGCTCGCCGATTGCCCGAAGGACACCCTGCTCCACGCCGCCACACACTACATTGACCGCGTCCTCCAGAAGAAAGTCCCGGTCTCGATGGGCGGCCAGGCTCACCTCGGGGCAGATGCTGTGCTTTACCGCAGCATCCTCTTGCCGTTATCCAATGATGGATATACGATTGACTGTGTTCTGGGGGGTGCAAACTTCCGCGTGGTTGCGACCGACGCAGAGGCCACAGCGTCCACAATCGAGTAAGTGAATGAACGGCTCGTCCTACGAAATACAAGTCTACCGCAACGGCAGTTGGACGATCCAAGCCTTTTTTGACGACAAAGAGCTTGCGCTGCTCGAAGCGCGCCGGATGTCCGAGACCAACCGCTATCCGGCCGTTCGCGTGATCGAAGAAACCGTCGACGCGAACATGGACGACGTGCGCCAGCGTGTCGTCTACCGCTGGAGCGAGGTCGACAAGCACAACGAGCAGATCCGCAAGGAGCAGCAGGAACTCCAGGAGCAGGTCCTGGAAGCCCGGCGCCGGCGCCAGCAGGAGCGGCAGCAGAAAAAACCGCGCCAATACCCGGCTTGGCTCCACCCGAACAGCTATTTCATGCTCGCGCTCAAGGGTATCGGGATTGCGCTGCTCGGCGGCGCCCTGATCTACGGCCTGAACGTTCTGGGGCCCTGATCGCACGGCCGAGCGCGTCAGGCACCGCCACCGCTCGAAAAAACCTGCCTGCCGGTGCGCGCGCCCAGGGCGCGGCCGGTGCCGTCGCAAGCGCCCGACATAAACCGGCCGGGCCCCGGCCCGCAGGCCGCGACCCGGCCAGCCGCGCCTGAAAAAGTGCTTCTTATTTCGGGGCGTATTTCGCCAGGATCCGCTGCAGGGTGCGCCGGTGCATGCGCAGGCGGCGCGCCGTCTCCGAGACGTTGCGGTCGCACTGCTCGTAGACACGCTGGATGTGCTCCCAGCGAACGCGGTCCGCGCTCATGGGATAGTCCGGCGGATCGGGCATCTCGCCGTCGACATTGCGCAGCGCGTTGGTGATCTGATCGGCGTCGGCGGGCTTGGAGAGATAGTCCACCGCGCCCGCCTTCACGGCTGCAACGGCGGTGGCGATGTTGCCGTAACCGGTAAGCACGATGATCCGGCAATCGGGCACATGGTGCTGGATGGACTGCACCACGTCGAGGCCGTTGCCGTCCTCGAGCCGCAGATCGACCACCGCGTGTTCGGGATAGAGGGACTGCGCCGTGGCCACGCCCTCCTCGACGCTCGCCGCCGTGGTCACGTCGAAGCCGCGCCGTTCCATGGCGCGCGCGAGACGTTTGAGAAAGCGCTCGTCGTCGTCGACGATGAGCAACCGGCCCAGCGTCTCGGCATCGCTGTCCTTGGCGGCCTCGGCCTGCGCCGCCTCGCTCGCGTTCTCGCTCATGCCGCTAACTCCTTTTTATCGCCATACTCGGGTGCCGCACACTCGAGCGAGCCCCGTTGCCAGGTCACGGCCACCTCGGCGCCGCCGGCCGGGCGGTTGCGGAAGGCCACCCCCGCCCCGGTTCGGGCGAGCAGGGTGCGCGCAATGAACACGCCCAGGCCCATGTGCCCGCCCTCGTCGCGGCCGGCCTGCTCGCGATCCCTGGACGAAATATAGGGTTCACCCAGGAACGGGAGAATATCCGCTGAAAAACCGGGACCGTCGTCCTGGATGAGGATGGCCACGCGGGTGGCCGACCAGGTGCACTTGACCGTGATGTGTTCACGGGCAAAGCGCGTGGCGTTCTGTACCAGGGTTCCCACGCCGTGCAGGATTTCGGGCTGGCGCGGGACCGTGGGCTCCACGCTTCCGTCTTCGGGCGCGCGTTCCGTGGTGACCGTGACGTCCTTGGCATCCTGGGCGAACGGCGAGGCCGCGGCTTCCGCCAGCGCGGACAGCGGCAGGCAGTTGTAGGGCCCGGTGTTCTCGCCGCTTTCCGGCTTGCGCGCGAGCTGCGCCAGAATGTCCTTGCAGCGCGCACTCTCCTGGAGAAGCAGATCCGCGTCGTCGCGCAGCGGGCTGTCCGCCGGCAGTTCAGCGTGCAGCTCACGCGCCACGACGGCAATCGTGCCCAGGGGCGAGCCCAGTTCGTGGGCCGCCGCGGCGGCCAAGCCGCCCAGCGCGGAAAGGCGCTGTTCGCGCGCCAGCGCCATCTGCGTCGCCGCCAGGGCGTCGGACATGCGCTGCTCCTCCGCGGCGATGGCGAAGACGTAACCCGCCATGAACAGCACCGAGAGCACCAGCGCGCTCCAGATGCCGAACATATAGACCGCGGGCAGGTCGAGCCCGCCGGGCCACGGCAGCGGCACGTGCCAGACCGCAAGCACCGACGCCGCCGCCACCGCGAGCAGGGAGATCGCCACGGTGCTCGCGCGCGAGAGCACACTCGCGGAGACCGTTACCGGCGCGAGGATGAGCAGCGAGAACGGGTTGGCGAGGCCCCCCGTCACCCCTAGAAGCAGTGCGAGCTGGACCAGGTCGTAGGCGACATAGGCGGCCGCCGCCCGGTCGCCCAGCCAGGTGTTGCCGGCGCGCGTGATGCTGGCGTGCAGGTTCACGCCGGCCGACGCGGCAACCAGCAACAGCGCCGGCAGGATGGGCAGGTCGTAGCCGAGCCCGGCGTAGACGACCCCCAAAGCCGCCGCCTGTCCGGCGACGGCGACCCAGCGCATGGTTACGAGCGTGCGCAGCCGCACGCGGCCACCTCCGGGCGTCGCCTCGGCACGTGGAACGATCGCTTTCAGCGCCCGATTGAGCGGCGCGTCAACACTGGAGATTGCCATCGCCTGCACATTCTGTCCTTGCGACAACCGGAAGCAAGCTGGCTGCGTCCGCGCGTCGCGATGCGGTTTGCACATGCGAATGCATGAGGCCCCTGCGCCCCCTGGTCAAGTCGCATGTCCCGCGCCACCTAGCAGGTGTGAGCGATCCGATCATCCGCGTGCGCAACCTGGGCAAGCAGTTCGACGGCTTCACGGCCGTGCACGACGTCACCTTCGACGTGGCGGCGGGCGGCACGACCGCGCTGCTGGGCGCCAACGGCGCGGGCAAGACCACGACGCTGGCGATGCTGCTGGGCGTGCTGCTCCCCTCCTCCGGCAGCGTTACCATCCTGGGACATGACATGCGCCGCGCGCGCCACAAGGCCATGCCCGCGGTGAATTTCTCCTCCCCCTACGTGGACCTGCCCCGGCGCCTCACGGTGGCCCAGACGCTGCGCTTCTTCGCCAAGCTCTTCGGCGTCCGCGACGCAAGGACGCGCGCCCGGGAGATCGCGGCCGAACTCGAGCTTACGGCGCAGATGCACCAGCGTGTGGGCCAGCTCTCCGCCGGACAGAAAACCCGCGTGTCGCTCGCCAAGGCGCTGATCAACGCCCCGCGGGTGCTCGTCCTGGACGAGCCAACGGCTTCGCTCGACCCCGATACGGGCGACTGGATGCGCAGCTACCTCGCCGCCTACCAGCGCGCCAGCGGCTGCGCCATTCTGCTCGCGTCGCACAACATGGCCGAGGTGGAGCGGCTCTGCGACCACGTGCTGATGATGCGCCGGGGCGGGATCGTGGACCGGGGCGCACCGAGCACGCTGATCGCGCGCTATGGCCGCGCCAACCTGGAGGAGGTTTTCCTGGACATCGCGCGCGAGCGCCGGGCGGGTGCGGAGGTTGCGGCGCAATGACGGAGCTGGCGAATCCCGACGTGGCGGCCGACCAGGGCGGCACCTGGACGCGCGTGGGCGCGGTGGTGCTGCGTCACATCTATCTGATGCGCACCTCGTGGCCGCGCGTGTTCGAGCTGATGTACTGGCCCACGATCCAGATGATCCTGTGGGGCTTCATCACCCAGTTCTTCCTGCAGCACAGCAGCTACGTCGCGCAGGCGGCCGGCGTGCTGATCGCGGCGGTGCTGCTCTGGGACGTGCTGTTCCGCGGCCAACTCGGGTTCAGCCTGTCCTTCCTGGAAGAGGTGTGGTCGCGCAACCTGGGCAACCTCGCGGTGAGCCCCCTCACGCCGCGCGAGTTCCTGCTCTCGCTGACCGTGATGAGCCTGCTGCGAACCCTGATCGGGGTGCTGCCCGCAGCCCTGCTCGCCATCGTGTTCTACGAGTTCTCCATCTTCTCGCTGGGCCCACCGCTGGTGGCGTTCTTCGCCCTGCTGCTGGTGTTCGGCTGGGCGATCGGGATGATGGTCTCGGCCCTGGTGCTGCGCGTTGGGCAAGGTGCGGAGAGCGTGGCGTGGCTGGCGATTTTCCTGATCGCGCCGGTAAGCGCGATCTACTACCCGGTCAGCGTCCTGCCGCCGTGGCTGCAGCCGGTGTCCTGGGCGCTGCCCACCGCGCCGGTGTTCGAGGGCATGCGCGCCGTCCTGATCGACGGGACCCTGCGCTACGACCTGCTGGCGCACGCGCTCGCCGTGGACCTCGCCTACCTTGGGCTGGGCGCCTCGCTGTTCCTGTACAGCTTCCACGTCGCGCGCAAACGCGGCCTGCTTCTCCAGGTTGGGGAATAGCACCGCCGGCCGCCGTGCCTCCCTCCCCCGAAGGTGGCGCCTCCCCGATTGCCGGCTTTGCCGGACGCTGGCGCTACACTAGACTTTCGTATTGGTTCGGGAATGGCGCCCGTTGGCATGCGACGGTCGGGACACGGAAACCATGGCATCGCAGCACCCACTCGGGCGCCTCGTGGTCGGTTTGGCTCTCGTTCTGGCGGCCACGCTCGCCACCACGGCCTCCGGAACGGGCCCGGCCGCGGCGGCCTCGGCCGAACGGATGGCGCCGCCGGGCGCCGAAGCACCGCCGGTCCAGCCGCCGTCCCTGCTCAAGGCCGACACGGCCCGGCTGCGCGCCCTCGAAACGCGGCTTGCGCGCCTGAAGGCCGACATCGACGACATTGCGCGCAAGGTCGGCTACAGTGTGCTCTTCGGCAACGCCCCGCCCGCCCCGCGCTCGGCCATCGTCGAGATGATCGCCCGCGAGAGCCGGACCCTCTTCGACGACGCTCGCGGGCTCGCCCGTTCGGTGTCGCGGCTCACAACCCCCGAAGCGCGCCGGATCGCCGCTGACGCCGAGAACATCGCCCTGGAGGCTCGCCGCCTCGGCCGGTTCGCACTGGGTGAAGAAGCCGAGCGGAGCCTCGACATTCCGCCACCGACTGCGGGCATGACGGAGACCACAACCGAAGAGCCCGCCGCCGAGGGGCGCCCTGCCGGCGCGGTACGCGCCTCGCGCCTTTTCACCGGGCCCGCGTCCTACCCGCCGGACGCCTTCGCCGCCTACGGCATCCTGGCCTTCCGGGCACGGGCGACGGATGCCGACCGCGCGCGCCACGAGATGATCTGTAACGC
Source organism: uncultured Limimonas sp. (assembly GCA_913055855.1). Classification (GTDB taxonomy): domain Bacteria; phylum Pseudomonadota; class Alphaproteobacteria; order Kiloniellales; family Rhodovibrionaceae; genus CAJXKW01. The sequence continues at coordinate 4,239 of CAJXKW010000126.1, read as the reverse complement.
CTACGGCGCGGTGCTGCCGGCGACACACGAACTTGCCGTACCGCGCGCCGAACAGATGGTCACGGTGTGGCCGGTAACGTCGGACGAGCGGGCCGCCCGCCTCAACACAGCGCCGATCGAAACGGCATGTCCCGAGGCCGTCGCCAACTACGACCTCGTCACCGCGCGCACCGCCATCCGCGAGGCCGAAGCGGTGACCGAGATCGACGGCATCGGCCCCTTCCTGCTCGCCTGGTCCCCGGCGACGGCCAAGGGCCGGGCCGACGTCCCCGTCCTGGTCATGGATCTTTCCGAGATCGAGACCTACGCCCGCGCCCAGGCCGTTTTCATCGCCTGGGCGCGCGACATCGAGACGGAGCCCGAACTCTGGCGCCGCGGCTGGAATCTGGAACGCCTGCGCCGAACCATCCGCGACTGGGCCGACACCTACGGCGAACACCTGCTCCTGCTGCTGGGATAACCGCCATGCCCGCCCTGGAAACGCTGCGCAACCTTGGCCTCGGCGGGGCCGTCGGCTTTCTTGTCGGGCTTGCCCTGGCAACCTGGGTGGGCACCGAAAAGGCCGGGGGCACGATCCTGCTCGTGGTCCTGTGCATCGCAATCGCCGTCACGGCCGAGCGCATCATCACCCGCATCCGCCGCCGGCCCGCGCGCAGCCGGGGCGAGCAAGGCCGCAACGCCCAGGCCGGCGACGGCGGGCAGCCGCCCGCATGAGCCCACGACCCGGCCCCGGCTAGATGGTCTCCAGCAGACGGTCCAGATGCCCGCGCAGGTTCTGGATCGTGTGGTCGGGCATGGCGGTGAAAATGTGGCAGGCGAAGGGACCCTGCTCGATGTCCAGCCGGACCTCGAGCACGAGGGCATGGCGCCAGTCGTCGAAGGGCACGCGCAGTTCGTCGCTCGGCCGGTTCTTGACCAGGATCGAGGGCGCCGTCAGCGCCAGCGAGATGCCCAGCTCCTCGCTCAGGCCGCGCATCAGGGCGCCCACCATGATCGAGGTGGCGTCCAGGATCGTCTCGTCCTCGCACATGGTCTCGCCGGCGCCGGCACCGAGAAGAACCGTGATGTCGTTGGCGCCGGAAATGCCGAAGACGGTAATGGTCTCGCCCTGAAGATCGACGAAAAAGGACTGGCGTACGGCCGTGACCCGTTCCGCATCCGCCGCGGCGCCGGGGGCACGCAGGCCCAGGTCGCTCTCGCCCGCGCGGACGATGCGGACACGCGGTGTGGAAAGCGCAACAAACGTATCGAGAAGCTGGGACAGGGCATCCCCCGCACGCCCCATACCGATGTTGCAGACTTCGGTGAGCGCGTCGCGCTGGTCCTCGTTGAGCAGCATGGCGGTCGTGCGGGTCCGGGCGGTTTACGCGGCGATCGGCAACACGTGGTCGGGCCGCCGGTCCGCGCGGGACTGGCGGCCCTTTCGCGAATACTTGGCCTTGCTGGGCGCGACCCGCTGCCGGAACCGCGGATCGCGGAGCCGCTTCGCGGCCGGATTGCGTTTGCGTGCCATCCGCGTCACCTCCGCTGCCTTCCACTCGCAAATGAGTATACCGCGTCGCCCCGCGCGCCGTAAACGTCGCGTGCACAACACACCCGTATGCACGACGCCGGCTGTTCCACGTTCAGCCGGATGCGACCTCGCGCCACAAGCGCGTCCGGACGGCCACGCCGATTGCGAGGAGCGCCGCCGCCGGCAGGGCGAGATCGCTGGGGATGGCCAGCGTCCAGCTCATCCAGCCGCTCCAAAGCGCCCATACCACCGGAAGCACGAGCAGGTGAAACGGCACCACCGGGCGCGCGAGCAGCAGCATGCCCAGCGTGAACAGCGCCGTCGGATTCGGCGCGAGCCCCACCACCGGTGTCTGCGCCACAGGCCAGCCGGCGAGCCAGCCCAGAACCGGGTCCACCACCAGCGCCAGAACGATGACGGCGACCCCCGCAACGCCCGGCGCATCGGCGCGCAAGCGGAAGGTGAGGCGCCCCAGCACCACGCCGGAGAGCAGCAGCAGAAGTCCCTGCACGGCGAAGCCGGTGGCGTAGATGGGTGCGGCGAAGTTCAGCGGCGCGAGGTACTGCCCGTGGAAGACACCGCCGCTCCACAGCCAGCCCGCCGCCAGGATCGCCGCGATCGCCCGGCCGCCACCCGGCTGCGGGCGCAGCGCCAGAGCCAGCGCCGCCAGCGCCAGCACGGGCGCCACGGCCACGCCCGGCCCCATCGCGGCGTTGTAGCGACCCATCAGGCTGAACAGCACCTCGGCCGTATAGGGGAGCATGGGGCGCACTCCGTCGACAGACTCAGGCCCCGTCGGGTGGCTTCGCGGCGCCAGCGGCAAGCCACCTCGGTCCACGCATGACGGTGGCTTGCTTTTCTGGCGAAAAGCGAGGCCACCCTACAGCGATTCGATGTGCTTCACCATCTTCCGCCGCGTTGGCTCGTCCGGCAGATCGCCCGTGAGCGCGCCCATGTTCTCACGCATGTGCTGGATCTGCGAGGTCGCGGGGATGGCGCAGGTCACGGCCGGGTGGCCGATGATGAACTTGAGGAAGAACTGCGCCCAGTTGGCCGCATCCACCTCCGGGCCGGCCCATTCCGGCAGCGGCTCGTCCTGGAACATGTGGAAAAGCTGCTTGCGCTTGAATGGCCGGTTGATGATGACGCCGATCCCCTTGTCCCGCGCCAGCGGCAACAGCCGATCCTCCGCCCGGCGGTCCACGATGTTGTAGGTGAACTGGACGAAGTCGATGGGCTCGCTGCGCATCACACGCTCCAGCTCGTCGTGCCGGCGGCCGTGCGAGGTGGTCACCCCGATGTAGCGGATGCGCCCCTGTTCCTTCGCCGCGCGCAGGGTTTTCAGGTGCTCGCGCCAGCTCACCAGGTTATGCACCTGCATCACGTCGAAGGTCTCGACACCCCAGAGGTCGCGCGAGTCCGCCATCTGACCGCGGGCCTCGCCGCCGAACCGGGTCCAGACCTTGGTCGCCGAGATCAGGCCGCCGGGATGGCCGAGTTCGTTCAGGCCGTGCCCCACCACGGCTTCCGAGCTGCCGTACATGGGCGAGGAGTCGATCATGCCGCCGCCCATGTCGAAGAAGGTGCGCAGGATCTTGGTCCGGTGCGCGCGCAGCTCCGGGTCCTCGCCCACGTTGAACGTGATCCAGGTGCCCATGCCGACCGCCGGCATGGCCTCGCCCGTGGCGGGGACAGTGCGGGCGATCAGCGGCGCGGCTCGGGTGCGCTCCGCGCCCAGGCCGGCCAGCGCGGGCGCGGCGGCGATTCCGGCCGCACCCGCGAGCAGGCGCCGGCGCGTCAGGGTTCCACCCCGTGAAGCCTCGGTCATGGCGTGCGGTCCTTATCGTCGGCGTGGCATATGGATCGCCGCGCGGCGGCGCAGCGTTCACCTCATGGATATGTGAACAAACCGGTTCCCCGGCCACCGGGGAACCCGCACGGATCAGGGGTGAACCATGGCGGACGCGGAAACGGTGCAGATCGGCGAACACGGCCTGGAGGGCTATCTCGTCCGCCCCGGCGCGAGCGGGGCGATGGTGCTGTTCGCGCACGGCTCGGGCTCCAGCCGGCACAGCCGGCGCAATGCCTACGTCGCGGCCGAACTCCAGGCCGCCGGCTTCGGCACGCTGCTCTTCGACCTGCTCACCAGCGAGGAGGCGAGCGACCGCCGGCAGGTGTTCAACATCGAATTGCTGGGCGCGCGCATGCTCGAGGCCATGACCTGGCTGGAGCAGGATGCGGGCCTGGCGCGCGCGCCGCTGGGCCTGTTCGGTGCGAGCACGGGGGCAGCCGCGGCGCTGGTGGCGGCCGCCGAACGGCCGGAGCGCGTGGGCGCCGTGGTTTCGCGCGGCGGCCGGCCGGACCTGGCGAGCGCGGCGCTGCGCGACGTGCGCTGTCCGTCGCTGTTCGTCGTGGGCGGCGGCGACACCACCGTGATCGACCTGAACCGATCCGCCCTGGAGAAGCTGACCTGCACGAAGCGTCTGGAGATCGTGCCCCGGGCGACGCACCTGTTCGAGGAACCGGGTGCGCTGGAACGCGTCGTCGCGCTGGCAAGCGACTGGTTCCGCACCTACCTCGCCACAGCGACGGCTTGACGGCGCCGCAGCGCGCGGCGTGAACTGCGCGCGCGGGATAGCACGAGGAGATCGCCCGTGACCGGTGAACAAGCCAAGACGCGCGTCCACGTCGCCGACACCGCCACCGAGTGGAACGACGCCCTCGCC
>CAJXKW010000125.1 GCA_913055855.1 uncultured Limimonas sp. | reverse complement strand
GTTCTCGCGGAAGGCCACGATCTGGTGATCAAGACGGCCGCCGAACTGTCCAATCTATCCCGCGATCTGCTTGCCGGCACAGACCAGCAACTCCTGCGCAAGTGCCCGTCGACGGTGTGGCTCCGCCGCGCCAGCCGGCCCGAACGGCCGCGGGTGGTGCTGGCGGCCGTGGACGTCGAGATGGAGAGCAGCGACGAGCCGGAGACGGAAGCTGCGCTGAACCGGCGCATCGTCGACCAAGCGGGCGCGATCGCGGCGTGGGCCGGCGCTCAGCTGCATCTCGCGACGGTCTGGGATTCCCCGACGGAGAGCATCGTGCGCGCGTGGTCTTCCCAAAGCGGCTCGGGCAGCTACAGCCGGGAGCTGGAGAACCGGCTGTGGCGTCGGCTCGACGACTTGGCCAACGATTCCGCCGAGCCCGCGGCGCAGAACGCCTCATGCCACGTCGAACACGGCAGCACGCACCAAATACTGCCCAATATGGCCCATCGTCTGGGCGCAAACCTGCTGGTCATGGGAACCGTCGCGCGCACGGGCATCTCCGGCGTGCTCATCGGCAACACGGCCGAAGACATCCTGAACAGCGTCGAGCTGCCGCTGGTCGCCGTGAAACCGCCCGGCTACGTCAGTCCGGTCCAACCGGCCAGGTGAGCCGGGAGGGGGCGCCAGCTCACCCCAGCCGTTTGCGTGCGAGCCACGTCGCGGCGGCCAGGGTGAGCGCGCCGATCAGCGCCATGGGCCACAGCTGCTGGAACACCAGGTCGGCCGGCAGGTCGCGCAGGAACAGGCCGCGCAGAATGATCAGAAAATAGCGCAGCGGGTCGGCGTAGGTAAGCACCTGGATGAACGGCGGCATGTTCGCGATGGGCGTGGCGAAGCCTGACAGAATCACCGCCGGCATCAGGAACAGAAATGCGCCCACGATGCCCTGCTGCTGCGTGCGCGCGTAGGCCGAGATCATCAGCCCCACCCCGATCGCCGAGATCAGGAACACCAGCAGGCTGACCAGCAGGAGGGGTACCGACCCGCGCAGCGGCACGCCGAACCAGGCCACGGCCGCGCCGATGATCACCACACCCTCGGCCAGACCGATGCCGAGCGCGGGCACCACCTTGCCCAGCAGGATCTCCAGGGGGCGCAGCGGCGTGACCAGGAGTTGCTCGAACGTGCCCACCTCGCGCTCGCGCGCGATGGACAAGGCCGCCACCACGGTCACCACCACTAGCGTCAGCGTGCCTACCAGCCCCGGCACGATGAACCACTGGCTTTTCAGGTTGGGGTTGAACCACGCCCGGCTGACCAGCTCGGTCTCGGGTGGCGGCGCGCCGCGTTCCGCCGCCTTGTCGCGGGCATAGCCGCCCAGGATGGTCTCGGCGTAGGTCATCACCGCCAGCGCCGTGTTCGACCGGCGGCCGTCCACGATGACCTGCACCCGCGCCGCGCCCGGCCCGTCGGCAGCGCTGCGCTTCATTTGGGCGGCAAAGTCCTGCGGGATGTGCAGCACCGCCACGGCGACCTTGCGGTCGATTGTGGGCTCGATCTGATCGACGTGGGTGAGCGTACGCACCGCCTCGAACCCGCTCGAAGCGGTGAAGCGCGCCACCAGCTCGCGCGATTCCGCGCTTCGGTCTTCGTTCAGGATGGCGAGCGCCGCATTCTCCACCTCGAAGGTCGCGGCGTAGGCGAACAGGACAAGCTGGATCAGCGGCGGCCCCACGAGCACGAAACGGCTGCGCGGGTCGCGCCAGATCGCGCGGAATTCCTTCACGATCAGGGCGACGAGCCGCGGCGGCAGGATCGCCAGCATTCCGGCGCCCCCTCAGGTCAGCCGTTTGCGCGTGCCCCGGGCCGAGAGGCTCAGGAGCGCGGCCGCGAACAGCGCCAGGGCGCCAAGGTTGGGCCAGATCACCGGCCAAACGTCCCCGGCCAGGAACAACGTCTGCAGGATGGACACGAAGTAGCGCGCCGGCACCAGATAGGTCACCGCCTGCACCCACCCGGGCATCGCGCCGATGTCGAAGATGAAGCCGGAGAGGATGATGGCGGGCAGCATGGTGATCATGATCGCCGCCTGCGCCGCGACGAACTGGTTGCGCGCCAGCGTGGAGATGAAGATCCCCATGCCCACGGCCGTGATCATGAACACCGCCGCCGATGCCGTGAGCACCAGCACCGAGCCGCGCAGCGGCACCTGGAACAGGGTCACCGCCATGACCACCGACAGCGCCATGCCCCCCATGCCCAGCAGGAAATAGGGGATCAGCTTGCCCAGCAGGATCTCCCGCGGGCGCACGGGCGTGGCGAAGAGCGCTTCCATGGTACCGCGCTCCCACTCCCGCGCGACCACCAGCGCCGTCAGCAGCGCCCCGATCAGGGTCATGATGATGGCCACCAGGCCCGGGACGATGAAATGGCTGCTGTCCACGCCGGGGTTGTACCAGACCCGCGGCTCGAGCCGCACCGCGGGCGCCTCGCCGTGGCCGTCCGCCGAACGCCGGTGCGCCAGCCAGCGCTGCCACGCGCCCTGGAGGTAGCCCTGCACGGTGCGCCCACGGTTGGCGTTGGTGCCGTCCACGATGGTCTGGATGGGCGCGGGGCCGGGGCCGTAGAGCCGCGCCGCGAAGTCGGCGCGTAGCACCACGATGGCGTCCGCGCGCCCGGCGAGCAGGGCGCGCTCCGCCGCCGGCCGATCGCGCACCACCGTCGGCGCAAAATACGCCGAGGCCTGAAGCGCCGTAACGAAGTCGTTCGCCGCCGGGCTGCTCTCCTCCAGCACCACGGCCACGGGCACGTCCTCCGCGTCGAGGGACACGCCGTAGCCGAACAGGAACAGCAGCACCACGGGCAGGACGAAGGCGATGGCGATGGCCGAGGGATCGCGCCGAACCTGCAGCCACTCCTTGCGCACCAGCCCGCGCAGCCGGCGCAGGCCGCCCGCGGCCGCAACACCGGTCGCCGTCGCGTCGCCGTCGCGGCCGGTCTTCATGCCGCGGCCTCCCCGGACTCCTGAGCTTCGATCAGGTTGACGAAGGCTTCCTCAAGCGGCGCGTCCGGGCCGCCCGCGTGCGCGCGCTTGATGGCGTCGGGCGCGCCCAGCGCGATCACCCGGCTTTCGTGCAGGATCGCCAGGCGGTCGCAGTATTCCGCCTCGTCCAGAAAGTGCGAGGTGACCAGCACGGTCACCCCCTGCCCGGCCATGGCGTTGATGCGGCCCCAGAACTCGCGCCGTGTCAGCGGGTCCACGCCCGAGGTGGGCTCGTCCACGAACAGGATCGCGGGGCGGTGCAGCACCGCGCAGGCCATGGCCAGGCGCTGCTTGTAGCCCAATGGCAGCGCCCCCGCGTTGGTCCGGGTGAAGCGGCGCAGGCCGTAGCGGTCCAGGGCGTCGTCGATGGCCCGGCGCGCGACGCGCCCACGCAAACCGTAAACGCCGGCGAAAAAGGCCATGTTCTGGCGCACCGACAGATCGCCGTACATGGCGAAGGCCTGGCTCATGTAGCCGATGTGCCCGCGTGCCTCGGCCCGCGCGTGCGCCAGGTCGCGCCCGGCCACGCGCGCGGTGCCGCCGCTGGCGGGCAGCAGCCCGCAGAGCATGCGGAACGTGGTGGACTTCCCCGCACCATTGGGGCCCAGCAGGCCGAAAATCTCGCCACGCGCGACCTCGAAGCTTACACCGTCGACGGCCGTGAAATCGCCGAAGCGCTTTGTCAGACCGTCGGCGAGAATGGCGGGACCTTCACGCTCGCCGTCCATGGGCGCCGGCGCGTCGCCTGGGCCTTCGGCGGCGTCCGCGGCGGCGGCGTCCGCGGCGGTAGCGTGCTCGACGCCCAGGCGGGCGATGAAGGCGTCCTCGAAGCGCGGTTCCACGGCCTCGGCCGGCACGGCGGCGCCCACGTCGGCGGCATCCGGGGCTTCGCCGTCCGCGGTGAGCAGCAGGCGCAGCGTTCGCCCCTGGATCTGGGCGTCCAGCACGCCCGGCGCCGCCAGGGCCGCCGACCGGCTCGCGCGCCGGCCCTGCGCCGGCAGCGGCATGGCGCGGCAGCGCTCCCGAACCGGATCAAGGAAGGTATCCGGCGTGCCGTCCTGGATGAGCCGGCCGCGGTCGAGCATCCATACGCGGTCGCACTGCCCCGCCTCGTCCAGGTACGCCGTGGCCCAGAGCACCGCCATCCCGCCATCGGCGAGTTCGCGCACCATGGTCCAGAGATCACGGCGCGAGATGGGGTCCACACCCACGCTCGGCTCGTCGAGCAGGAGCACCCGCGGGGGGCGCAGGAGAACACAGGCGAGGCCCAGCTTCTGCTTCATCCCGCCCGAGAGCTTGCCCGCCAGCCGCCCCCGGAACGGCCCCAGCCCGGTGAATTCATACAGGCGCCGCGCGCGCTCGCCACGTTGCTGGGGCGACAGGCTCTGCAGGTCGGCGTGGAGCGCCAGGTTTTCCGCGACGGTGAGATCTTCATAGAGGCCGAAGGCCTGGGGCATATACCCCAGCGTGCCGGGCACGTCCGGGTCGGCGCCACCGGCGAGGCGAAGCGTGCCCGAATCGGGGATGAGCAGCCCGGCGATCAGCCGCAACAGCGTGGTCTTGCCCGCCGCGTCCGGACCCACGAGCCCGGTGATCCGGCCCGCCTGTGCGCTCGCGGTGATTCCGGCCAGGGCGGGCGCGGCGCCGCGGGCGAAGCGTTTGACCACGCCGTCGAGCGCGACCGCGGGCGCCGTCATCTGCCGCCCTCGCCCGCCGGTTGCGGCGCGGTCTTTTCACCCGTCCCCTTCAAGTCGGCGTCGGGGCGCAGCCGGATGGTCACGGGCATGCCCTGACGCAGGCCGGAGTCCGGGTTCGCCACGATCACCCGCACCCGGTAAACCAGCGAGGTGCGCAGCTCCGGCGTCTGCACGGTCTTCGGGGTGAACTCCGCAGTGGGCGCGACATAGCCGATGTGACCGCGATAGGTCCTGTCCGGGAAGCTGTCCGTGGTGATCGCCACGCGCATCCCCGGCTCGACACGGCCCAGGTTGGTCTCGCCCACGTAGGTGCGCACCCGCATGGGGGTGCGCAGGGCCAGGGTGAGCACGGGCTCCGTCGGCCCCACGGTGGCGCCGGGGTGGCGGACACGGGTAAGCACGGTCCCGGGCGCGGGCGCTTCCATCGTGGTGTTGTCACGGCGTTCGCGGGCGATACGCAGGGTCGCGCGGTTAAAGCGCACGTTCGCCCGGGCGGCCTCGATCTCCTCCGCGCGCGGGCCTTCGCGAGCGAGATCGAGTTCCGCCCGGCGCTGTTCCAGGGTGCCCTTGGCCTCCTCAAAGGCCCGCTTCGCCTTGTCGTAGGCAGCTTCCGAAATGTCGTCGCGTTCCAGCAGGGTCTTCCGGCGCTGCAGGTTCGCCCGCGTCTCGGCCAGCACGGCCTCGGCGCGCGCCACAGCCGCGCGCGCCTGGCGGATCTCCTGTGGCCGCGTACCGCGCTCCAGCTCGCGCAGTTGGGCTTGGCTGCGCTTCAGCCGCGCCGAGGCGGCGTCCACCATGCTTTCATAGGTGGTGGACTCCAGACGCGCCAGCACCTGCCCCTTTTCGACCCGCTCGCCCTCTTCCACCAGCACCGCTTCGATGCGCCCTTCGGCGTTGAACGCGAGGTCAACCTGCCGGATGTCGACGTTGCCGTAGAGCGTCATCGGCCCTGTCTCTTCGGGCGTGCCGTAGACGCGCCAGGCCGCGTAGCCGCCGCCCCCGAGCGCGGCGAGCACGAGGAGAACCAGGACGATGCGGAGAAAGCGCATGGCGTTCGCGCGGCTGTGCCATTCGTATGCCAGGGGATATGCCACGCCTGCGCCGCCGCGTTAAGATGCACGGCCGTCGCACGACGCAGGAAGCTGCCAACACCCGGATGCCTACCCGAACAGGCCGTGCAGGCTCCACCGGCCCGCCTGGCGGGCGAGCCAGTAGCGCCGGCCGTCGCCCGTCTCGACGCGGTAGTGGTCGCGCGGCGTGACGTCCGGGATATTGCTGTCGGCGTGCCACCATTCGGGCGTCAGGCGCTCCGGGCCCTCGGCGCGCACGATCCGGAGCGTGCGCTTGCGCCAGCGGACTTGCTCGGGCGCGTGCTCGGGGCGCAGCGCCGTTGCGGCCACGGGTTGCGGCGGCTCGAACAGGCGCACGGGGCGCGGCGGTGTCGCCGGCCACACGGCGCGGTCGCGCGCCAGCGGCGGGCGCAGCACCACGGCGCGCTCGGGCCAGTGGCTGCCCGCCGGGCGCGGCCGGGTCACCGCGCCCGGGCCCAGGCGGTTGCCCAGCCGGTCGATCAGCGCCGTCAGGTCGCCCGCCGCGCGTGCATCCAGGCGCCCCGCCGTCGCCTCGCCGAGCGCCATCTGTCCCGCGTGCAGGGGCTCCACCGCCAGCGCCGCCAGGGTCATCACCTCCACGCCAAAACCCGCGTCCAGGGTGTCCAGGTGCTCGGCGAACAGGCGCTTGAGATGATCGCGCTCGCGGCTGGCCCGGCTGGTCCCCACGGTCACCGACTGTGTCGAACCGTCCACCCGATACAGCGTCAGCCGGAGCCGGCGTACCCCCTGTCCCGCGTCGTGCAGGCGCGCGCACAGGTCGGCGATGAGGGCTTCGATCCCGGCGGCCAGGTCGTCGCGGTACCCGATGGGCTCGGCGAAGGCCCGGCGCGCACACAGCGCCGGCTGCGGCACCAGCGGGTCCACCGGCTCGGCCGCGCGCCCCAGCGCCTGCTCCAGCCGGCGCGCCACCTCCTGCCCCACGCGCGGGACCAGCGCCGCGGGCGGCAGGCTGTAGAGATCCCCGATCGACCGCAGGCCCAGGCGGTGCAGCAGATCCACGGCGCGCCCGCCGATGCGCAGCGCCGCCGGCGGCAGCCGACTCAGCGCCGCCCGCGCCTGCCCCGCCGGCACCACCGTCGCCGGCGCGTCCGGCGTCGTGGCGAAGCGTGCCAGCGCCCAGGCCGCGCCCGGCGTCTCTGCCATCACCGCGCGCGCGTCCAGCCCGAAGCCGCGCATGCGCGCCAGCAGATCCTCGAGCAGGGCCGCCTCGCCGCCGAACAGGTGCGCGCAGCCCGTGGCGTCGATCAGCACCCCTGCCGCGCCGCCCGCGTCATGACCGCCGTCGGGTGCGGTCCAGGGGCTGTAGCGCCCGCACCACGCCGCCAGCCGGCCCAGCGCGTGCCGGTCCGCGTCCGGGTCCGCAGGCGCACTCGCCAGCCCGGGCGCGAGGGCGCGCGCCTCCGCCAGGGGCAACCCGGGGCGCAGGCCGGCGCCCTCGGCGACGGCGTCCACGGCGTACAGGCGCTGCGCCCCGCCCTCGCCGTGGACCAGGGCGAACGGGCGCCGGCCGTCGGGCGCGCCGCCGCCGTCATTCCGCCGCCGCAGCCGCGCCGTGGCGAACCGGGGCAGCCAGAGCGATACCACCCGTCGCGTCATCCCACTCGACCTCCAGATCCGAAGGCGGCCCGCCGCGGTTGCGCAGCAGCTCCAGGCGCCAGCGCGGCCGGCCGGGCAGCCCCATCACCGGGCCGTCGCCGCCGGGCACCGCGCCGATGCGCCAGCGCGTCGCGGCGGCGCTGGGATCCTGCCGGCCGCCGGTGGGGATGCGCCGACGCTGCAGCAGCACCCCGGGCACCCCGCCCTGCTCCGCGGCGAGCTGAAGCCGGCGCGCGGCGACGCGGTCGAACGCCGCGACCTCGGCGGCCGCGCCCGCCAGCGCGGGACAGCGCAGGGCCTCCTCGAGCGCCCAGAGCGCGTCCGTGTCGCCGCCCGCACGTGCGAGCAGCAGCCGGTCGCGGTCCAGCCCGAACGCGGCGAGCCCGGGCACGTGCAGGTCCTGGCGCGCGGCGATCCAGAGCACCGGCCCGTTCGCCTGCGCCTGCGCCGCACCGAGCACGGCGGCCGTGAACGCCGCCGCCGGGCCGTCGTCCCAAACCGTACGCGCGGGCTGCACCTCGTGCACCGCCGCCTGTGCCAGCCCACCGCCGGCGAGCACACCGTCCAGCGCATCCGCGCCCAGGCGCAGCACGGGGCCGTGCGCATTCGCGCCCTGCTCCATCTCGCGCACGGTGCGACGCAGGGCGTCCAGGTCGGGCTTACATGTGTGCGGCTGGCCGGAAGCGGCGGTGCGGCTCATGTGTCGACTCCCGAGACGCGCGGGCGCCCGTCACGGACACGTCAATGTTCGTGTTATGTTCTATTCATAACCGGGGTCGGAGTCAAGGCACGCACCTTTCTCGAAGGGGACTGCCCGCATAGGATTTGCTTCGCGCGGCGCGGTCGCTTACATCTGTGCGGCAGTTTCCATCGCTCAGGGAGGTCCCGATGCCGCGCAATCGCCCCGTCACCCGCGACGACGTGCTCAACATCGCCGGTCAACTCGACGACAGGCGCATCGCGGAGGTCGTGGCGACGAAGGCGACGGTGGCCGAACTCATGGAAGCGCGGCAATGGGTGCTGAGCAACGACACGCCGGGCATCCACCGCCAGCCCAGCCCGCGCGTGAACCGCCTGTGCGAGATCCTCAACAGCGGCGAGCCGGACGACGAGTAGCGCGGGTCCGCCAAGCAGCGGACCTGTCCTACGGGGACTTTCGAAAGACGCGGTCAGCGCCCGAACGAACCGAGCCCAACGTCACCCGGGCAGTCCGAACGCCGTGCGCAATTCCCGCGCCGCGGCAGCGGGATCGTCCGCGCCGGCGATGGCGGAGACCACGGCGATCCCTTCGATTCCGGTGCCGCGCAACTCGGCCGCGTTTTGTGCGGTGATGCCGCCGATGGCGACGCTCGGCATGGCCACCTGCGACCGCAGCGCGCGCACGCCCGCCGGCCCGATGGCCGCACCCGCATCCGCCTTGGTGCCCGTCGGGAACGCCGCACCGATACCGGTGTAGTCCACGATCGCCGGGTCCGCGGTCGCGGCTTCGCCGGAGTCGCTGACGGACAGGCCGACGATGGACCCCGGCCCCATGATGCGCCGCGCCACATCCGGCGGCATGTCGTCCTGGCCCAGGTGCACGCCCGCCGCACCCACGGCGAGCGCGACGTCCAGGCGGTCGTTGACGATCAGCGGCACCCCGCGCGCGTCCAGCACGTCCTTCAGCGCCCCGGCGCGCCTGTAGAGCGTGCGCGTATCCGCGTGCTTCTCGCGCAACTGGACCAGGTCCACCCCGCCCGCCACGGCGGCGGCGACGATCTCGGTCAGCGGCCGGCCGCCCGTGTCGCCGGTACCGATCACCAGATAAAGCCCCAGGTTCGGACAGCGCCGCTGTGTCATCCCTCGATCCGTGCCCGCGTGGTGAGATCCTCGGCGTCCATACCGTACAGCGCGTCGAGCAGCCGCCAGCGCAGGCTGCCCGGCCCCTCGGCGTGCTCACTCGCGATTTCGGCGGCGACGCCCGCGATCGCCAGCGCGTGCGCCACCGCGTCGCGCGGCCGGTGCGTCACCGCCAAGCAGCCTGCCACAAGCGCCGAGAGGGCGCAGCCCATGGCCGTGATGCGGCCCATCAGGGGCACGCCGTTGGCCACCGCCGTCATGTTCACGCCGTCGGTGACGTAATCGACCGCGCCGGTCACGGCGACACAAGCGCCGCTCTGCTGGGCGAGCTGGAAGGCCGCATCCAGCGCCTCGACCGATTCCACAGCACTGTCCACGCCGTGCGGCGACGCGCCCGACGCAGCATCCGCCAGGGCCATGATCTCCGAACCGTTGCCGCGGATCACCGTGGGTCCGAGGGCGACCAGGCGCGCGGCGCTTTCCGTGCGATAGCCGGTGGCGCCGGCGCCCACGGGGTCGAGCACCCACGGCCTCCCCGCTTCGCTCGCCGCGCGCGCGGCCTCCACCATGGTCTCGACCCAGGACAGGGAAAGCGTGCCGATGTTGATGGTCACCGCGTCGGCGGCGGCGACGATCTCTGCCAGCTCCTCGCGCGCATGCGCCATCACCGGCGAAGCGCCCGCGGCCAGGAGCAGGTTCGCGGTGAAATCCATGGCCACGAGGTTGGTGATGTTGTGGACCAGGGGCGCGCGCTCGCGCAGCGCCGTCAGCGTTGTACCGGCTGTTCGCATGGTTCACCCCCCGTGTCTCTACATAAAACGCCGATGCGGTCATCCCGGCCCGCCGGCCGCAAACGGGATTTGGTGCACCGCCGGCTTCCGCGGTATGAGATCGCCCGAAGGCTGCGGCCCCCTTCCCTCGGGGGGATCCGCCCGGAACACCCCAGCCAGCGAGCCGCCCATGACCGAACCCCGTGCCGACGATCCGGCCCGCATCACCGCACGCATCCTCCTGGAGATCGGGGCCGTCCTGTTCCGCCCGGCGGATCCCTTCGTCCTGACCTCCGGGCGGCGGAGCCCCGTGTACGTGGACTGCCGGCGCATCATGTCCTACCCGCGGGCGCGAGCCAAGCTGATGCAGCTCGCCTGCGACCGCATCCAGGCGGAGGCCGGCTACGAGAGCCTGGACGCGATCGCCGGCGGCGAGACCGCGGGCATTCCCTTCGCCGCCTGGATCGCCGAGCGCCTGGGCC
>CAJXKW010000124.1 GCA_913055855.1 uncultured Limimonas sp. | reverse complement strand
GCCGCCTGGCAGGCGAACCCGCCGGATGCGCCGGTGATCGCGGCGGGCTCCACGGGTTCCATGCCGGCCACGGCGCATCTGCTCGACGTGGTGGCGCGCTTGCCCACGGGTGCGGTGGTACTTCCCGGCCTGGACCGCGACATGCCCGAGGCCGCCTGGACGGCGGCGGCGCAGGACCCGGCGCACCCGCAGCACAGCATCGCCGGCCTGTTGGGGCGCATGGGGCTGGCCCGCGAGTCGGTCGCGGCCTGGCCGCACAGTGCGGGCACGCCCACGTCCGCCGGCCGGGCGCGCGCGGTCAATCTGGCCCTGCGCCCGGCGAGCGCGACCGAGGCCTGGCGCGAGCAGGCGGGCGAAGACCTGGCGCAGCGGGTCGAGCTGGGCCTGCGCGGCGTGCGGCGGCTGGACTGTCCCGATCCGGTGAGCGAGGCGGGCACCATCGCGCTGCTCCTGCGCGAGGCGCTGGAGACGCCGGGGCGCACCGCGGCGCTGGTCACCCCGGACCGCGACCTGGCGCGGCGCGTGGCGGCCGAACTGGCGCGCTGGAACCTGAGCGTGGACGATTCCGCCGGTACACCCCTGGCGAACACCCAGCCGGGCGCGTTCCTGCGCCTGACCGCCGAGATGCTCGCCGAAGGGCTGGCGCCGGCGCCGCTCCTGGCTGCGCTCAAGCACCCGCTGGCGGCGGGCGGCGAGGACCCGGCGCGCTTCCGGCGCAAGGTGCGCAGGCTGGAGGTTTTGGCGCTGCGCGGGCCGCGCCCGCCGGCCGGCTTCGACGGGCTCCGACGTACGGTCGAACGCGCCGAGGGCGGGGGCGAGCTGCTGCCCTGGCTGGATCGCCTGTACGCCCTGGCGCAGACGGCCGAGGCGGCGCTCGGGGCGGCGGAGACCGACCTTGCCACGGCCGTGGACGCGCACATGCGTTTTGCCGAGGCGCTGGCGGCGAGCGATGCGCTGCCCGGGCCGGCGCGGTTGTGGCACGGCGATGCGGGCGAGGCGCTGGCGCAGTTCGCCGCCGATCTGCTGGACAGCGCCGATGCCGGCCCGCCGGTCGCGGCATCGCGCTATCCGGGGCTGCTCGACGGCCTTATGGCGGGTCGGGTGGTGCGCCCGGCGTTCGGCGGGCACCCGCGCCTGGCCATCTGGGGCACGCTGGAGGCGCGGCTGCAGCGCGCCGACCTGATGATCCTGGGCGGCATCAACGAGGGCACCTGGCCCGCGGAGACCGACCCGGGGCCGTGGCTGTCCCGGCCCATGCGCACGGAGTTCGGCCTGCCCCCGGTTGAGCAGCGCATCGGCCTGATGGCGCACGACTTCGTCCAGGCGTTCTGCGCCCCCGAGGTGGTCATCACCCGCGCCACGCGCGCGGCGGGCACGCCCACGGTGCCCTCGCGCTGGCTGTTGCGCCTCGATGCGGTGCTGGACGCGCTGGGCCTGGATCCGCTGGCGGCGGGCGACCCGGCGCCGGTGCAGTGGGCGCAGGCCCTGGACGCGCCGGACGAAACCCGGCGCAGCGAGCCGCCCGCGCCGGTACCGCCATTGCACGCCCGGCCGCGCAGCCTCTCCGTGACGCGAATCGAGACCTGGCGGCGCAATCCCTATGGCCTGTATGCGCAGAAGATCCTGGGGCTGGACGCGCTGGCGCCCATCGACCAGGATCCGGGCGCGGCCGAGAAGGGTTTGCTCATCCACGCCGCGCTGGAGCGTTTCGTGCGCGCGTATCCGGACGCGCTGCCCGCGGACCCAGCGGGCGAGCTGATGTGCGCCGGCGCGGCGGTGTTCGACGAATTGGACGTGCGCCCGGGCGTGCGCGCGTTCTGGTGGCCGCGCTTCGCCCGGGTGGCGGCCTATGTGGCCGAGCTGGAGCGCGCGCGCCGGGCCGGCGGCAACGTGCACGTGCGCGCCGAGCGCCGCGGCCGGCTGACGCTGGATGCGCCGGGCGGGGCGTTCACCGTGACGGCGAAGGCCGACCGCATCGAGCAGTGGGGCGACGGCGCGCTGGCGATCGTGGACTACAAGACGGGCACGCCGCCTTCGGAGACCGTGGTGCGCCTGGGCGACTCGCCGCAGCTTCCGCTGGAGGCGGCGATCGCGGAACACGGCGGCTTCACCGACGTGCCCGCGAGCACGGTGGCCGAGCTGGCGTACTGGAAGCTGTCGGGCGGCCCCACGCCGGGCGAGCAGCGCCCGTTGACCAAGACCGACCCGGCGACCCTGGCCGCGGAGGCGCTGGACGGCCTGCGCGCGCTGGTGGCGCACTTTGACGATCCCGCGACGCCCTACCGCGCCTATCCCGACCCGGCGCGCGCCCCGGCCTACGACGACTACGCCCACCTCGCGCGCGTGGGCGAATGGCGTTCGGCCGGAGCGGACTGAGGACGGGTGGCGAATCCTGGTTGCGGTGTGACCGGCCGATGGCGCGGTTCTGCGCCGGCGTCCTCCCCCGAAAAGCGAGTGAACGGTTGTTGCTGGGGTACGCGACAGATGGGTGGTCGGCACGCTTTCGACGGATACCTGTTCAAAGTGCGCGTCAAACGCGTATACCGCATTAAATCCTCCCTTGACCGAGCCTGCGCGAAAATGTATCAAGCCGACGGTTGCTGAGGGTTGGGGAAACACAATCAGCAACCGGTCGGGGGATCCGATAAGGCGAAAAGCGGTGCCAAAGGGTCCTGCGACGCGAGTGCGTTTCGAACTCAAGGAGGGAGTGAGATATGTTCTCGAAGAAGCGTGTTACCGCTGCGGCCCTCGCGACGCTGATGGCCAGTACCTCCGTGGCGAGCGCGGCGCCCGCGGGCAACGACGTGTTTACCGCCGATCGTGACAACACGGTCGTGAACATGACCCAGACCGAGATGGCCAACACCCGCGGCGAGTTCATGTGCGGCGGCTGGTGCATGGTCGGCATTGGTGCCTATACGCTTGGTGCAGGTGCGGCCGGCTACGGTGCTGCCTACGCGATCGACAACTGGTAAGGCTAGGCTGGCTTAACTTCGACGTTACCCAACGCGCTGTCCTGCACGGCAGCCAGCGCGTTGGGCGGTCAACGGCGCGATGTCCGTCCATAGCCTACGAAGGGTCAACAAGTTGAGCATCGGTCACGTGATGCTACTTGCAGCTGTCGGTGTCGGCGCTTTTGCCGTGGGCGTCGTTCTTTATGCGGCAACGCACGGTTGAAGCTTCACCGGCTTTGGGTGACCTGCCCTTCCACAGGAGATAACGCAGGAGGCAATCATGTATTCGAAGAAGAGCCTCACGGCTGCGGCGCTGGCCGCCCTGATGGCCAGCACCTCTGTTGCGAGTGCCGCCCCGGCGGGTACCAGTGACGTGTTCGCTCCGTCGAACGACAATACCGTGGTCAATATGACCCAGAATGAGATGGCGAACACGCAAGGTGAGTTCGCGGTTACCATTGGAACCGCGATCGGATTCGCCAGTCTTGGTGTCGGTGCCTTCGGTGCAGGCGTTGCGCTTTACGGGGCCACGCACTAACATTTTTTCGAAGGAGCTGCCGGGCTCGGTTGGGTCCGGCAGCTTTTCTTTTCGGAAATTGACTATAAAGGGAGCCGAAATATTGCCTACCGAAAAAAGCACGTGTTCCCCATTATCCGATTGTCGGGTTCGTTTGCGATAGTGCGTTTTCCAAGCCGTTACCGCGCCACGATCGACTGCGCGCCGGGCTCGTGGAAGGGTGGGCGGAAGCTAGGACGATGGTCATCGAAGACTAAGTATGACCAGCCGGCATTTTTCATGAAACGCGCAAGCTTCGGCATTTGTTTGTTTTCGGTTAGGCATGTGTTTACGGCATAACCTAAGGCGGCCAATGAAGTATGTTCGAAATGTTGCTTTTAAGGACGGGACGGTTGATAGCGCCAGACGCATGGCGTTCGCGGACGTGGCGGCGATTCTCGGGTCAATTCTTTAGGCTGTGTGTCACGGTCAGTTGTCTGTTTTTGGTTGGCGCCTGCAGTATTCCCGGCAATTCGGACTCGAGTTCAGGCCAGCCCCGGCTTGTCCACCACCAAGGACAATCGTGGATTGCTCTTCTGTTTAGCGATATGGTTGCGCAGAAAGAGGATTACACCTGCGGGGCGGCGAGTTTGGCCACTGTTTTGCGCCATTATTACGGCGAGGACGTCGATGAGGCGACAGTCCTCGAAACCTCTGGCGTGGACGAAATCAATAAGCTGACGGTCGGCGGAGGCGATGAGGCACGCACGGTTAGCCGGGAAGCCTATAATGAGCTTTCTGAGGCAGAACGTCAGGACGTGAAGATTTCTGGTTTCACGTACGCGCTTTTAGCAAAAACTGCAAAACGGCTGAATTATCGGGCCAGAGGTATAAAAACGGACTATAAGACGTTGGTGAATCTGAAGATTCCAGTTATCGCATATATCGAAACAAGTAGTTTTCACCATTTCGTTGTAATTCGGCAAGTAAACGAGGGGTGGATCTACGTTGCGGACCCAACCTGGGGAAATCGCCGATATACACGCGGACAGTTCCTATCCTATTGGGCCATCGACGAAGGCAAGGATGGTAAAGCGTTGGGTCGAATCCTCGCGATCCTCCCGCAGAAGGGTGCAGATAACACGCACGTGGAGCCGGGTTTCTTCAATCCTATCTAGTGTATCGTGGGGGTGTGCAAATGCGATCCTTGAGTGTGGTCCTTCTTGCCATTTTGGGCTTCGTTCCGGTGATGGCGCAAGCGCAAGAAGAATCCTCGGGGGATGATCCAAGCAAAGAAGACGAGACGGCGGTTCGCTATGACGTTACCAGTGATATCTTGGCAGAGCCGGGGCTACTGTCGATCGATACCTCGTTTGGTGTCGTGAATGTTTCCGAGGGCGGTCGAAGTGTAACGCAATTAACGCCGGGTGTTCAGCTCTCGTATTCGATAACGGAACGCTTCGACGTTGTCGGACTCGGCAATGGACAGTATGTCAATAATCAAACGCTTGCCTCGCCCGGGAGTTCTGGGAATTCGACCTGGGACGGGCGTTTCGGATCGCTCGCACTGGGCGGGCGCTATCTCGCGGTTAAAGAGTCCGATTATCCGGCGCTGGAGGCGTCGTTATTGTTGGATTTGGTGGAGAACACGGCAGACGACACTGTGTACGCAAGGTCGGGGAATGTGAGTCTGCGGCTGCGTAAGAGCGTGGATCCGGTGGTTCTTCGCCTTTCGGGAATTTACCAGCGCAATGGCAAACGCCAACGGAATGGTCTGACGAGGGATCCCGCCGATAGTTTTGTCGTGTCCGGGACGGCAGATTTTTTCGTAAACAATAAAGTTGCCTTTACATCTCTGTTGCAAATGGAGACCTTTACCAATGATGAGATCGAGGGCGATCCGCGCGAACGGGAACGGTTCGCGGTGCCTTTCGGCGCCGGTGTGCGTTATAGCTGGAACAAATCGACACAACTGTCGTTTAATGGGCAGTTCGACCCGGTCAATGACGAGACCCAGTGGTTGTTCCGGTTCACCTATATCTACGGGGATTAAGGCGCCCCGTGCTCGTGCCTGGCGGGGCGTGAAAAGGTGGAGGTTGGCACGTTTTGTAGGGTCCCGCGCTTGAAGCCGTCACGCGGCTCGCATAATGGCGCCTCGCGGTTGGATGACGCCATTACGGGAAGTTCGGGACGTGAACACGTGTCATTAACAGGGGGTACATTGCCCACTGCCGGCACGCGTGCCACGCTCTGCGCGTCGAAAGCCGTCCCGCGAGTGAGCGCACGTCCGTGACCCCGCCCGACACCACGTCCTTGAACGACACGCCGGAGTCGATGATCGCCGCCGCGGCTGAGGCGCAGCGGCGGGCGAGCGATCCCGAGGCCTCGGTCTGGGTGGGCGCGTCGGCGGGCACGGGCAAGACCAAGGTGCTCACCGACCGCGTGCTCAGCCTCCTGCTCGACGGCACGCCGCCGGCGCGGGTGCTCTGCCTGACCTTCACCAAGGCCGCCGCGGCGGAGATGGCCAACCGCCTGGCCGACCGCCTCGCCAAGTGGGCGACCATCCCGGACGCCGAGCTGGAGGCGCAGCTCACCGATCTCCTGGGCCGCGCGCCGGACGACGGCGAGCGCCGCCGGGCGCGCCAGCTCTTCGCCCGCGTGCTGGACACACCCGGGCGCATGAAGATCCAGACGCTGCACGCGTTCTGCCAGTCCATCCTCGGCCGCTTCCCCCTGGAGGCCGGGATCTCGCCGCAGTCCACGGTGCTCGATGAGACCTCCGCGGCCGAACTGCTGCGCGATGCGCGCGAGGCCGTGCTGGCGCGCGCCGGGGCGGGCGAGGACCCCGATCTCACCGATGCGCTCGCCCGGGTGACGGCGCTTGCGGGCGAGGACGCCTTCGTCCGCCTGATCGATCACGTGCTCGCCGAGCGCGGCCGGGTGGGGCGCGCGCTCGCCGAAGGCGGCGGCATCGCCGGCATGGCGGGGCGCGTCTATGCCGCGTTGGGCGTCGGTTCCGAGGAGACGCGCGAGAGCCTGCTTCGGGCGGGTTGCGCCGACGGCACGCTCGACGCCGACGGCCTGGACGTCGCGCTGAACGCCCTGCTCCAGGGCACGGCCAAGGAGCGCGAGGTCAAAGCGCCCATCCTGCGCGACTGGCTGCACGCCGATCCGGATACGCGCGCGGCGCGCTTCGACGGCTATGCCGAGCTTTTCCTCACCCAGAAGGGCGAGGTGCGCAAGAACCTGCTCACCAAGAGTGCGGCGGCCGTCCCCGGCGCGGCCGAGGCCATGGCGGCCGAAGCCGAGCGCATCCTCGCGCTGCGCGATCGCATGAACGCCGCCGACATCGCCCAGGGCACGGTGGCGCTGCTGCGCCTGGGCGCGGCGATCCTGGACGCCTATGAACAGCGCAAGCGTGCCCGGGCGCAGCTCGACTACGACGATCTCATCCTGGCCACGCAGCGCCTGTTGGAGCAGCCCGACGTGGCGGGCTGGGTGCTGTTCAAGCTCGACGGCGGCCTGGACCACGTCCTCATCGACGAGGGCCAGGACACCAACCCCGACCAGTGGCGCGTGGTCGACCTTCTCACGAGCGAGTTCTTCGCCGGCGAGGGCGCGGCCGAGGCGGCGGGGCGGGGCACGCGCACCGTGTTCGCTGTGGGCGACGTCAAGCAGTCCATCTATTCCTTCCAGCGCGCCGATCCCTACGCCTTCGACCACATGCGCCGGCACTTCGCCGAACGCGTTCGGGCGGCGCAGCAGCACTGGGAGCCGGTTGACCTGCACGTCTCCTTCCGCTCCACCGACGCCGTCTTGCGCGCGGTGGACAGCGTGTTCGCCCAGGCGGATGCGCGCGACGGCGTGGTGATCGCGGAAGGCGATGACGTCCGGCACGCCCCCGTGCGCCAGGGCCACGCCGGCCTGGTCGAGGTCTGGCCGCCGGTCGCGCCCGAGGAGCCCCGGGAGAGCGCGCCCTGGGAGCCGCCCGTGGCGCGCGGCGGGGCGCCCCCGCCGGCGGAGCGGCTGGCCCGGCTTATCGCCGTGCGCATCCGCGCCTGGACCCGGGACGGCGATCCGGGCGGCTGGCTCGACGCCAAGGGCCGTCAGATGCAGCCGGGCGACGTCCTGATCCTTGTGCGCCGGCGCGATGCGTTCATGACGGCCGTGGTGCGCGAACTCAAGGCGCTCGACGTCCCCGTGGCGGGCGTGGACCGCATGGTGCTCACCGAGCAGCTCGCCGTGCGCGACCTGATCGCGCTGGGGCAGGTGCTCCTGCTGCCCGAGGACGACCTGACCCTGGCGAGCGTCCTCAAGGGGCCGCTGATCGGGCTCGGCGAGGATGACCTGTTCGAGCTCTGCCACGGCCGGCCGGGCCGTCTGTGGGACGTACTACGCGACCGCGCGGGCGAGAACGCGGCCTTCGAGCGCGCGTATCAGCGCCTGTCCGACTGGATGGCGCGCGCGGACGCGGTGCCGCCGTACGAGCTGTTCGGCCGGCTCCTGGGTGCGGACGGCGGGCGGCGCGACATCCTGGAACGCCTGGGTCCGGATGCGGCCGACCCGCTGGACGAGTTCCTGGCCCTGGCGCTCGCCTACGAGCGCGAGCACGTGCCCGCGCTCCAGGGCTTCCTGCACTGGCTCGAGGCGGGGGCGCAGGAGGTCAAGCGCAACCCCGAGCACGGCAGCGACGCCGTGCGCGTGATGACCGTCCACGGCGCCAAGGGGCTGCAGGCGCCGGTGGTCTTTCTGCCCGACACCATCCGCGGGCAGCCGCACGGCGCCGACCTGTTCTGGTCGGACGCGCACGACAGCCTGTTCTGGTCCGCGTCCAAGGCGCGCGATGTGGATCCCGTCACCGACCTGCGCGCGGCGGCGGAGCGGGTGCGCGACCAGGAATCGCGGCGCCTGCTCTACGTCGCCATGACGCGCGCGGAGGACCGGCTCTACGTCGCCGGCTGGCAGGGCCGCAAGACGCCCGGCGGCGGCCCCACGTGGCATGACCTGATTGCGGGCGGTCTGGCGGATGTGGCGGAGACCGTGCCCTTCGACGTCACCGGCGAGATCGCCCACGGCTGGCGCGGCGAGGCGCTGCGCCTGGCGACGCCGCAGCGGCGCGAGCCGGAAGGGCACGCGGAGGCTGGCCCGGCACTGGCGGCAACGCGGCCGCTACCCGAATGGGCCCGGCGCGAACCGCCGCGCGAGCCCGCACCGCCGCGGCCCCTGGCGCCCTCGCGTGCGCCCGAGGCGGAGCCGCCCGTGCGCTCGCCCCTGGACGCCGATGCCGGCGACTGGTTCCGGCGCGGCCGGATCATCCACCGCTTGTTGCAGGCGCTGCCCGACGTGGCGCCGGACGAACGCCGGACGGCGGGCGAACGCCTGCTGGCCAGCCCGCTTTACGGCCTGGACGGTGAGACACGCGCGGCGTTGCTGGACGAGGTGCTGGGTGTGATCGAATCGCCCGGCCTGGCCGAGCTTTTCGGCCCCGACAGCCGCGCCGAGGTGCCGGTGGCCGGCCTGGGCGCGGGCAGCGAGCCGGTCTCGGGCCAGATCGACCGGATGCTCGTGCGGTCGGATAAAGTGATCGTGATCGACTACAAGACGAACCGGCCGCCGCCCGCTACCCCCGAGCAGGTTCCCGAGGTCTACCGCCGGCAGATGCGCGCCTATCGCGACCTGCTCGCGGGCGTGTACCCGGACCGCTCGATCGAGACCTGGCTGTTGTGGACGGATTCGCTCCAGCTCATGGCGATCGACGCCGCGCACCGCGACGACGGTTCAGGTTGACGGGGCCATGCCCCCTGCTTAGCTGTGGTCGAGACGATCGCGCCGGGCCCGCCCGTTCCAGGGGTGACGGCCCGAAAGCCGGCGAGAAAGGGGATCCGACACCATGGCAATGATCAGCACGAGCGACGCCACGTTCGAGGAAGACGTCCTCAACGCCAGCACGCCCGTCCTGGTGGACTTCTGGGCCGAGTGGTGCGGCCCGTGCAAGACCATCGCGCCCATCCTGGAGGAACTGGCGCAGAGCTACGACGGACAGCTCACCGTGGCGAAGCTCAACATCGACGACAATCCCGGTGCGCCGCAGAAGTACGGCATCCGCGGCATCCCGACGCTGATGCTGTTCAAGGACGGTCAGGTCGCCGCGACCAAGGTGGGCGCGGTGTCCAAGAACGAACTCAAGGACTGGATCGACCAGACCGTCCAGGCCGCGGCGTAACACCGCCGGCCACAACCCGCGCGAACACAGGCCCCGTCGGCGCAGGACGTCGGCGGGGTTTTTCACGTTTGCGCGTTTGAGCATAAGGCAGCGTAGGGCAGCGTCCGCCGAAGGCGGACCTGCCGCGTGGGACATGAAGTTGGCGGGTCCGCTTGTGCGGACCGCGCCCTACGGCGAGGTTCCGGCCGCCGCCTGCTCCCGCGCCAGCAGCGCCTTCTTGCGCGCCACGCCCCAGCGATAGCCGCCGTAACCGCCGTCGCCCCGCAGGACGCGGTGGCAGGGCACCAGGAGGGCCAGCGGATTGCCGGCGCACGCGCGGGCGACGGCGCGCTGGCCCTGCGGCATGTCCAGTTCGCCCGCGATCTCGGCGTAGCTGCGCGTGACGCCGGGCGGGATGGCGGTCAGGCACGCCCATACCCGGCTCTGGAACGGGGTAGCCCGGACGTCCAGGGGCACGTCGGACGCGGGATCGCTGCCCGCGCTAACGGCGAGCGCAGCAGCCGTTCCCTGTGCCACAGCTTCCGTGTCGCGCGCGATGGAGTCCGCCTCCGGCAAAGCGCTGTCGAGCGCCGCGCGCACCTCCGCATCTGTATCGCCCAGCGCGACAAAGCACACTCCCTCATCGCTCGCGGCGACAAGGAGCCGGTCCAAGGGCGAATCCACAATGCCGTAGTGGACCTGAGTCCGCGCGGTCCCCCCGTTGTCATGTTCTGGCATGCGCTGCGCCTTCTCTGCGGCGTTCCGGGCCTTGGTGGTTTCCGTCGTCATGCTCGACACACTAGCGCCGATCACCCCGGTGCGGCTATCCGATGCGTGTGCGCGTCCGGGTACCGGGATCGCTGGCGCATTGACGCGGCGCGCAGCGGGCCGCGACGATCCGGGTACCACCATGGGAGTTGCCATGACCTGGCCGTCGATT
>CAJXKW010000123.1 GCA_913055855.1 uncultured Limimonas sp. | reverse complement strand
AGACGGCCGCCCGCCGCGCCGGATAGGCAAGGCGAGGCCACAACGAATCGAGGGAACCCATGGAAGGTGGCTCAAAAACGCCGATCCTGGACCGCGTGCCGACCCCGGAGGAGCTGCGCGGCCTTTCCGAGGACGAGTTGCCGCAGCTTGCCGATGAACTCCGCCAGGAGGTGATCGACGCGGTATCCCAGACGGGCGGGCACCTCGGCGCCGGCCTAGGGGTGGTGGAGCTTAGCGTGGCGCTCCACTACATCTTCAACACGCCGGACGATCGGCTGATCTGGGACGTCAGCCACCAGTGCTACCCGCACAAGATCCTCACCGGCCGGCGCGACCGGATCCGCACCCTGCGCCAGGGCGGCGGACTCTCCGGGTTTACCAGCCGCAAGGAAAGTGCCTACGACCCGTTCGGCGCGGCGCACTCGTCCACGTCGATTTCGGCCGGATTGGGCTACGCCGTCGCGCGCGACCTGTGCGGCGGGCGCAACAATGTCATCGCGGTGATCGGCGACGGCGCCATGTCCGCCGGGATGGCCTATGAGGCCATGAACAACGCCGGTGCCATGGATTCCCGGCTGATCGTCATCCTCAACGACAACGACATGTCCATCGCTCCGGCCGTCGGGGCGATGAGTGCGTACCTCTCGCGCACCATCTCCTCCTGGCCGTACCGCTCGATGCGCCATGTGGCGCGCGAGCTGTCGCGGCAGTTCCCCAAGCCGTTCCAGAAGGCGGCGGCGCGCGCCGAAGAGTACGCCCGCGGCCTGCTCACCGGCGGAACCCTGTTCGAGGAGCTGGGCTTTTACTATGTCGGGCCGATCGACGGGCACAACCTCGACCACCTGCTGCCCGTGCTGAAGAACGTTCGCGACGACGACGGCGACGGGCCCATCCTCATCCACGCGGTCACGCAAAAGGGCAAGGGCTACCCGCCGGCGGAAGGCGCCGCGGACAAGTACCACGGCGTGGCCAAGTTCGACGTCGTCACCGGCAAGCAATCCAAGCCCACGCCGCAGGCCCCGCAGTACACCAAGGTGTACGCGAACACCCTGGTTCAGGAGGCCGAGGAAGACGAACGGATCGTCGCGGTCACCGCCGCCATGCCGGGCGGCACCGGGCTGGACAAATTCAAGGCGCGTTTTCCCGACCGCGGTTTCGACGTGGGCATCGCCGAGCAACATGCGGTGACCTTCTGTGCCGGCATGGCCTGCGAGGGCATGCGGCCCTTCGCGTCGATCTACTCGACCTTCCTTCAGCGCGCCTATGACCAGATCGTCCACGACGTCGCGATCCAGCAGCTTCCCGTGCGCTTCGCCATCGACCGCGCCGGCATGGTGGGCGCCGACGGTGTCACCCACCAGGGCAGCTACGACGTCACCTACCTGGGCTCGCTGCCCGGCTTCGTGCTCATGGCCCCCGCCGACGAGGCCGAGCTGGTGCACATGATCGCCACGGCCGTGGGCATCGACGACCGGCCGAGCGCGTTGCGCTATCCGCGCGGCGAGGGCGTGGGCGTCGAAATGCCCGAGCGCGGCCAGGCCCTCGAGATCGGCAAGGGCCGGGTCGTGCGCGAGGGCACCAAAGTGGCCGTGCTGTCGTACGGGCCGCGCCTTCACGAGGCGATCCGGGCCGCGGACGAGCTGGGCGCGCGCGGGCTCTCCACGACGGTGGCTGACGCGCGCTTTGCCAAGCCGCTCGACCACGATCTCATCCGGCGGCTGGCCGCGGAACACGAGGTGCTGATCACGGTCGAGGAGAACGCCATCGGCGGTTTCGCCGCGCAGGTGATGCAGTTCCTCGCGGGGGCCGGCATGTTCGACGCGGGGCTGAAGATGCGGCCGATGACCCTGCCCGACGTGTTCATCGACCACGGCAAACCCGAGGAGCAGTACGAACAGGCCGGGCTGAACGCCGGGCACATCGTGGACACCGCGTTGCGGGCGCTGGGCTACAACGCCGGTGCGGCGACCCTGACGCAAAAGGCGGGCGCATAGCGCGCCCGTCGCTCAGGCGCCGTCCCCGCCTTCCGCCGAGGTATCCGGGTCGCCGGTCTCGCGAAGCTCGGCAATCTTCTCCCGGATCCGGCGGACCAGGGCGTCGTAGCCCTTGCGCCGCACGATGCTCGTGTACTCGGATCGCTTGGTGGCGAGTTCGGAATACGTCCCCTTCAGGTACACATCCACCGCCTGCCAGCCGGCGTCGGTCTCGCGCATAAGGTAGGAGATCGTCACCGGCGCTTTCTCGGGATCGGGATGAATCAGCTTCGTGGGCACCAGTTTGGTTCCGCGCGGACCGTCGCGCGGCGCCTGCACCTCGAAGTGTTGGCCGCCGTAGCCGTCGAAGCGGGCGGCGAAGGTGGCCACGCTCATGTCGCCGAACAGCTTGGCGAAACGCGTACGTTCGGCCGCGTCCAGCTCCGTCCACTGGCCGCCCAGCGCGAGCCGGGCCATGAAGCCGAAGTCGAAGGTCGCGCGCAGGACCGGCTCGAGCCGTTCGCGCCGGCCGTCGAAGCCCAGCGTCTCGGCATCCTTCATCGTGGCGATCAGCGTATCCGCGAGCTTGCGCACGGGGCCTGTCGGTCCCGCCGCTGCGCCGGTACCGGAGTCGGCTGGCGCAGCCCCGGCGGACTCGGGCTGCGCCGTGACCGCGTCCGCGTCGGCTGGACCGGCGTTGGCGCCGGCACCGGCCGCAGCCGCGGGTGTGGCGAGCATGGCCGCGAGGACGAACACGGAACGGACAAGCGGCATGGCGAGGGCGCCGCTACGCATGAAACACCTCCGGGAAACGGGCCCGCCGCGCGCAGGTCCCGCTGCGGGGCCGGGCGCGGCGATGGACGTGCACCGATGACGGCCTCGTCTCGGCGTGCCGCCGGGCTGTTACGTGGGCATCCGTGGGGACGGGTCAATGTCCGCTGACGAGACCCCGGCCTTGGGCGAGGGCTGTTCGCGCGCCGTCGCGGCGCTCGTCGCGGGCGCGCTGCGCCGCCGGCTTTGGGTGGTCCTGGCGGCGCTTGCGCTGACCGTGCTGGCGCTTCTCGCCTGCGTGCGCTTGCTCGGGATTTCCACGAACACCGTGGACATGATCGATCCCGACGAGCCCTTCCGCCAGCACGCCAAGGCGTTCAACGCCGCGTTCCCGCAGCTCAAGGATACCGTCGTCGTGGTGGTCGATGCGCCCACGCCCGAGCGCGCGGGCGTGGCGGCCGAGCAGCTCGCCGACGCGTTGCGCGGGGCGCCCGCGGTTGCCGGGGTCGATGCGCCGGGCACCGGGTTCCTGCGCCGGCATGGCCTTCTCTACCTCGACCCGGCGGCGCTGACGCGCCTGGTGGACCGGCTCGCCGACGCCGAGCCGTTGCTGGCCACACTGGCGCAGCAGCCGCACCTGGGCGGTCTCGCCGAGATCCTGACGCTTGCTGCGGAGTCCGGTACGGATTCCGACCTGCCGGGTTTCGACCGGCTGCTGCAGGAGATGGCCGTGGCGGCGCGGGCGCAAGCGGCGGGGCGGCCGCGTAACCTGTCCTGGCAGGCCCTCATAGCCGGCGCCGGCGACGGCAACGGCGCACTGGGCGGGCAAACCCGGCGCTTTGTGGTGGTCCAGCCCGAACTCGATTACGCCCGCTTGCGTCCCGCCGCGGCGGCCATCGCGACGGTGCGCGACGCAGTGGCGAAGGTTGCGGCCGGGCACGCCGGCGCGGTCGAACTGCGCCTTACCGGCGAGGCGGTGATCGAAAGCGAGGAGCTGGCCAGCGTCGAGAAGGGCGGCACCCTCGCGGGCATCCTCTCGCTGGTCGCGGTGAGTGTGATCCTGCTCGCGGGCTTCCGGGGCGGCCGGGCGGTGGCGGCGTGCCTGCTCACCCTGCTCGCCGGGCTCGTCTGGACGGCCGGCGCGGCGGCCGTGCTGGTGGGCACCCTGAACCTGATCTCGGTGGCCTTTGCCGTGCTCTTCGTGGGGCTGGGCGTGGATTTCTGCATCCATTTCGCCTTGCGCTACCGCGAGGACGGCTCGGGCGAGGCGCGGGATGCCCTGGTGCGCGCCGGGCGCAGCGTGGGCTGTGCCATGCTGCTCAGCGCCCTCTGCGCCGCCGTCGGGTTCCTGTCCTTTCTGCCCACGGCGTATCGCGGGCTGGCGGAGCTTGGGCTGATCGCCGGCGTGGGCATGGGCATCGCGGTGGCGGCGAGCCTGACCCTGCTGCCGGTGCTGCTGTCCCTGTTCGGCGCGCGCCGGCGCGCGCCGGCGGCGCTGACGGGGGTGGCCAACGGGCCGCCGTGGCTGGTGCGGCGCCGGCGGCTGGTGCTGGGTACGGCGGTGGCCCTGGCGGCGGCCGGAGTCGCGCTGGCGCCCGGAATCCGCTTCGACATGAACCCGATGAACCTGCGCGACGCGGACTCGCCGGCGATGCGGGCGTTCAGCGACCTCGCGTCGGAGACCGAGACCACGCCCTATGTGGTCAACGTGCTCGCGCCCAATCTCCCGGCGGCGGAGGCCCTGGCGGCGCGTTTCCGGGACGACCCGGCGTTCGGCGGCGCGCGGACCCTCGCCAGCTTTGTGCCCGGCCAGCAGGATGCCAAGCTCGCCACCATCGGGGACGCGGCGTTCTTCCTCGCGCCCGTGCTGAGCCCTGCCGGCGGCGGGGCCGGGTCGGCGCAGGCGCCGGACCGGAATGCGGCCTACACCGAGATCCGCGAGGCGCTGGATGCGCTGACCGCACGTGAGGGTGCGGTGGGCGAGGCCGCCGGACAAGCGCGCGCGGCGCTCGCCGACCTGGGCGACTCGCCCGATCTGGCCGCGCTCGAGGCGCGCTGGACGGGCTATTTGCCGCGCATGCTTACGTTCCTGCGTGATGCCCTGAATGTCGAGCGGGTCACGCGTGCCGACCTGCCGGCGGATTTGCGGGCGCGCTGGATGGCGGCGGACGGACAGGCGCGGGTGACCGCCCGGCCGCCCGAGGCCATTCAGGAGAACGGCGCGCTGCGCCACTTCGCGAATGCCGCGCTGGACGTCAGCGAGCGCGCCACCGGGGCGCCGGTGACGATCCACAAGGCGTCGCAGGCGGTGATCGGGGCGTTCGTCCACGCCACCGGATATGCCGCCGCGGCGATCCTGATCATCCTCGCCACCACGCTGGGCCGCGCGCGCGACGTCCTGCTGGCGCTCGCGCCGCTTGCTCTGGCCGCGGTGCTCACCCTGGCGACCGCGGCGCTAGCCGGCATCCCGCTGAACTTCGCCAACGTGATCGTGCTGCCGCTGCTGATGGGCCTGGGCGTGAGCAGCGGCATCCACCTGGTCCTGCGTGCGCGCCAGGCCGGCAGTGTCGCCGTGGCGTTGGGCAGCTCCACGCCGCGCGCGGTAAGCCTGAGCGTGCTCACCACGCTGGCGTCCTTCGGCACGCTCATCGTCGCCGAGCATCGCGGCATGAGCAGCATGGGGGCGCTGCTCACCATCGCGGTCGGGTTCACCCTGTTCGCCGTCCTGGTGGTGCTGCCGGCGCTCCTGGCCGCGCTCTCGCGCCGGTCGCGGAACCAGGATCCGTGAGCGCGCGGCCGGGCGCGGCGGCTGCGAAGGAGGTGAGGGGATGTCCGGCATGAGCGTCCTGGTGTCCGTGCTGACCGGCGTGTCCGCGGTGGCGTGGCTGTACCTCTTGTTCGGTCACGGCGGCTTCTGGCGGCTGCGCGAGTGGCTGCCGCAGCCGGCGGCGGGCGACGGCCTCTGGCCGGCGGTGGTGGCCCTGATCCCGGCGCGCGACGAGGCGGCAACGATCGGCCGGACCGTCGCCGATGTCCTGGGCCAGGATTACCCGGGGCGCCTGCATGTCATCGTCACCGACGACCAGAGCGCGGACGACACGGCCGGTGCCGCGCGCGCCGGGGCGGCGGCTGCGGGCGCATCCCATCGCCTGAGCGTGATCCAGGGCACCGATCCGCCGCCCGGATGGACGGGCAAGCTCTGGGCCCTGGAGCAGGCCCGCCGCACCGCCGGGACGGCCGGCGAAGCCCCGCCCTACCTCTGGCTGACCGATGCGGACATCGCGCACGCGCCGGAAACCCTGCGCCGGCTGGTCACCAAGGCGCAGGCGGACGACCGCGACCTCGTCTCGCTGATGGTGCGCCTGCACGCGACGGGGGGCTGGCCGCGACTGCTGATCCCGCCGTTCGTGCTGTTCTTTCGCATGCTTTATCCCTTCAGCCGGGGGAACCGGCCGGGCGCGCGGACGGCCGCGGCCGCGGGCGGCTGTATCCTGTTGCGCCGGGCCGCCCTTGAGCGCGCGGGTGGGTTCGCCGCCATCGCCGGCGCCCTGATCGACGACTGTGCCCTGGCGGCACGCATCAAGCGCCACGGCCGGCCGGGACGCGGGCGCATCTGGATCGGGCAGGCGAACGCCTCGGCGAGCCTGCGCGCCTACCGCGGGTTGGAGGAAATCCGGGCCATGGTGGCCCGCAGCGCCTACGCCCAGTTGCGCTATTCCCCGGCACGACTGGCCGGGACCGTTCTGGGCATGGCCCTGGTCTTCCTGGTACCGCCGCTTGCCGTGCTGACCTGGCCGCTGCACGGTGGGTCGGCGGCGGGCGGCGCGGCTGCGCTCGCCTGGGCGGCCATGGCGGTGGTGGCGGCGCCGACCTACCGCCACTACGGGCAGGCCCGCTGGCGCGGTTCGCTCTTGCCCGTCGTGGCTGTGCTCTATACGGCGATGACCCTGGAATCCGCACGCGCCTACCATGGCGGGCACGGCGGTTTCTGGAAAGGCCGGGCGCAGGCCCGCCCGAGGGCGTCGTCCGGTGTTTCACCGGACTGATTCGGTGTACGCAACCCGCGTCACGCCCTCGCGAAATTTTGTCTCTCCGCTTGCGGGCGGGTCTTGCTGCGCCAGTGGCACCTGAATAGCTTGCGCCCTTGGCGCATTGCCCAAAATCACAAGCCGTTCACGGGCTTGGGCGGGCCACATAAAGAGGGGATACATGACACTCGAGTCCGCTGAGCGCGGCGAACGGACGTTCGCCGGACATACCCGATCGCCATCATCCGAACCCAGTGGGGATCGCATCGGCGTCGTTGAGCGCATGATCCGCGATGCCGGCGAGGCCCTGCGCGGGCGGCAGAACGACGACGGCCACTGGCTGTTCGAACTCGAAGCCGACACCACGATTCCCTCCGAATATGTCCTGCTCCAGCATTTTCTGGGTGAGCCCATCGATGCGGAGCGTGCGGCCAAGCTCGCGCGCTATCTGCGCCGGCACCAGAAGCCGGATGGCGGCTGGCCGCTGTTCGCCGAGGGGATGACCGACATCTCGGCGAGCGTGAAAGCGTATTATGCCCTCAAGCTGCTGGGCGACGGTGCCGACGAGCCGCACATGCGCCGGGCCAGGCAGCACATCCTGACGCTGGGCGGCGCGGCCAAGGCGAACGTGTTCACCCGCATCACGCTGGCCCTGTTCGAGCAGGTGCCCTGGCGCGCGGTGCCCACGATGCCGCCGGAGATCGCGCTGCTGCCGCGCTGGTTCCCGTTCCACATCGAGAAGGTCTCGTACTGGTCGCGCACCGTCATCATGCCGCTGGTGGTGCTCATGGCGCTCAAGCCGGCGGCGAAGAACCCCTCCGGCGTGGGCGTGCGCGAACTCTTCGTCACCGCACCCGAGGACGAGACCGACTACATCGACAATCCCACGGGCACGCGCATCGGTGCATTCTTCGTCGGCGTGGACAAGGTGCTCAAGGCGCTCGACCCGCACATGCCGCAGGTGCTGCGCCGACGCGCCGTGGATTCGGCCATGGCGTTCATCCGCCCGCGCCTGAACGGGCGCAGCGGGGTGGGCGCCATCTTCCCGGCGATGGCGAACACCGTCATGGCCTTCGACGCCCTGGGCTACGATCCGCAGCACCCGGATGTCGCGACCGCCCGGCAGGCGATCGAGGATCTGCTCTTTGAGCGCGGCGACGAGCTGTACTGCCAGCCGTGCCTGTCGCCGGTCTGGGATACCGTGCTGTCCGTCCACGCCATGCTGGAGTCGGGTGACGAACCGGCGCGGGACGCGGCGCGCGCCGGCTGCGACTGGCTGTGCCGGCACGAGATCACCGACACCAAGGGGGACTGGGCGGCGCGCCGGCCCGAGCTGACACCCTCGGGCTGGGCGTTCCAGTACCGCAACGACCATTACCCCGACGTCGACGACACGGCCGTGGTGGTCGCGGCGCTGCACCGCGCCGACCCGGACGGCTACGACGAGGTCATCCGCCGCGCGGCCGCGTGGATCGAGGGCATGCAGTCGAGCAACGGCGGCTGGGGGGCCTTCGACGTGGACAACACGTACTACTACCTCAATCACATCCCCTTCGCCGATCACGGGGCGCTGCTCGATCCGCCCACTGCGGACGTCTCGGCACGCTGTCTGAGCACCCTGTGCCAGTTGGGCTACGACAAGGACCATACGGCGGTGCGAGCTGCCGTGGACTTCCTGCTGAACGAGCAGGAGGCCGATGGCTCGTGGTACGGCCGCTGGGGGGTGAACTACGTCTACGGCACATGGTCGGTGCTCAGCGCCCTCAACGCCGCGGGCCTGGAGCCGGATCATCCGGCCGTGCGCAATGGCGTGCAGTTCCTCAAGAACAAGCAGATGCCCGACGGCGGCTGGGGCGAGGACTGCGCCACCTACTGGACCGAGGCGCGCGCCGAGGCCAAGGCGAGCACACCGTCGCAGACGGCCTGGGCGCTGCTCGGGCTCATGGCCGCGGGAGAGGTGGACAGCCCCGAAGTCGCCGCCGGCGTGGACTTCCTGTTGAGCCAGCCGCTGGAGGGCGCGAACTGGCCCGAGACCATGTGGACGGGCATCGGCTTCCCGCGTGTGTTTTACCTGAAGTACCACGGATACAGTGCGTACTTCCCGCTCTGGGCGCTGGCGCGCTACCGCAATCTCACACGCAGCAACGACCGCCGGGTCGGAGTGGGGATGTGACCCGCATCGGCGTCCTCACCGGTCTGGCGCGCGAGGCTGCCGTTGTCGAGGCCGCGGACTGGCCCGACGGCACGGCCCTGATGGTGGCGCCGGGCGGCGCCGACCCGGCGCGCACGCGCACCGAGGCTCAACGGCTCGCCGGCGAACGGCCGGATCTGCTGGTGAGCTTCGGTTTGGCCGGTGGGCTCGATCCGGCCTACCGGCCCGGTGCCCTTATCCTGCCCGGGGCCGTCGTCGATCCCGAAGGCGGCCGCTGGCCGGTTGCCTCCGAGTGGCACGCCGCGCTGCTGGCAGCCTGTCCCGACGCGCACCGGGGCGCCACCGTCGTGGGCGTGGACGCGCCCGTTACCACACCTGCGGCCAAGCGCGCGCTGGCCGCGGACACCGGCGCGGCCGCCGTGGACATGGAAAGCGTGGTCCTGGCGCGCGTCGCCGCCGGGGCGGGGCTGCCGCTTCTGGTGGTGCGCGCCGTCTGCGACCCGGCGGAACGCGCCGTGCCCGGTGTGGTGCAGACGCTTCTCGACGCCCGGGGGCGCGTGCGCTGGCACCGCGTTCCTGCGGTTTTGCCGCACCTGCGCAGCGTCATCGCCCTGGCGGTGGATTCCGGCCGCGCCACCAGAAGCCTGCGCGGCGCCGCTGCAGCCCTGGCTCAGCTTGCGAATGCGCGGCCCCGGCCGACCGCTTCGTAAAGCGCCACAGCGGCGGCATTGGAGACGTTCAGGTCGGTCAGCGCGCTCACCGTGGGCAGGCGCACCAGGCGGTCGCAGCGTTCCGCCGTGAGGCGGCGCAGGCCGGTTCCCTCGGCGCCCAGAA
The DNA here is from genome assembly GCA_913055855.1 of uncultured Limimonas sp. Lineage (GTDB taxonomy): Bacteria > Pseudomonadota > Alphaproteobacteria > Kiloniellales > Rhodovibrionaceae > CAJXKW01. The sequence continues at coordinate 933 of CAJXKW010000123.1, read as the reverse complement.
CCAGGGCGATCCGGGGGGTGTCGACTTCCGTCGCCAGCATGGCCTCGCCGTCGCCGGTCAGGCCCAGGCAGCGGAATCCCGCCTCGACCAGACTATCCAGGCTGCGCGCCAGATTCGTCACGTGGATGAACGGCACCGCCTCCAGGCCCCCCGAGGCGGCCTTGGCGAGCGCACCGGTCTCGTGCGGGGCGTTGCGTTCCGTGGTGACGACGGCGCTGGCGCCGAATGCGGCTGCGCTGCGCAGGACCGCGCCGACGTTCTGCGGATCGCTCACCTGGTCCAGCAGGGCGATACAGGCCGGGGATTCGGCGGGCAGGGTGTCCAGGAAGTCCTGGAGCTCGGGCTGCGGTGCGGGCGTGGCGAGCAGGGCGATGCCCTGGTGCACCGCGGCCTTGCCGATGAGCCGCTCGAGGTCGGCGCGGCCCATGACCTCGATTCCCTGCGCGACATCCGTTCGCTTGGCCGCCAGGGGCTGGACGCGCTCGTGCCAGGCCCCCTGCTGGTCGCGGGCGAGCACCAGACGCTCGCAGCGCCGGTTGGGATTCGCCAGCGCGGCGAGGACGGCGTGCCCGCCCCAGAGCCAGTGCGCCTGCCCGCCCTTGGGGGCGCGGCCGCGCTTGGGCGGTGCGCCTGCCGGCTTGCCGCCGGGCTTGTGCGCCTTGCGTTTCGCCATGACGTTGCCACATGATGATGGAGGGAACGGACGGCCTGCCTGTTAACGGGCGGCGCAGGCGCGGCGCAAGGGCGGCGCGCCGGCGCTTGGCGGCACCGCAGCGCGGGCGCTGCCTTTACCGTTGACACAGGCACCGCAGTTCCCATAGTTCACGCCGCCACGGCGGGAACGCCGGTGGACAACGTGGAGGAGTGCCCGAGCGGCTAAAGGGGGCGGACTGTAAATCCGCTGGCGTAAGCCTACGTTGGTTCGAATCCAAC
>CAJXKW010000122.1 GCA_913055855.1 uncultured Limimonas sp. | reverse complement strand
CCCGCCTGCAACCGCGCGGCAATCTCCGCCATGCGGCGCAGGCCCATGAAGATCACAAGAACGGGCGCCCCGCGCGCCAGCGCCCGCCAGTCCAGGTCCTTGGGCAGCTCGCCGTCGGGCGCGGTCGCCGTGACGAACGTGACCGCATCGACTCCTTCGCCCGAGGTAACGGGAATGCCGGCATACGCCAGCCCGCCCGGTGCGGCGGGCACGCCGGGAATGACACGGAACGGCACGCCGGCGCGCACCAGATCGCGCGCCTCCTCCGGTCCGCGCCCGAACAAAAAGGGATCACCGCCCTTGAGCCGCACCACCCGCTTGCCCGCGCCCGCCAGTGCGATCAGGCGCGCGCTGATCTCGGCCTGCTTGGGCGACGGCCGGCCGGCGCGCTTACCCACCGGCTCGCACACAGCCCCGGCGTGCGCGTACCCAAGCACCGGCTCACCGATCAGGCCGTCGTGGAGAACCACATCCGCCTGCTGCAGCGCCTGGCACGCCCCGAGCGTCAGCAGGGCCGGATCACCGGGCCCCGCGCCAACCAGCCAGACCCACCCCGGTTCGAGCGGCGGAAGGGGATTGGGAACGCGGACCATGCGACGCCGCCGTGCGCGGAACGGCGCGCGTCAATACGCGCTTTCGTCGTCGCCCGGATCCGCGGCGGCCTCGGCCTTGCGCGTCATGCGCCGGACTTCCTCGCGCACAATGCGCTCCACCAAGCCGGGCAGATTCTCGTCCAGCCACGCCTTGATCTGCGGACGCAGCGCCTCCCGGACCATGTTCTCCAGGATCTTGTCGCTGTCGCTCTTGGGACCCTCGCCGAACTCTTCCTTGCGCGACGCCTCGGCGAGCTGTTGCAGCGACGCCGTCGCCTGCTCTTCGGATTCCGGCGAGACCATCCTGTCATCCTCCTCATTCCCGGCCTGCGGCGCCGCAGTGGCGGATGCGCTCGCCGGCGCGGGCTCGGGCGCAGCCGGCTCCGGCTCGGGTTCCGGTTCGGGTTGGGGCCGCGGTTCGGGCTCAGGCTCAGGCTCAGGCTCAGGCTCGGGTTCCGGCCCGGTTTCGAGATCCAGACCCTCGTCCGCTGCCTCCGCGGGCGCCTCGTCGGGCTCGCGGCCGCCGATGGCCTCGAAGGGATCGCTCATGCCGCTATCGCCGCCCAGCGACGCCGCTTCCGCATCGTCGTCCTGCGACCCAAAGTCGGGCGGGCCGGTGTCGTCCCCGGCGCCCAGGAAGTCGTCTTCCTCGAGGCCGTCCCCGCTGGACGCCGATTCCCCGGCCCGCTCGTCCTCAGGGACTTCCTCGGTGAGTTCCAGGACGTCGTCGTCTTCGCCGGCCGCCGGCTCTTCCGCCGCATTGGCACCGCTGGCGCCGGAACCGCTTTCCTCGGAAATGATCTGCCGGATGGAGGACAGAATTTCCTCCATCGACGGTTCGTCGCCGCTACCCTGCTTCTTATCGGCCATTGCCGTTCCGATCCGCGCCGTCCGAGATTTTGCGCAACGCTAGCCCGTGCATGTAAACAAAATCCCAAGACCGTGGCCGGGGCGTCAATCGTCGCCCGCGGCTGCGGGCAGATCGCTCCCCCACAGCTTGTTGCGCACGTCCTGGTACGCTTTTTCGATGTCGAAGACGTCGACGGGCAGCCCGAGATCCTGCGCGGTCAACCGGCCCATAGCGGAGAGCAGCGAATACGCCGCCACGATCTCGTTGCGCTGGGCGCGGATGAGATCGACTTCCGCGTTGAGCAGCTCCTGTTCCGCGTCCAGGACGTCGAGCACGGTGCGCGCGCCCACCTGGCTCTCCTGGCGCACACCTTCCAGCGCGATCTCGGCCGAGCGGACCTGGTCCTCGATGGCCTTGATCTGGGCTCGCGCTGCCTGGAGATCCTCCCAGGCGGTTACCGTTTCCTGTTCGATCTGCCGCCGGGCGCTGCGCAGCTCGAGGCGGCGCTGGTTCGCCGTCTGCTTGGCCTCGCGCATGCGCGAAAACACCGCCCCGCGCTGGTACAGCGGAATGGAGATCTGCGCCAGGATCTCCAGGGTTTCCTGGGACGACTCGCGCGAGGTGTTGTTCGCCGAGCGCGTGGCCCGGCCGACGAGTTCGGCCTCGGGAAGCAGTTCGCCGGTAATCGACCGGACGTTCCGCCGCGCTGCGATCTCGGCGAAGCGCGCGGCCCGGACCTGGGGATTCTGCGCCAACGCGGTCTGCACGGCGGCCTTCTGGGAATCCGGCAGCTTCTCCGGCGGCTCCGGCTGGGTCAGGTCCGCCGGTGGCCGCCCGATCACCTCCGTGTAGACAGCCCGACTGGATTCCAGAGCGCCCGCGGCATCCACGCGGTCCGCAATGGCCCGGGACAGGCGGGACTTCGCCTGGGAGACGTCGGTGCGCGTGACCTCCCCCACGTCGAAGCGGTCCTGGGTCGCTTCGAGTTGGCGGCGAAGCACATCGACGTTGTTCTTGTTCAGACGCAGGATGGCCTGATCCCGCCACACGTTCATATAGGCGCGGGCAGCGCGCAGCAGGACGTCCTGCTCCGTGTTGACCAAGCGGGCGCGCTGCGCGCCCACCTGGCTGACCGCCCGCTCGGTGTTCGCGGCATTGCGGCCACCCCGATAGAGCGGCTGTCGCACCTCGAACTGGCCGCGCAGCGGGGTTGTGTAGACCTCGTCGCTGAAGAAGGCGCTCTTCTGGTCCGAGCGCTGCTTGCCCACGCTGCCCTCGATGCTGACCTCGGGCCGCCAGCCGGACAAGGCCTGGGGAACGGCCTCGTTGGTGGCGCCGAGTTCGCGCCGGGCGGCCTTGAGATCGGGGTTGCTGCGATACGTGGTGGCAAGCGCATCGGTAAGCGAGGCGGCCTGGGCCGGCACGGCCAGCACGAGCGGCCCCGTCAGCGCGGCGAGGCACCCCAAAAGCTGCGCCGCACGGCGTGTGCGCAAACGATTATCTGTCATGATGCATGCAAACTTGCGTTCGTTTCCCCGGCCGTCAAGCCTCGCCCCCGGGTGCGAGGCCGCGCTCGCCCCGTGTCGGTGCGTGCTTCAGAAGACAAAACCCGGCTCGGCGGTGAAATCCGGCAACACCGGTGTGTTTGCATCGAAAAGGACGCGCTCGCCCGTGGCATTTCCCACACGCTCCAGCAGGATACCCCGGCCCACACGCCCACGGCGGCGCACCATAACCAGCCGGCCGCCATCGGCGAGTTGATCCACGAGCGCGTCGGGCAGCGTTTCCACGCCGCCGTTGACGAGGATGACATTGAACGGTCCCTGACGGGGCACGCCCTGTGTGAGATCGCCCCCCACAACGACCGCGTTGTCCACACCCTCGCGTGCAAGCGTGCGCTCGGCCGTGGCGGCGAGAGCTTCGTCGTTTTCGAGACCCACGACGGTCCCCGCGAGCCGGGCAAGCACGGCGCAGGCATAGCCCATGCCGGCGCCCACCACGAGCGCGACCTCGCTGCTGCGCGGCGCGGCCCCTTCGATCAGGCGCGCCAGCACCATCGGCTCCATCATGTAGCGCGCGCCGGTGATCCGGAGATCCTCGTCGACATAGGCGATGGCGCGCTTGGCCTCGGGCACGTAGCGTTCGCGCGGGACCGTCTCGAACGCGGCGATCACGCGCGGGTCGCTAACGCGGTTCGGGCGAAGCTGGCTTTCCACCATGTTGATTCGGGCGGTGGCGAAGTCGAGCATGAGTCCCCCGGCTTGAAACGCGCACGGGCGGCCGCGCGGGCAGCCCCCGCGCCGGCCACTGTTGCGCGCCGTTATAGGCGCAAACGCACCGGGACACAACGCGCGCGCCCGCACAGCCGCGCCGGGTGGTACCTTGACCGTCCGCGCCCCCCTCTTTATACACCGTCGCCGGATACCGATATCCATTCCCAGCCGCTGCGGCCCGGTGGCAGAGTGGTCATGCAGGGGACTGCAAATCCCCCTACGTCGGTTCAATTCCGGCCCGGGCCTCCACATGCGCTAGGCGGCGCTGCGCTGGATATGCGGATCGCCGGTTTCGCGGGGTACCACGCTCGCAAAGGCGCAAAAGCGTGTTGACGCACGGCGGACGGCACGCTATCCCCCGCCCAACAACATGATCCGGGGTAGCTCAGCGGTAGAGCGCTCGGCTGTTAACCGAGTGGTCGGCGGTTCGAATCCGTCCCCCGGAGCCAATTTTCTTGCGATCCCGCTCGTTTCGGCGAGCGGGATTTTTCGTGTTGGCGGATTGGCGCACCCTTCCCTTCGCGCCCCCCATGGGCCTTCCTGCGCCCGTATGCGGGGCGGCCGGGAGCCGGGTGGTCAAAAAAGCATCACCCCCTCGACATCTCCATGTAACGGCCGGCTGCGCGGGCTTTCCCCAGATCCGTCCACAGGAATCGTGGAGGATCTGCCACGCCACCGGCGGGCCGGGCACACGCCGCACGGCGGCGGCATGCCGGCGAGACTCATCGCGGCGCGGTCAACGGCCATTATCCCAGCCAAACTGGGCGATTCCCTGATCGCGCCGGCGCTGGCGGTGGCGCGAGAACGCCTCGGCGTCCGCCGACTCGGTGAACCCGAAGCGGATGGTGTAGCCCAGTCCCTGCTGGAACGGGCCGTAGAGAATCGTCCACAGGCCAGCGCAGTTCTGGTCACACCAGGCGATCTCCGGCTTGAGCAGCGTCTCGGCGTCGCGGGGGTCGTGGGTATGTCCGACGAAGACCCGGTGCGGCGTGTCCCGCGTCGCCCGCCGGCTGTCGCGGTGCGCGGCCTCCTTCTTGGTACGCGCCACATTGCTGCCCAGACCGGGCTCGCGCCGGACCGAGGTCACGGTCGCACTGCCCGGCTGCGCCACGATCGGCCGATTCGCCATCATCGCCGTTCTCCCGCATGATCCGCTCGTGTTTGCCGCGGCCCGCGGTGCCGCGCCAGCATGCCGCAGCTTACGCTGTGCGGGCGCGCGGCGAAACCGCCGACCCGCGCCAGACTCAGCCAGCCCAGCGCGTGGCACCGGTCCCGGCCGCGCGGGAATCCCGCGGGGCCTGCTGGATGACGGGCGCCATGGCGCGCAACGCGTCCTCCCCGATGTGGCACGCGATCCGGTGGCCCGGGCTGGGCTCGCGCACGGGCGGGGTCTGGGTCTCGCAGATGGAACCGATCTTGCGCGGACAGCGCGTGTGGAACGGGCAGCCCGAGGGCGGATCGGTCACGCTCGGCGGGCTGCCCGGCAGGATAATGCGTCGCTTCTGCACCGAGGTGTCCGGAATCGGCACAGCGGAAAGCAGCGCCTCGGTATAGGGGTGATACGGCGGGGCAAAGACCTCGTCCGTGGTTCCCTGTTCCGCGATATGGCCCAGATACATCACCACCACGCGGTCGGCCAGATAGCGCACCAGGCCGAGATCGTGCGCGATGACGAGCAGCGTGGTGCGGTACTCGCGCTGAATCTCGGTGAGCAGCCCGGTCACGGCCGCGGCGACCGAGACGTCGAGCGCCGAGACCGGTTCGTCCGCCACGACCATGCGCGGCCGTCCGGCGAAGGCACGCGCGATCCCGATGCGCTGCTTCTGCCCGCCGGAAAGCTGGCGCGGCCGGCGGTGGGCAAAGTCGCGCGGGAGCTTGACCAGATCCAGCAGCTCCATCACCCGCTGCTGAACCTTCGTGCGGTCGCGCTCAATGCCGAACTTGCGGATGACCCGGGCGATCTGCCCGCCCACCGAGTGGCTGGGATTGAGGGTGTCGACAGGATTCTGGAAGATCATCTGGAGTTGGGCGAGCTGGTCCGGCCTGCGCCGGTTGACGGGGGTGTGCGCCAGCTCCTCACCGTTGAACAGCACCGATCCGGCCGAGGCCGTCTCCAGGCCCACGAGCACCTTCGCCAGGGTGGACTTCCCGCACCCGGACTCGCCCACCACCGCGACGGTCTCCGCCTCGCGCGCGGCAAGGTCCACGCGTTCGTTCGCCCGGATCGGCTTGGTCCGGCTTCCCCGGAGCAGGGCGCCCAGCGAGCCGTCCTTGATTTCGTAATACTTGCGCATCCCGTCGACGCGCAGGACTTCGCCGCCCAGTTCGGCCGTGGCTGGCCGGACGGTCTCGGGCCGGTGCTGCGCCCAGTCGATCTCGCGCCAACGCAGGCAGCGCACACTGTGCCCGGTCTCGCCGCGCACCGTCGACATGGGGACGGCCTGCGCGTCGCAGCGACCGGCCTGGAAAAACGCGCAGCGCGGGCCGAAGTTGCACCCCGGCGGCCGGTTGTGGGGTAGCGGAAGCTGGCCCGGGATCGGCACCAGGGGGTGTTCGCGCTTGTCCGTCCCGGGCATGGGAATGCAGCCGAACAGTCCCTTGGTGTAGGGATGGCGCATGGCGTCGAAAACCTCGGCCACCGACCCGCTTTCCACCGTCTCGCCGGCGTACATCACGTTGACGCGGTCGCAGGTCTCCAGGATCAGACCCAGATTGTGCGAAATGTAGAGGAGCGACGTCCCGTAGCGGGCGGCGATCGTGCCGATCAGCTCGACGATGCCCGCCTCAACCGTGACATCCAGCGCCGTCGTCGGCTCGTCGAGGATGAGCAGGGTGGGACGGGCGAGCAGGGCCATGGCGATGACCACGCGCTGTTGCTGACCGCCCGAGATCTGGTGCGGGTAGGATTCCATCACCCGCTGCGGGTCGGGAATGCTGACCTCGGCGAGCAGGTCGGCCGCGCGCCGGCGGGCCTCGGCGCGGCTGACGCCTTCGTGGTGGACGGGCACCTCGATAAGCTGCGTGCCCAACCGCAGACTCGGATTCAGCGCCGCCATGGGCTCCTGGTAAACCATGGCGATCTCGCCGCCGCGCAACCGGCGCAGCTCGGCGCGCGACAACCCGGCCATGTCGCGCCCCTTGTAGTGGATCGACCCGCCGACGATGCCGCCGTTGCCGCCCAGGTAGCGCATGATCGCCATGGCGACCGTGGACTTGCCGCAGCCCGACTCGCCCACGAGCCCGGCGCTCTCGCCGGCGTTCAGGGTCATATTGAAGTCCACGACGGCGGGTATTTCTCCGGCCCGGGTGAAATAGGACAGGCACAGGTCGCGGCATTCCAGGATGGGCGTCGCGCCGGCATGGGTCATCGCGGACTCCTAGTCGCGCAACGAGATTTCACGCAGGCCATCGGCGAGCAGATTGAAGCCGAGGACCAGCGAGGAAATCGCGATGCAGGGAAAGACGGCCATGTGCGGGAAGCTCATGGCGAGCTGGCGCGTCTCGTTGATCATCCCGCCCCAGTCCGGATCCGGCGGCGGCAGGCCCAGGCCCAGAAAGCCCAGCACGCCGATGGTGATGATCACGTAGCCCAGGCGCAGGCAGGCGTCGACGATAATGGGCCCGCGCGCATTGGGCAGGATCTCCACGAACATGATCCAGAGCGCGCCCTCGCCGCGCGTCTGCGCCGCGGCGACATACTCCCGGTTGCGCAGATCGAGGGTAAGCCCACGCACGATACGCATGATGTGCGGCGCGCTGGCGAAGGTGATGGCGACCAGGATGTTCGCCGCCGACGCGCCCACCGTGGCAATGATGATGACGTAGAGCACCAGGACCGGAAAGCTGAGGATCACGTTGGCGGTGAACGACAGCACGGTATCCCAGACGCCGCGCAGATAGCCGGCGGCAAGGCCCATGGGGATCCCCACCGCGTAGGCGCAGAGCGTCGCCAGCGGGGCCAGCACGAGCACCCGCCGCGAGCCGTGAATGATGCGCGAGAGGATGTCCCGGCCCAGATGGTCGGTGCCCAGCCAGAACGTGTTCCCCGCGCTGTCCGTCGCACCCGGCGTGCGCATCGGGGTGATCGTGGCGTTGGGATCGTACGGCGCCAGCCAGGGCGCAAATATCGCCACAAGGACCCAGAACGCGACGATCGCCGCGCCCACCAGCCCCACCGGACTTTCGCGCAACAACGCCACGCCGCCCAGAAGCCGCCCCAAAACGGCGGGAGATGGGCGTATTTGCACGCGCGTCTCCATCATCGCGCGCCCCTAGCTGAACCGGATCCGTGGGTTGAGGAAGGTGTAGCCGATATCGGCGGCGGCCTGCGTCGCCACGGCGACGAAGACCGCGATCATGGCGCAGGCCTCGATCAGGAAGATGTCCTGGTTGAGCGAGGCCTCCAGCAGCAGCGCGCCGAAGCCCTTGTAGGCGAAAAAGAACTCCACGACGATCACGCCCGAGAGCAGCCAGTTGATCTGCAGCGTGATCACCGTGAACGGCGCGATCAGCGCATTGCGCAGGGCGTGCTTGAGGATCACGGTGCGGTAGGGAAGCCCCTTCAGCACGGCCGTGCGGATGTAGTTGGTGAGCATAACCTCGGCCATCGACGCACGGGTCATGCGGGCGATGTAACCGAAATCATACAAAACCAGAACAAGGACCGGCATGATGAGCTGTTCCGGGCTGAACCCGCCGATCATGCCGCTCGTTCCCGGCAGGAGATCGAGGTAAAAGACGAAGAACGCGGAGACGAAGACCGCGCTGGCGAACTCCGGAATCGAGGTGAACAGGATGGCGCCGACGGAGATGCTCCGGTCCAGCTTGGAGCCCTCCTTCATCCCGGCAAGCACGCCCAGGCCCAGGGACAGCGGCACCACCACGAGCATCACCGCCAAGCCCAGAATCGCCGTGTTCCAGAGCCTCGGCCAGAGCACCTCCGATACGGCCGTCTTGAAGCGGGTCGACTGCCCGAAATCCCCGACGATGAAATCGCCCAGCCAGCGGAAGTAGCGGATGTGCAGGGGATCGAAATAGCCGTGCGCCTCCAGCCACAGGCGGCGCTGCTCCTCGGAGGAGTAGGGCCCGAGCACCTTCGTCGCGACGTTGCCGGGCGTCAGTTCCAGAAGTATGAACAGCAGGATCGAGACCACCACCATGGTCAGCAGCATGGTCCCGATCCGGCGTGTCACGAAAAGCAGCATGGCATCCCCGGCCGCGCGGTAGCCGCCGCGGCGGCTATCGCATCGTACCGCGTTGCAGAAGGCGTCCGTTTAGACCATCGTCTAAGAAACTGACGCGTCAATGGTTGTTCGCCACGCCCGCTCGTCAACCGACAAGGCGCGGGCGCAGCGTCCCATGGCGCGACGACGCCGCCGCGCCAGTGCGGCGGCGGGCCGCCCTCACCCCTTCTCCTTGTCCAGCCATACGTGCTGGAATTGGTGATACTGCGTCGGGTGCGGCTCGTAGCCTTTCACGTGGTCGGCCGTGGCTGTGTACTGGTTGCGCCAGAACGGCTGCACCATCACGCAGTCCGCCTGAAGGATTCGCTCGACCTCCTCCATTTTCTTGCGCCGTTCGTTCGGGTCGAGAATCCCGCTGGCCTCGTCCAGCGCCTTCTCGAATTCGGCGTTGGCATAGTGGGTCTCGTTCCACGCCGCCCCTTCGCGGTAGGCGAGATTGAGCGCCATCACGCCCAGGGGCCGATGCGTCCAGGAGGTCAGCCCGAACGGGGTTGTCTGCCATACGTCCCAGTATTGGGCGGCCGGCATCTGGTTGATGGAAAGATTGATACCGGCGGGCGCGAGTTGTTCCTTGAGCGCCTGACAGGTCGCCGACTCCCAGGGGCCCTGCGTGTTGCCCACATCGATGCTGATATCGAGCCCCTCCCGGTATCCGGCCTCCGCAAGGAGCTGTTTGGCTTTCTCGACGTCGCGCGACAGCGGCGGAAGCTCGGCATATTCCGGGTGCATTGGCCCGACGTGGTGGTTCTCCGCCTCGATGCCGCGCCCGCGATAGCCAAGCCGAAGCAATTGCGCGTTGTCCGCTGCCAGGGTGATCGCCTGGCGCACCCGCGGGTCGTCGAACGGCTTCTTGTCCACCTGCATGCGCATACAACCCGTGCGCGCCGTGGTCACCGCCTGGACGGAAACCCCCGGCTGATTGCGCAGGACGTCGAGCTGGGTCACATCCACCTCGAACACGCCGTCGACCTGGCCCGACGCCATGGCCGCCATCATCGCGGCGGAATCCGAACCGGTGTCGATGTAGTGGATGGCATCCAAATAGGGCTGCTGACCCCAATAGCCCCATTCGTCGCTGCGCCGGACGAGCCGAGCCTCGTTGCCGATGGTGAAGCGCTCGAGTTCATACGGCCCCGTGCCCACCGGGCTCTTGCTCAGGTCGCCGCCCATCTCGTCGAAGCGGCGATGCACAATGGCCGTGGGATAGTTGTACAGGTTCTCCGGGATGGCGAGATCGGGCGCGTTCAGGTTCAGGCGAACAGTGTGCGAATCGAGCTTCTCCACGGCGCCGTCGCGCATGCGCTTTTTCCGGACCGTCTCGCCCTTGTCGTTCTGGGTTGTGTAGGTTTCCGTCAAGCCACTGAAAAGACTCAGGTTCGACGAGCCGACCCTGGGATCCAGCCAGCGCTGGAAATTGTAGACGACATCGTCGGCGTTGAAGTCATCGCCGTTCGACCACTTCACGCCCTTGCGCAGCTTGAACGTCCACTGCGTCAGGTCATCATTCGCTTCCCAGCTTTCGGCAAGGTACGGAACGGTAACATTGTCGGACTTCGTGCGGGTCAGGTATTCGACGATCCAGCGCGCGATGTTGGACTTCTGGGTCCAGTCGAATGTCGCCGGGTCGACCATTTCCTGCACGGACATGGCCCAGCGCAGCTCGCCGCCCATCTTGCCCTGCGCGGCCCCGGCTTCCGGGATGGAAAACGGACCCGAGACGCGCCAGGCGAAGCCATACGCCGCAACTGCGGAGACCCCGAGCAGGCTCGCCGTCCGCAGGAAATCGCGCCGGCTCACCTCCCCCTTGACATACCGATTGGCGAGTTCGGGCACGTATGGATGCGCGTGCCGGCCGTCCCCCCGCTTGAGCAGATTTTCCAACTCTTTTTTCATCCTACGCCTCCCTGTTCAGCCGTCGCCGGGGCGCTGAACGATGCACAGCCA
>CAJXKW010000121.1 GCA_913055855.1 uncultured Limimonas sp. | reverse complement strand
ATCGGCATCAACCAGATCACCGGCCCGGACGGCGGCACGCAGGTCGTGGGCGACGCGGATTACGCCACCTGCCACGAGGTCGCCGGCTGGATCACGCCCGTGCCCGGCGGCGTCGGGCCGGTCACCGTGGCGATCCTGATGCGCAACGTGATCAAGGCGGCCGAGCTGCAGAAAAAGCGCTACGAGGCCGAATACGCCGAAAGCACCTTCGTGCCGAATGCGTGACTCACCCGCCGCCCGCGGGCACGGCGGGCAGGACGCGCAACAGCCCATCGCGCAAATCGGACGGCTCAACCGGCTTCTCCACCAGCGGGTGGCCGGCGAAGCGCGCCGGAAGCTGCCCGCCGTCGTAGCCGGTCACGAACACGAACGGCACCCGGTTTTCGGCAAGCGTATCCGCAAAGCCGAACACATCGCCTTCGGCCAGCCGGATATCGAGCAGCGCCGCGTCCACCTTCTCGCGCTCGAACGCCGCGCGCGCGCCCGCGACATCCGGAACGGGGCCGACGAGGCGCGCCCCGAGCCGGGTCAGCACGGCCCCGATGTGCCGCGCCACCAGGAACTCGTCCTCCACGAGCAACAGGCGATACGCCGACAAGTCCGCCGTCATCACGCCCCTCCCGCGCTGCCCGAGGTGTTCGGCGCGGGCGCAAGGTTCCGCGCCGCGGGGATCGCGATGCGGCAGCGCACGCCGTCCGGCTCGAAGCTCACGCTGGCCGAACCGCCCAGCTCGTAGGGCAGCCCCTCCTCGATCAGCGCCAGGCCGAAGCCGCGCTGGTCCGGCGGCGCCAGCGATACAACCCCCGTTTCCGCCCAGGTGATGCGGATCTCGTCGTTTTCGTGCGAATCCGCAAGCGACCAGCTCACCTGAACCGCGCCGTCACCCGCGAGCGCGCCGAACTTGATGGCGTTGGTCGCCAGCTCGTTCAGCGCCAGCGCCAGCATCTGCCCGGCACGCGGCGCGAGCTCCAGGTGCGGGCCGGCGATGCTGACCTGCTCGCCCAGATGCAGATCGCGCGGCAGCGCCTCCTGCACCAGCTCGAACAGATCCACCACGCCCTCGCTTGTGCGCGCCACGATGGTCTCGCTGGTCGCCAGCGCGCGCATGCGCCCGTCGAACCGCTCGAAGAACGCGTCCAGGGAATCGCTGTGCTCACGCGTTTCGCGCGCCAGCGAGCGCACCGTCGCCAGGATGTTGCGCACCCGGTGCTGGAGCGCGGCAACAAGCAGGTTCTGCCGCCGGCCCGATTCGGTCAGCTCCGTAATGTCCTGGAACGTGATGACCGCGCCGGCGATCGCGCCTTCGGATGTGCGATAGGGGTGAACGCGCATGGTGTAGGTCGCCGGCTCGCTCGCCAGCGTAACCGTGCTTTGGTGCACGCGTCCGTCCCGCAGCGCACGCTCCAGATCCGCCGGCAGCTTGCCATCGTCGAACTTGGTCGCAATATCCGTGATCGGCCGGCCCACGTCGCGGTCCATAAGGTTGAACAGACGCCGCGTGGCCGGAGCGAACCACTTGATCCGATAATCCTCGTCCAGGAAAAGCGTGGCAATATCGGTGCTTTCCAGGAGGTTGTTGAGGTCGGCGTTCAATCGATCCAGCTCGACGAGCTTCTGATTCAGCTCTTCGTTTACGCTCTGAACCTCCTGCTGGGAACTCTGCAGCTCTTCATTCGCCGATTGCAGCTCCTCGTTCATCGAGCGCAATTCCTCGTTGGCGGACTGCAGTTCCTCGTTGGAGGTCTCCAGCTCTTCGATGGTCGCCTGAAGGTCGGCGCGCGTGTTGGTCAGCTCGCGCTCCAGCGTGCGCACCCGATGCTCCGGGGTAATGGAATCCATATCCGTCGGCGGCTCGCCGACCCGTTCAGCGGGGGCATTTTCGGTCCGGTGGTTGAAAACAACAAGGTAATAGGGCCGATCGTCGTGTTCGCTGAACGGGGTGACCACGACGTCCGTACGGGTCTCGCCGTTTTGGGTGCTGAGCACGAGGTCACGCTGCACGGTTTCGGTCTGCGCCTGCACCGCGCGGTACAGCGCCGTGCGCACGCCCGAGCGCAGGGCCGGCGTGATCAGGTCGAGAAGGTTGCTGCGCGGCGCGCCGCCGGGCTGTTCCAGGAACAGACCGGTCCCGTGCGAGAAATGCACCACGGCGAAGGTCTCGTCAGCGACGACGTACGGCGGCGCATAGCGCTCCAGAACCAACCGGTCGATGCGCTGGCCAAACGCCGGCTGCGGCGGCAGTGCGACGCTCCCTCCCCCGTGCGCCGCCGACACCGAGGCGGGAACCGGGAAGCTGACCTGCGGGCGGGGAACGGAGTCGCGCCGCTGAAAGATCCGGTGCGATTCATCGACGGGCGCGAAAAGGTTCCGGTATTGGGTAACGTTCTCCGACGCGCCCAGAAACAGATATCCGCCCTCGCGCAGGGCGTAGTGAATGATCGGGTTGAAGCGCTTCTGGAAGCTGCTGTCCAGGTAGATCAGAAAGTTCCGGCACACAATGAGGTCCATCTGGCAGAATGGCGGATCCTGAGTGATGTCGTGCTCGGAGAAGATACAGAGATCGCGAACCTCCTTGTGCACGCGGTAGTGCTCGTCCTCGTGCCTGAAGAACCCTTCGAGGCGCTCGGGCGTCACGTCGGCCGCAATGGACTCCGGATAGACACCCACCCGCGCGCTGTCGATCGCCACGCGGTCAATGTCCGTGGCGAAGATCTGCACCGGCAGAAAGCTGTTCAGTGCCTTGCGCAGCTCCTGCACCAGGATCGCGACGCTGTAGGCCTCTTCGCCGGTGCTACAACCCGCAACCCATATACGCAGGTTCTCACCCTCCTCGCGTTTTGCGATAATGGGGCGCAGAACCCTGGTCTTGAGCGCCTCGAACGCCTCGGGATCGCGGAAGAAGCGCGTCACGCCGATAAGGAACTCGCTGGAGATACGCTCCAGTTCGGTCGGATCGCTGCGCAGCCGGTCAAGATAGGCCGCGGCCGTATCCAGATGGAGGATCTGCATCCGGCGTTCCGTGCGCCGAATCAGGGTGTTCGGCTTATAGTCGCGAAAGTCCCGCCCCTTGCGGTCGAGCAGGAGCTGCCGGATCTCGGGCAGCGCTTTCCCGGCTTCACTCTCGATGTTCGTGCTTGTTGTGTTGAAGACCTCGTCGAGCCGGGCCGCGTACTCGGTGATCTGCGCGGGCATCTGGTGAACCGGAAGGACGAAGTCCACCACGCCCGTGGCCCAGGCGCTCCCCGGCATGCTGGCGAACCCCTCGGTGGCCCGATCCTCCGCCAGCGCCTCGGCCATGGCGAGTCCGCCGTGGTCCTTGATCGCGCGCACGCCCAACGTACCGTCGCTACCCGCGCCCGACATGACGATGGCAACAGCGTTGCGCTCCTGATCCTTGGCCAGCGAGTCGAAAAACTCGTCGATGGGCGAGCGCCGCGGTTCCCCGTCCGGCCAGCATTCGAGCACGAGGCGCCCATCGTGAATGGAAAGCAGGTTGTCCGCGGGCAGCACATAGACGGTGTTGGCGTTGACGCGCAGGCCATCCGCCGCCGCGACCACCGGCATCCGCGTGAAATCCGCGATGATGGCCGGCATCAGGCTCTTCCGGCCGTGCTGCAGATGCTGGACCACCACGAACGCGGCGCCGCTGTCCGCTGGCATGGCGCCCAGGAACTGTTGCAGCGATTCCAGCCCCCCGGCCGAGGCCCCGATGCCCACGATGGGTGTGGGCCCCGGCAGGGAATCCGCTTCGCCGGGGTCGCTCGGCGTTTCACCGGACGCAGGTGCCATCATCGTTGTGTTCTTCGCCCTCCAGCAGCCGGCCTTTTTACGCGGCCGGTGTCTCCGCAAAGCCCGCCCTTGTTATCATATCACCGTGCGAATAAAAACGTGCCTTTTGGTCGCGTCAGTCCACAATCGGCGCGGGGACGAGCATATGGAATCCAATCATGGCGCTTAACGCGTCGCGATCGCAAACCCGGACATGGCCCTTCGTCCGCTCGATGTAGCCGTCCCGCTCGATTCGCCGGAAGGTGCGGTTCACGTGGACCTCGTGCATGCCGAGGTAGTCCCCGATCAGCGCCTGGCTGATGGGCAGCGGGAACGTATCGTTCTCGGCGAGACCAACCTCTTCCAGCCGAGCAAGCAGATCCAGGCAGAAATGCACCAGCCGTTCGTACGCGGTGAATTGGGTCAGCGGGAGCAATCGGCCCCGCAGCATGGCAAAGTAGGACGCCTCCCAGGCGAAGAACGCCGCGGCGATCCGCGCCTCCCGCCGGATCAGACCACGCAGCGGCGCGATGGGGTAAAACCGCAGCGTCGCCTCGGTCAGGGCCTGCGACGAACAGGTCGCCATCGCCGCACGACCCAAGGGGTTGTCCACGACATCGCCGGGGATGGCGATGCAGTGCACCGTCCGCCGGCCATCGGGCGCAAGTTGATACTGAACCGTCCAGCCGTCGACGACCAGCGGTAGATACTGCATTTCCGTATGCGCATCCAGTATCTCGGTGCGCGCCGGGACCGTACGTTCGATGTGCTCAATTCCGTCCAAATGCTTTTCATCTGACGCCGTCAGATCCGCAAGCCGACCTAGCCTTTCGCATAAAGTAAAACTTGTCATTTAGGACATCATTGTAAGCGTTGGCCAGATTGCACGCGACACGAGCGGACGTTTTACCCATCCTGAGTGAAGCGCCACTTAGCGCATGTTATCGCGTCAACTCCTTTACACCCGCAAGCTAGCAAAGATGGTTGGGCGGATAAAGGCACCAGGCCAATGGACACCGATATCGAACGGGCAGCGGGTGTTCTGGTCTACAACCACGGCCGCAGGGCATGGGCGCGGGCGGACGCGCGCTACCGGGCGTTGCTTGCCGAGGAATTGGTCGGAGCGGCTGCACTCTGGCGCAACATTCGGGATTATATCGGCGAGGCCAGCCGGGATACGGCGGGGTGGCAACGGTTGCGCGCGCTGGCGCATCCGGATCCGGTCACGCGGTTGTCCGGCTCGCACAACGGGCCCATTCCCTGACGGTGGCAACCTTGGAGCGTTCCAGTTGGGAAATCGCAGGCAGGCGTCACGCCTCTCGACAGATCTTCCTCGATCTCGACAGGCCCTGTGAACGAGGGGGCGAAAGCGCTGAAGGTCTCAAGGATCGACAAGCGCGATTGTGCCCGTACCTTGTCCGATTGCAGGCCACGGGCTCAATGGCGGTAACGTGATTCTTCGGCCGTCGCGTTGTGCCGGTTCATCCGGCTCACCTGCTCCGCGCGCTCCGCGCGCGTGAGTTTCGCGAGAATTTCGGCCACCACATCCTGCGCAGCCGTGTGCGACATGCCCATGGCCCGGGCAATATCGTGCGCCGAATAGCTGTACGTGAGCATCCGTAGGATTAGAAGCTCGCACGTGCTCAATTCGCCCGGATATACCTTCGGCATGATGCCCCTCTCGTGTCCCATCGCGGGGTTACCCGGCCGTGGGCCGACACGGTTCCACGGTTCCACCGTCCGGGCTGCCCCCGTTATCCGCAACATTACCGCGATGGTGACACGATCGCTGCTCGACACATTAACATAGGGTAAGGACTGGTCTTCCGGGTAGGCCAAAAAATAAGAAAGAATTGGTGACGCATGAGTGAAGATCGAAAAAATGCCGGGTCGGGATAAGATGAACTGAGAAGTACACGGCAGAAAACTTACCTCGACCTTGGACGCACGCCGCGCGTGTCGAATGCATCCTTCTTCGGGCTTCGGCAACATGTTTTGATGCTGAAACACCGGGCGGCATGCGCGGGCGCGCGCACGAAACCCGACGGTGTGCGTTTGGGCGCGAGCAAGCGCACGTGGCATCCTGTCATTATGGAACGTGGTTCCGCTTCGCTGGCCCGTGTGCGGAGATCGAGGCGATCATGGCCGATCCCAAGCCGATCAATCTGGCCCTCCAGGGCGGCGGCGCCCACGGCGCGTACACCTGGGGCGTCCTGGACCGCCTGCTCCAGGACGACCGGGTGGTGATCCGGGCGATCAGCGGCACCAGCGCGGGCGCGATGAACGCCGCCGCGGTTGCCGACGGCCTCACCGCCGGCGGGCCGGACGAAGCGCGCCGGCGCCTTGCCGCCTTCTGGCGCGGCATTTCCGAGCTGGCGGGAATCGGCCCCTGGCTGCGCGCCCCCTCCACCGTCATGGGCGGCGGCTGGAGCCTGGACGGCTCGCCCACCTACTGGGCGTTCGATTTCGCCAAGCGCGCCCTCTCGCCGTATCAGTTCAATCCGCTCAACGTGAATCCGGTGCGCGACACCCTCGCCGAACAGATCGATTTCGAGCGCGTGCGCCACTGCGACCGGATC
The DNA here is from genome assembly GCA_913055855.1 of uncultured Limimonas sp. Taxonomy (GTDB): domain Bacteria; phylum Pseudomonadota; class Alphaproteobacteria; order Kiloniellales; family Rhodovibrionaceae; genus CAJXKW01. The sequence goes on along the minus strand of CAJXKW010000121.1, from coordinate 4,679 downwards.
GGCCTGTTCGTCTCCGCCACCAACGTGCGCACGGGGCGCATCCGCGTCTTCGAGCGCAGCGAGCTGACGCCGGACGCCGTGATGGCCTCCGCCGCCCTGCCCCAGGTCTATCAGGCCGTGGAGATCGACGGCGAGGCGTACTGGGACGGCGGGTTCATGGGGAATCCGGCGATCTTTCCGCTGATCTACGAGACCGACTGCCCCGACGTGGTGATCGTCCAGATCAACCCGGTGGAGCGGCCGGAGGTGCCCACGACGCCCGCGGAGATCGCCAACCGGGTGAACGAGATCTCGTTCAATTCCTCGCTGATGCGCGAGCTGCGCGCCATCAGCTATGTGACCGACCTGCTGGACAAGGGGGAACTCGATCCGGCGAAGCACAAGCGTATCTACGTCCACCGCATCGCGCCGGCGGATGAAATGCGGGCCTATGGCGCGTCGTCCAAATTCAACCCGGAATACGCGTTCCTGGCCCACCTGCACGATCTGGGCCGGCGCAACGCGGAACGCTGGCTGGACGAGACGGTGCCAAGTCTGGGCAACAGCTCCACATTGTCGTTCGAGACGTGAGGCTCGCGGCCCACGGCACGCAACCTTCCGGGAATGGCGATGATCCTGCCGCGCATCGGCACACCGCACGCCTGGGCGATCGGCCTCGGCTCGGTCACCCGGGAACGCCTGGCGGGACCCGTGGAAACCGTGTGCGGCCGCCTGCCCGACGGCCTGCGCGGCACCTTCTACCGCAACGGGCCGGCCCGGCACGCGCTGGGCGGGCGCCGGTACCGGCACTGGTTCGACGGCGACGGCATGGTGCAGGCGTTCACCTTCACCGACGCCGGGGTGCAGCATCGCGGGCGGTTCGTGGAGACGCACAAGCACGCCGAGGAACGCGCCGCCGGCCGGTTTCTCTACGCCGCGTTCGGCACCCGCTTCCGCGGGGCGCGCCTGCGCGAGGCGGCGGACGCGCTCAACACCGCGAACACCAACGTGGTGCCGCACCACGGCCGGCTGCTCGCGCTCTGGGAGGGCGGCAGCGCGCACGGCCTCGACCCCGCCAGCCTGGCGACCGAAGGTCCGATCACATGGTCCGAGGCCACGGCGGGCAAACCGTTTTCCGCGCATCCCAGTGTGGAACCCGACGGCACGCTGTGGAACTTTGGCATCAGCCCGATGGACCAGGCGCTGATGCTCTACGAGATCGCCCCCGACGGGCGCCTGCGCCGGGCGGAGTCCGTGCCCCTGCCGGCGGTGCCGCTGGTCCACGACTTTGCGGTGACGCAACGCTATCTGGTGTTCCTGCTCCCGCCGATGCATTTCCGGCTGGCGCGGCTCATGGCCGGGCGCAGCATCCTGGGCAGCTACCGCTGGGAGCCGGCTCATGGTCTGCGCGCGCTCGTCGTGGACAAGGCGGACTGGCAGCGCCGCTGGTGGTTCCAGCTCGACGCCGGGTTCGTGTTTCATTTCGGCGGTGGCTGGGACGACGGCGCGGCCGTGTATCTGGACTACGAGCGCTACGCCGGTCCCGGGGTGGTGAACGACTTCGCCCGCCGGATCATGCGCGGGCGCACGCCGCACCTGGATCCGGCGCGGGTGACGCAGGCGCGCCTCGACTTGGCCACGGGCCGTGCCGAGGAGACGCAGCTCGCCGGCGCCAGCGAGTTCCCGGCCCTGCACCCGGGGTACGTGGGCGGGCGCTATCGTTTCCGCTATTCGGCGGTGATGGACGGCGAGGCACGCCACCCCTTCATGAACGGGCTGCGCCGCCTCGACCTCGAGACCGGCGGGGAAGTCCGCTACAGCTTCGGTCCCGACCGGATCGCCGAGGAGCACATTGTCGTGCCCAAGCCGCACGGCACCGGCGAGGCGGACGCCTGGTTGCTCGGGACCGTCCTCGACCTCACGCGAGCGCGCACACACCTCACCGTATTCGACGCGGCGGCGCTTGGCGACGGCCCCGTCTTTGAGGCGGCGCTGCCCTATGCGCTCCCGCTGGGCTTTCACGGCAATTTCGCGCCAACGTGAGCGGCGCGCGCCCGACACACGCGTGGTGTGGGCTGATTTGTTGTTTTTTTGGCTCCGGGTATTTTGGTTGCGGGGGCGCGCAACCGTCGATGTCAGCAGGGTCTTTTCCAAGCAGCGGCTTGATGGTCCAAGTGATGCAATAGATTTCCAGCCGGCCCAAGAAATCGATCTCGAACGCACCCTGGGTCGCGCGCTGGTGCTGGGCCGAAAAAGCTGCGCTTAGCTCCCGTATGACATGGGTCGGTGGTGCCTACCTGCTCCAGTGCCCGTCAACCCAGGTCCATTGGCCGCGCTGGTAGCGCCAGTGCCCTTTGACATAGCGCTTCTTTCCGGCCGGCCGCGCCGGCTTGGGCTTCTGAGGCTTCTCCGGCGGCTTGGGGGGACGCGGCGTTCTTGGCTTTCGCCGTCGTGCCATGAATGCGCTCATTGACGATTTCTCATGCTCTGATAGCAAAGCCTGTGGGGAGACTGCAATCCCCCGCTTTGCTGATCCAAGCCTGGCAAAACGAGACTGGAGAAGACGCAATGCCGCAGTACTACGTGAACAGGAACGTTCAGGCGAATGGCGACCACGAGGTCCACCAGACAACCGGCTGCCCCTACCCGGCGGACGAACCCAACCGCATCTATCTCGGCCACTTTGCGAACTGCCACGGTGCGGTCACCGAGGCGCGCAAGTATTACACGCAGGTCAACGGCTGCGCGTACTGCGCTCCCGACTGCCACACGCAGTAGCGCCTGCCGGCGCTGGGTGGCTAAGAGTCCTCGTCCAGGTTTAACCGGACGGCGACCGGGCAGTGATCGGACGGGGCAGCGTCGCCGGTTTCGTTATAGACGAGCGGCAGCAGATCGGGGCGCACCAGGGGTTCCGCGGCTTCGTTGACCACGATGTGGTCGATGTAGTGATCGCCTTCGTACCTGCCTGTGCATCGCCAGCGTGCCCCCCCCCCCGCCGATGCACAGCCGGAAGGATGCGCCGAGAAACTACCGGACGAGGTTACTTGTCAGATGCCAGCGTCTGATCGTGCAGCTCGCCAATCTCCGCATACACCGTCTCGTACTGATCTTGCTGAAGCAGACCCAGCTTGTCTTCGAAATGCGGGTTCCATGCGTCTTTCAGGAAATCGCTTTTCTCGAAATTCGCGATTGAGACCGTCCCAAGGATGAGCTGTTGATCGTCAAGGCGGCGCGACACGAGAAACCGCATGATCGCTTCTTCGTTCGTTGGGTCCTGTTCCTGCTGGAAGGGCGAGTCGATCAGCATTGGGCACAAGACAAAAGAATTGAATTTCTTCATCGTATACAAAAACGCATAATATTGCGCCGCAAGGGCGCGCGGGCGATCACTCCCAAGCGCATTATTCGTAATCTGCTTATCAAGGGTCTTGTAGTCGTTTTCACTCAGAACGCTGACATTCAACGCGTTCAGGAATTCTTTCATCCGGGCCTGATAATATTCGACAATTGCCTTTTTCTTTTTGCTATCGACCTTAAGCTCTTCATTATTCTCATCGATGTCCGCCTGGATTGCCTGCTCCTGTTCCAGATACACGTTGATGTCGCTGTCCAGCGAACTGACCATCTCCTTCATACCTTCGGACGCGATAAGCTCTGATAGCGTGACGTTCTCCTTCTTTCTCTGCAGAAGCGCATCCACTTCCGAGAGCCTCGATGAAACGTTCGCATACTCTTTCTCAACTTCTGCGAGCCGCCCAGATACATCGTTCCGCCGTTTTAGCCACTGGTCGACCAGCGCATGGCAATGGTCGATATCATCGAGTATGCCGAAGCGCTCCACGAACGAATTGGTAAATTCCGTCCCGCAGGTTGGACAGTCGATCTGGTCGGGTACGTCCGGCGATTCCGCATACCGATAATCGGCCTCGAGCTCAGCGATTCCACGCCGCAAAACATCAAGTTCGGTATCGATAGAATTCCTCTCGTTCCGGAGTTCTTTCAGACGCGCCAACACATTCTGCTGCTCGGCGTAAACAACATTGTATTGATCAACGGCCGCTTCCATTTCAGCCCGGAATGCAGCCGGGTCCAAATCCACCTGGGTTCGTTGCTTCCGCTTGCGGACGGAATCACGGGCCGCCTTCAAGGACAGCCGTTCTTTCTCCACAGCAGAAAGTTTGTCCTGAAGCTCCAGATCACGCTTCTTCGCATCATAATAGCTCTGGGGCCGCACACCGAGATGGTACTCGATCATATTCTTGCGGTAGTTTTTGAATTGCCTAAGGCCCACGAAAGAGCCCCAGCTCGACGTCCAGCCTTCATCCTGGTCGACATAAAACGGCAGAAAATAAAATGCAGGCCCGGCACGACCCAGTTGCGAATTTGCCTGTCGCTCAAGCTCGACATCAAAACCAAGCAAATCATTTATGAAATCGGCAATGCCGTTCTTTCCCCCGACGCCAACATGCCTGGACAGAAGGTTCTTTTGAGCATCAAATACACCAAAGTATTTCTCATCACGAACGACATAATACTCCGAGCCGCCGATTGCGATCTGGACGCAATAAACAGGATTTGCTCGCTGCCAGTACGAGTTATTCAGTTGCGGCGTTTCGGCCCCTGGAGCATCGTACACTTATTCGTCCACATAGCCGGTGGCTTTGAAGAAGTTCCAACACTCGGTTTCGTCGTAGAGGTGA
>CAJXKW010000120.1 GCA_913055855.1 uncultured Limimonas sp. | reverse complement strand
ATCCGCCCGCTGCTCCAGGCGAACGTGCGAATCTGGACGGACTGGCCGCTGGCCGAATACCGCCGGGCGACCGGCGAAGCGATCGACCGCGAGAGCTTCGAAGGGCGCATCCTGGCCGACCCGGAGTTCGCCGCGCGCTGGGGCGATCTCGGTCCGGTCTACGGCAAGCAGTGGCGGCGCTGGCTGGGGCCGGACGGGCGCGAGCACGATCAGATCGCCGATGTGCTGGAAAGCCTGCGCCACACCCCGAGCAGCCGGCGCATGCTCTTCCATGCCTGGAATGTGGGCGAGCTGGACGCCATGGCGCTGGCGCCCTGCCACATGGTGTACCAGTACCACGTCACCTCGGACGGCCGGCTCAACAGCCTGATGTTCCAGCGAAGCTGCGACCTGATGCTGGGCGTGCCGTTCAACTGGGTGGGCGCAAGCGTGCTCCAGGCGATGCTGGCGCAGCAGGCCGGGCTGACGCCGGGCGCGTTCGTCTGGATGGGCGGCGACGTGCACCTGTACTGGAACCACGCCGAACAGGCGCGTGAACAGCTCGTGCGCACACCCACCGGGCTTCCCACGCTGCGCCTGACACGCACGCCCGAGAGCATCGACGCCTACACCATCGACGACTTTGCGCTCGAGGGCTACGACCCGCACCCGGCCATCAAGGCGCCGGTGGCGGTGTGAGGTGTCGGTGCCGTGCCCATGAGGCCGGCCTGGTGTTACAGATACCGCTCCAGGTCGAAGATCGCCTTGACCAGCGCCCTGTGCTCGGGGCGGGCGGCGGCGTGGGCCCGTTGCATGTCCTGATGGGCGGCGTTCATGGCGGCGGTCTCCCGCTCGGTCTGCTCGTGCTCGGCGATCTCGCGGCGGTGGCGGTGGATCGCCGCCTCGTGCGCGAGAAGCTCGGCCTCGGCGTGGCGCAGGACGGAGAGCGCGCGCATGTGCTCCGCCGTCCAGGTCGCGTGCTCGGCTTCGGCGGTCTCGTGCTGGTCACGGGCGGGGCGCGAACCCTCGGTCATGGTGCGGACTCCTCGGCTGATCCGGCAATCGTTGTGCGAGGTTATAACATCACCGAAACGCCCGTCAACGGCCACCGCTTCGCCCCGGTTGCCACCACCTCGCGTTGCCTGTCGGGCTGCTTCGAAGGGCCTACGCCGAATCCCCACTGCCGTACGCGGTACCCGAGAACGGCATACTCATGCGCGAAATCCGCGGATTCATTTCCGCGCATACCGGGTAATCGCCGAGGGGGAGCCGATCACCATGTCCGACACGATCGAGGTCTTTTTCGCCACGAACCGGGACCACCTGCCCGACGAGCGGCCGCCGTTCGGCACCACATTTCATCGGCAAGGCGCGGCCTATTACCGCGTGGGCAAGGCCGTGGTCACGAACGCGGATGGGGGCTACAAGCTCTCGCACACCGAGGTCGCCGCCGAGACGGCCGCCGGCGGCGGCGATGATACCGATCCCGAGGTCAAGCTGGGCTCGCACGCGATCTTCGCCGAGATCAAGCGGCGCATTCGCGAGGACGGGCGCGACCTGATCGTGCTCATTCACGGATTCGCCGCGGATTTCGAGACCGCCCCGGAGCGCGCCGCGGAACTGGCCGAAAAATACCTGATCACGGGCAAGGACGGCCAGGCGCGCCGGCCGGTCGTGTTCGCGTTTTCCTGGCCGGCGAACGGGCGCAGCATTCCCTTCGTCTCCTACATCAGTGACCGCGGCGACGCCGCCCGCTCGGGCGACGCCCTGGCGCGCCTGTTCCTGCGCCTGTGCGATTTCCTGGTGACCGAGGCGCGCGAGAATCGGCGCCAGCGCGACGACGCGGCCCGCCAGCGGCACGCGCCGTGCCCCAACCGCATTCATCTGGTGGCGCACAGCATGGGCAACTGGACGCTCCGCCACGGCCTCCAGGGCCTGATCGCGGAACGCGGCGCCGATCGCCTGCCCTCGGTGTTCGACAACATCTTCCTGATGGCGGCGGACGAGGACGCGGATGCCCTGGCGGATTCGGCGAAGCTGGCCCTGCTGCCACGCCTGGGCAACGCGGTGCACGTTTATCACAGCAAGGACGACCGGGCCCTGGTGATCAGCGACACCACCAAGCTCAACCCGGACCGGCTGGGCCAGATGGGGCCGAAGGATATGGACGCCGTGGACGAGAAGGTCATCGCCGTGGATTGCCGCCACGTCGATTCGACGGAATTCCTCCACGCCAACCACCAGTACTACCGGCTGCGCGAGGCGGTGATCGCGGACGTCCGGCAGGTCCTGGCAGGGTTGGCGCCGGGCGAGATCGACGGGCGCACCGAGACCGACCACCCCAACCGCTACATCATCGCACGGCCCGGGACGGAATAGGGGTGTGCACCCCCGCCGGCCGGGCGGGTCTTGCCTGCCGGGGACTCATGGCCGAGGTTGCGCAGGCTGCAACGCCGGAGTCCGCGACCCATGGCTCTTCAGAGCGACACCCCCGAGATCGCCCTCGTCGTCGCCGCCGACGAGGCCGGTGGCATCGGCTATCGCGGTGCGCTGCCCTGGAACCTGCCGGGGGACCTGGCGTTCTTCAAGCGCGTCACCATGGGCTGTCCCCTGGTGATGGGGCGGCGCACGCACGAGTCCATCGGCCGCGCGCTACCCGGCCGCGCCAATATCGTGGTTACCGCCCAGCCCGACTATCGGGCCTTTGCGGGCGCGCGCACGGCCGGTTCGCTGGACGCGGCCCTGGCTGTCGCACGCGAACAGGCGCCGGGCGCGACGGTCATGGTGATTGGCGGGTCGGGCGTGTTCGCGCAGGCGCTGCCGCGCGCCCGGCGCCTGTATCTCACGCGTGTCCACGCCAGCTATCCGGCGGATACGCATCTGCCCGCGATCGCCTGGGAGGACTGGACCGAGACGTGGTGCGAGGCGCACGACGCCGACGCGCGCAATCCGGTGCCCTACAGCTTCCACGTTCTCGAACGCCGGGGCGCATGAAAACGCGGCGGCATCCCGTGGGACACCGCCGCGCGCATCGTCCGCAGTCGCGGGTGGTGGTTCGGCCTCAGCCCTTGCCGATCTCCACGGCCACCCAGCGGTAGTCGCCGTTCGTGAACACCAGCAGCGTGACCACGCGATAGCCCTCGCGGCGGGCGGCGGCGACGCGCTCGGCGACCTCGTCCGGGCTGCTGACCTCCTGCTGGTCCACCTCGACGATGACGTCGCCTTCGTTCAGCCCTTTATCGGCGGCGGTGCCGCTGCCCTCGACGCCGGTCACGACCACGCCCTTGGCCTGCGCGCTCAGGTCGTAGCGGTTGCGCGCCCCGTCGGTCAGCGGCGCGAGATCGAGCCCCAGCGCGCCCAGGCGCTTCGTCTGCTCGCCGGTTTCGTCCTGCGAGCGGCTTTCCTCCGAGCGGAACCTGGCGACCTTCTCGTCCTGGAGCTTGCCCAGCTCGACCTGGACGGTTCGGCGCTCGCCCTTGCGCCAGATCACGACATCGACCGCCTTGCCGATGCGCGTCTCCGCCACCATACGCGGCAGCTCGCGCATCTCCTCGACCGTCCGGCCGTCGAAGCGCAGGATCACGTCGCCCTGCCGGATGCCGCTGCTGGCCGCCGGCCCGCCGTCGGACACCGAGGCCACGAGCGCGCCGCGCGGATCTTCCAGGCGCAGACCCTCGGCCAGTTCGGGGGTGACGGACTGGATGCGCACACCCAGCCAGGCCCGCTGCACGTCACCAGTCTGGCGGAGCTGGTTGATGACGTTCTCGGCGATCGCCGAGGGGATGGCAAAGCCGATCCCGATGGACCCGCCGGAGGGCGAGAAGATCGCCGTGTTGACGCCGATGACATCGCCGTCGGTGTTGAACATCGGGCCGCCCGAGTTGCCCCGGTTGATGGCCGCATCGGTCTGGAGGAAGTCGTCGTACGGTCCGGCATTGATGTCGCGCGAGCGCGCGGAGACGATGCCGGCCGTAACGGTGCCGCCCAGGCCGAACGGATTGCCGATCGCGAGCACCCAGTCGCCGATGCGCGTTTCCTCCGAATCGCCCCACTCCGCGGCCTGGAGCCGCTTGTCGGTGGTCACCTTGAGCAGGGCGAGATCGGTCTTCTCGTCCCGGCCGACGATTTCGGCCTTCTTGGTGGTGTCGTCGTGGAAGCGCACGGTGATCTCGTCGGCGTCGGCGATCACGTGGCTGTTGGTGACGATGTAGCCCGCCGAATCGATGACGAAGCCCGAGCCCAGGGATGACGGCCGGCGGCGGGGATGCTGCGGCGGCTCGCCGCCTTCGCCGCGCTTTTCGAAGAACTCGCGGAAGAATTCCTCGAACTTCTGGCGGGCGTCGTCCTCGTCGACCTTCTGGGTCGTGGAGATGTTGACCACCGTGGGCAGGAGGTCGTCCGCCAGGGTGGCAAAAGTGTCCGGCCGCTCAGCAGCGCGCGCGGTTCCGGGAATCACCAGCGCCAGCGCGAGCACGGCGGCGACGGCGGAAAGACAGGCGCGGCGCACGCCCGGGTGCGGCGCGCGGGACGGCAGGAATCGGGTCAAGATCGAACGCTCCGTGGGACGTCTTGGTTCGGGGCCGGCACGCGCGCGGCTGCCCATCGCCATATCGAGTGTGGCTTAGGGTGCGGCGATGTCAACGCTGGCCCGTGAGTGCCGAACCATCCCCGGCTATCGTGGCGATTTTGCGGCACTCGGCGGCATCAGCCGCGGACGAAGTAGATCACCACGACACCCATGAAGAGCATCAGCACGCCCATCCAGCGCAGCGCCTCGCGCGGCAGCAGGGCGAGCTGGCTCAGCGCGCGGTACACCGCCCCCGGCATGATCGCCAGCGAGAGCCCTTCGAAGACGAGCACGAGGGCGAGCGCGGTGATGAAATCGTGAACGGCCAGATCGGGCATGATGGCTGCGCGCATAGCCCGAGGCGCATCGATCGTGCAAGGGGCGCCCCGCCGGTATAGGGCGGACCCGGCGGCTGGATCGGCTACGGGGTGGGCCTGGCTCGTGCGTACGGGGCCGTATGATGGCGCCGAACCCGGCGCACGCGCCACTGACCGATCTATCCGATACCGGCTCGCGCCATCGTAGCCGGGCGATCGGTCTCGGCTGGGGCGATCCGTCAACGCGCGCAGACAGGCGGATCGACCCCGTGTCGGCTGCGCGCGCTGCCCGTGGCGCTGTGCACCGGAACGGCACATCCGTGCGGCAAGTCCGCGCCCCTGCGATGGTGGCGATACGCCAGCGCGGTCCCGTCGCGCGGGGTGTCGCGGCGCCGGGGCGGCAGATCGCCCGTCTCGACACCGGCGGCACGCTCGGCCATACCGGTGTTCGGCGAGGGCGCGCCCGGCGCCGCCGCAGGCGACGGCCGCGACCCATGCGGCCCCGGCCAGAAATCCGGCAACAATGCCGATCCGGCGCCAGATCATCGGGGATTGATACAAGACCGGTGCATTTGCGGTGTCGCCCGTTGGATGCTGCGCGCGCGTTCCCATCTGGAATGCCGGAAGGACGCCCGCCGGACGCAGGACGAGCGGATGAGAATCGACTATCCCCAGCTCATGGGACACCGCGGCGCCGCGGCGCTGGCGCCCGAGAACACGCTTGCCGGGATCGAGGCGGCCGCGCGCGCGGGCTGCCGCTGGGTGGAAGTGGACGCCATGCTCAGCCGGGACGGCGTGGCCGTCCTGCACCACGACTATCTGCTGCGCCGCACGGCGGGGTTGCGCAAGCGGGGGGATTCCTTCACCGCCGCTGAACTGGCCGGGCTGGACGTGGGCAGCCGGGGCGAGCCGGCCTTGCCGGGCGCGACCGTCCCGACGCTGGAGCAGGCGCTGGCGCTCATGTTGCGCCTGAATCTGGTTCCCAACATCGAGATGAAGCCGCCGCCCAACCGCGAGGTCGCGACGGCCGAGGGCGTGGTTGCGGCGCTCCGGCGGGCCTGGCCGGCGTCCGCGCCCACGCCGCTGATTTCCTCGTTCATGACCGCATCGCTGCGCCGTGCGCACGCGCTCGCGCCGGACATTCCGCGCGCGCTCATCACCATCCGGCCGCCGCGCAAGTGGCGCCAGGCGCTGGAGGAACTGGAGAGCGACATCCTCCACGTGAGCCGCAAGCACCTCACGGCCAAGCGGGTGGAGACGATCGTGAAAGCGGGCACGCGGCTGGGCGTCTATACCGTCAACGAACCGGCGGAGGCGCGCACCTTCCGTGCCTGGGGCGTGCACTGCGTCATCACCGACGCACCCGACCAGGTGGCGCCGTGGGCCCGCCGGCCGTTGCCCGAACTCGTGCCCCCGGCGCCGGCGGCGGAGTGACGCCCCGTCGGGTTACGTCGAGCCCTCACCCGCGGGTTCGGAATTGACCCGGTCGGGGTGCGGCATGCCGATGCTGTGGTAGCCGCAGTCCACGTGGTGCACCTCGCCGGTCACGCCCACACTCAGGTCGGAGAGCAGGTACAACCCCGACTGGCCCACTTCGGAAAGCTTGGTGTGCCGGTGCAGCGGCGCCTGTTCCGCGCTCCAGCGGAAGGTCTCGCGCGCATTGGCGATCGCCGAGCCGGCGAGGGTGCGCATGGGGCCGGCCGAAAGCGCGTTGACCCGGATGCCGTGCGGGCCCAGGTCCGCGGCGAGGTAGCGCACCGAGGCCTCGAGGGCGGCCTTGGCCACGCCCATAACGTTGTAGTTGGGCGTCACCCGCTCGGCGCCCAGGTAGGTCAGGGTGAGCAGGCTGCCGCCGTTGGGCATCATGGCCATGGCGCGTTGCGCCACCCCGGTGAAGGAATACGCCGAGATCGAGAGCGTGTGCCGGAAGTTCTCGCGCGACGTCTCGACGTACCGGCCCTTGAGTTCGCTTTTGTCCGAGTAGGCGATGGCGTGGACCACGAAATCCAGGGTGTCCCAGGATTCGCGCAGCGTGGCGAAGGCGCGGTCGAGGTCGCCGTCGTCGCTGACATCGCAGGGGATGAGCAGCTCGCTCCCCACGGATTCGGCAAGCGGGCGCACCCGCCGGCCGAAGGATTCGTTCTGGTAGGTGAACGCCAGCTCGGCGCCCTGGTCCGCGGCCGCCTGCGCGATGCCCCACGCGATCGACTTGTCGTTGGCCACGCCCATGATCAGGCCGCGGCGACCGGCCAGCAGTCCCCCAGTCGCGCTCATCCTCGGCTCGTTCCTTTCCATGCCATGCCCGGCCACGCGTGTCGGCCGGGCGCGCGTTCGTCTACGCCTCCACGCGCCGGAAGGCGAGGGTGCAGTTGGTGCCGCCGAACCCGAAGCTGTTCGACAGGACGCAGGTCAGCCCCGCGTTGTCGCGTCGTTCCGTGACAATCGGATAGCCCTCGGCGTCCGGGTCCAGCGTCTCGATGTTGATCGAGGGGGCGATGAAATCGTGGTGGAGCATGAGCAGGCTGTAGACCGCCTCCTGTACGCCCGCCGCGCCCTGGGCATGGCCCGTCATGGACTTGGTCGAGGATACCGGCGGTATCTGCTCGCCGAAGACCTCGCGCAGCGAGCGCAGCTCGGTGATGTCCCCCACGGGTGTCGAGGTGCCGTGGGCGTTGACGTAGCTCACCTCGTCCTTGGACAGCCCTTGCGTGGCGAGTTCCATGCAGCGCACCGCGCCCTCGCCCGAGGGTGCGACCATGTCGTCGCCGTCGGAACTCGCGCCGTAGCCCACGACCTCGCCATAGATGCGCGCGCCGCGCGCCCGGGCGTGCTCCAGCTCCTCCAGCACCAGGACACCGCCGCCGCCGGACACGATGAACCCGTCGCGGTTGCGGTCATAGGCGCGCGAGGCCACCGCGGGCGTCTCGTTGTAGTTGCTGGAGAGCGCACCCATGGCGTCGAAGAGCATGGACAGCGTCCAGTGGACCTCTTCCGCGCCGCCGGCGAACATCACGTCCTGCTTGCCCAACTGGATCTGCTCGACCGCGCTGCCGATGCAGTGCGCGCTCGTCGAGCAGGCGGAGGAGATGGAGTAGCTCACGCCCTTGATGGGATAGGCCGTGGCCAGGTTCGCCGAGACCGTGGAGGACATGCAGCGCGGCACCATGTACGGGCCGATGCGCTTGACCCCCTTGTCGCGCGCGATGTCGGCGGCCTGCACCTGATTCGACGTGGACGGCCCGCCCGAACCCATGATGAGGCCGGTCCGTGGGTTCGAGACCAGATCCGCGCCCAGGCCCGCGTCGGCGATGGCCTCCGTCATGGCGACGTAACCATAGGCTGCCCCGTCCCCCATGAAACGGCGCAGCTTACGGTCCACGTGTTGGGTGAGGTCGATGTCGATGGCGCCCTGGACCTGGCTGCGGAAACCGCGCTCGGCCTGCTCTTCGGCGAAGACCACACCCGAGCGCCCGGTGCGCAGCGCATCCAGAACCTCGTTTGCATTGTTGCCGATGCTGGAGACGACACCCAGCCCCGTGACGACAACCCGTCGCATTGCAGCCTCGCTCCGCCGCTGGGGTCAGGCGCCTTGGGCGGCCGTTTCCGGCGCCGTGAACAGGCCCACACGCAGGTCTTTCGCCTCGTAGGCGGCTTCGTCGTCGACCTCCATGCGCCCGTCGGCGATGCCCATGACGAGCTTGCGCATGATGACCCGCTTGAAGTTGAGCCGGTACACGACCTGTTTCGCCGTCGGCAAGACCTGATTGAACATCTTGACTTCGCCCACACCGAGGGCGCGGCCGCGTCCCGGCGCGCCCATCCAGCCCAGGAAGAAGCCGACGAGCTGCCACATCGCATCCAAGCCCAGCGCCCCGGGCATGACCGGATCGCTCTCGAAGTGGCAATCGAAGAACCACAGATCGGGCTTGATGTCGAGCGAGGCCACGACCTCGCCCTTGCCGTTTTCCCCGCCGTCCTCGACGATCCGGTCGATCCGGTCGAACATCAGCATCGGCGGCAACGGCAGGCGCGCATTGCCCGGGCCGAAAAGCTCGCCGTGGGCGCAGCGAAGAAGGTCGTCGTAATCGTAGTGGTTCTTGCGGTCGCTGTCGGGCTGACTCATCGTCACCGATGGCGCCTCCGGCGCGGTTTTCTTTTCGCTTCACGCGGCACGGGCCGCGCTTGCCGCGCGCCCCCGTCCGCGCATGTCGTGCCGGGCAGACGGTCAAGTGTCTGCGAACGTCCCCGGCTCCGGGGCTTACTAGATCGGTCCGCGTCAGGCAAGCACGACATCGCCGCGCACGGGGGCGCGGCCACCGCCCGGCGAAGGCGGGCGATAGCGATTGTCACCGCCCGCGTTCCTGGTGTAGCGCATCGGCGGTTCCGTCCGGCCGCCGCGGAACGGCGCGCAGCGCGCTAAAAGCGCGCACCGGGGGAAAGGGTTTTTACGCAGCGCCTTGCATCTTATATAAGAACGATGAGCGGAATTGACGCGATACAAGACAGGCGAAGGTCATGAGTCAGAGACGCTTCACCAGCGAGGTCGCCGAGTGGGTCAAGGGCGTGGGCCTGCGCCCGACGAAGCAGCGCGTGGCGTTGGCGCGGCTGCTCTTCAACCACGGCCACCGGCACGTCACGGCCGAGCAATTGCACAGCGAGGCCAAGGCCGCGGAGATCCCCGTGTCCCTCGCGACCATCTACAACACCCTGAACCAGTTCACGCGGGCCGGCCTGCTCCGCGAGGTGGTGGTGGAGCCCGGGCGTTCCTACTTTGACACGAACACCGACGACCACCATCACTTCTACTTCGAGGATAGCGGCAGCCTGCGCGATATCCCCGGCGATCAGGTCGAACTGGGCAACCTGCCCGAGGCGCCGGCGGGGACCTCGGTCGACCGGGTGGACGTGATCATCCGCGTGCGCGAGAACCAGGGTCACAACGCCGGCCGGACCAGCACGGGCTGAGCGCGGCGCAGGGGCGGATCCGGCATGTCGGCGCTCAAGGGCTCACGCACCGAGGTCAACCTGCGGCGTATTTTCGCCCACGAGAGTCAGGTGAACCGGCGCTACCTGTATTTCGCCCAGAATGCGGAGAAGGAAGGCCGGCGCGAGATCGCCGAAATCTTCCGGGCGACCGCGGAGAGCGAGACCAGCCACGCGCACGGTACGCTGCGTTTCCTGGAGCAGGCGGGTGATCCCGAGACGGGCGAGCCCATCGGGGACACTCGGGCGAACCTGCGTTCCGCCATCGCCAGCGAGACCGAAGAGGCCCGCGACCTCTATCCGCAAATGGCGGCGACCGCCCGGGCCGAGGGATTCGAGGCGATCGCGCAGTGGCTGGAAGCCCTTTCCGAGGCGGAGGTGAGCCACGTCGACCGTTTCCGCCGCGCGCTGGAGAGCCTGGACGACGAGGGCTGAGCCTCACTTCCCGGTGGCCTGTCGGCGCACCCCGAAGATGTGGGCGCGGGCGATCCAGCCGCTGTGCGCGCCCAGGTCGATTCGGCAATAGTTCCCGTCACAATCGTCGAGATCGCCGATCGCGCCGGGCTCGACCATGGCCACGGTTGCGGCCGTCGCCCCCGGATCGGCGAGCAGGGCCCGCATCGTCGGGCCGACCACGCGCACCGTCCGTTTGCCCGAAAGCATGGCGGCATGAATCCAGCCCGCCGTGCCTTCCGCGGTGCGCACCTTGCGCCAGGCGTTGAACTCGCGCAGCACCACCACGGGAAGGCCGCGGCGCTTGAACACCCAGTCGATGGGATAGCGCAGCCCCGGACCGGCGCGCATGTTCACCGTGTCCGCGCGCAGGGAGACGAAGCGCGGCACGGGCAGACCGGTATCGCGGCCCTCGGATCGGGCACCCGCCGCGTTCGACGCGGTCAGCGCGGCCAGCGCAAGCGCAAGGGCGGCCGCCCGGCGGCGCCCCATCCGGAGCGCCCGCGCAGGGTGTCGGCGTGAGGGATCCATACTCCGGTCCGTTGTGCCCCAAACCCCGCGGGGGACCGCGATTCGAGGTTTCAGGCTTAGCCCCCCGCGGCATCCCCGGTCAAGCCGGTACCCGCGCGATCGCCTTTCGGCCTGGTCGCGGCACCGGGGTGGACAACCCACCGCCGGGCTGCTACGCACCATCCTCGATTCATCAAGGAACCGGCTTGCCGCGCAGAGGATACCCATGGCGCAGAAAAAGAAGCCCGTCGTGGTCGTCACCCGCCGGCTCCCCGACGTCATCGAGACGCGGATGATGGAGCTGTTCGACGCGCGCCTGAACCTCGACGACCATCC
>CAJXKW010000119.1 GCA_913055855.1 uncultured Limimonas sp. | reverse complement strand
GGCGAGGATCGCCAGCGCCTGCCGCGGATTGCCCGCGCGGTAGGCGGACAGGCCGGCCGCCACGTCGCGCGTGTTCCCGACCCGAATCATGGCGAACTGCGCGGCCTTGGCGAGCACCAGGGCCAGGGTGACGACCGACATCGCCAGGAGCAGCGTCACCACCGCCCCGCCGGCCTCGACAAGCGTGCGCAGCGGGGCGAGGACGCCGCCGTCGCCAAAAAGGATGGAGAAATCCGGCATCATCGTTTCGAGCTGTCTGTGTGACATGATTCCGGTTGTCGGCGCGCCGGGGTGGCGGGTCGGCCATGCCCGTCCCGCAACCGCCGACGCGCCGCCGAACCGACGGAAGCTCCCGACTTAAAACGGCTGGGTCAGACGCAGGGTGATGTTGCGCCCCGGTCCCAGCGTGATGTTCTTGTAGGTGTCCAGGAAATCCCGGTATTCGGTGTCGAGCAGGTTGTTCACGCCGACGTCCAGACGCGTGCCCGTCTTCGCCAGGCGTGCACCCACGCTGACATCGAGCAGGGCATAGGCGTCGGTGGAGGCCGTGCCGAACGGCGGCGGCGGCTGGTCGAACTGCCCAAAGGGCTCAATCAGGCCGGCCGATTCCTGCGAGTCCGCGTAGCGGACGCCCAGCGTCACGTCCGCGTCCCGGAACACGCCCAGGCGGTTCTGGCGCAGGCTCACCTCGCCGCTTGCCTTGAGCGGCGGCAGCAGCGGCACCTGCGTGCCGTCATCCAGCTCGCCGTCGACGTAGCCGAGCGTCCCGCGCAGGTTCAGCCAGGGCCGCGGGGTGGCGTCGATGGTGAGGTCCGCACCGTAGATGCGCGCGTCCTGCTGCGACACCTGGAAGATGGGCACGCCCCCGGAGGTGGTCTGTCCCGTCCCCGCAAGGAAGATGTAGTCCGAGATCTCGTTGACGTAGCCGGTCGCCTTGGCGGTGAGCCAGTCCGACTGCCAGCGGATCTGGGCGTCCGCGCTGATCGAGGTCTCCGGGTCGAGGTCGGGATTGCCGCGCTGGAATGCGGCAACGCCGCCGTGGACGCCGCTGGCGTAGAGTTCGAAAAGGTTGGGCGCGCGGAATCCGCGCGAGACATTGCTGGCGATGGAAAGTCGGTCGGTCACGGCGTAGCGGGCACCCACGGAGCCGGTGGGCGTGACATAGCTGTTGGTCAACTGGTCGTCGTCCGCAGGCAGCCCGCTGGTATCCCGTGTCTTGCCGCGCTTGGCCGCGACCTTGCGGTAGTCGAGCCGCACCCCGGCGTTGAGGGTGAGCCGACCGAAACGCCGCTCCTCGAAGACGAAGCCGGCCACGTTGGTCACGTTGCCGCCCGGCGTGAGGACCGTGCTGCCGCGGGATTCCTGGTCCACGCGGACGACCTCCAGGCCCACGCGCCCCCGCAGGCCGGCGAAAAGCGGCCCGTGCTCGCCGGTGAGCCGGCCCGTCCAGTTGTTGCGCCGGATGTCGATGGCCCTGGCATCCGGCAGGAATTCGCGCGGTTGCGGGTCGGGCGGCCCCGGATTGGCGACGCGCAGGTTGCTGGAAAAGGCGAACTTGGGCCGCACGGTCCAGGTCGGGGTGACGTCCAGGTCGGCCTTGAGCTGCACGAGGTCGTTCTCCAGCGTTTGCCCCACGCCGCCGGGCCGCGGCCGGTTTTCCCCGGGCTGGTTCGGCGGATCGGGAACGACCAGGTTGTGCTGGTTGCGGTAGGCCGCGTAGCGCAGCGTCACCTGCCCCCATTCGGTCATGTAACCCAGGTTCAGGTCCCCGTTGAACTGCCGGTAGTCGGTGAAGGGCACGTTCCCGGTCACCAGCGGATCGTTGGGATTGCCGCTGTCCAGGGCCTCGTCGCCCGGCGGCGTTTCCAGGCCGCCCGAATCCCGCCCGGTGAAGCTGGCGGCGACGCCGAACGGGCCGTACGCCGCCTGAGCCTTCGCGGCGCCGGTGATCTGGTCGTAGCCGGTCTGGTATTCGAGCAGCGTGCGCCCGCTGCCGGTGGTGTTGCCGGGTGTGGTGCTGGGCGGCCGCGCCGGCGCGACGTTGATCGCGCCGCCCAGTGCGCCCGAGCCGTAGAGGATGCTTTGCGCGCCGCGCACCACCTCGATTTTCTCCGCCGCGAAGGGATCGACGTTGGGCGGGTGGCGCACGCCGAACTGCTGGTGATCCAGGCCGATGCCGTCGGAGAGCACGCGCACCCGGTTGCCGGAGAAGCCGCGGATCACCGGCTTGCCCACCTGCGGCCCGGCGCCCAGGGACTCCACGCCGCCCAGGTGATCGAGACTGGCGCCCAGCGACGTCGCCTGACGGCGATCCTTCTCCTTACCCGAAAGGACGTCGATGTCCGCCGGGGCATCGCTGGGCCGCGTCTGGACCGGCGTGCCGGTCACGACAAGGT
This sequence comes from uncultured Limimonas sp., assembly GCA_913055855.1. Lineage (GTDB taxonomy): Bacteria > Pseudomonadota > Alphaproteobacteria > Kiloniellales > Rhodovibrionaceae > CAJXKW01. The sequence continues at coordinate 8,892 of CAJXKW010000119.1, read as the reverse complement.
CGCCCAGGGTCCGGGCGCCGTCGTTGCCGGCGCCATCCTGGCCGGCGGCGGGTGTCGCGGCCGCCGCACACAGCCCGACGGCGACGGCGCGGATCTCGTTTTTGGACATACCTCCTCCCTTCTCGGCCGAGGCCGATGATTGAACGTTATAGCGTTGTGGCTTTGGGGCCGATCGGCGCCCTGAAAGCGGCCCGGCGCCTCGGGGTCACGACGTGCCGAGACAATCCCGGAGCGACTGCGCGAGACGGCGCATCAGGGTCGGGTACGCCTCGGGCCCGGCGTCGAGCTCGGCCCCCAGCGGGTCGAGCACGCCCTCGCGGGCGGGCGTGCCCTCCAGCACCGTGGCCACGAGGTCCGGGGCGAACTGGGGCTCGCGGAACACGCAGCGGGCGTCGAGATCGCGGATCTGGCTGCGGATGGCATGCAGGCGCCGGGCGCTGGGCTGGCGCTGCGGGTTGAGGGTGATCGCCCCCACCGCATTCAGGCCGAACGCGCGCTCGAAATAGTGGTAGGCGTCGTGGAAGACGACGAAGGGCATGTCGCGAACCGGCGCGAGCCGTTCGTCGATGTCCTTGGCCAGCGCCGCGATCCGCTCGCGCGTCTTGGCCGCGTTCGCGCGGTAGTGCTCCGCGTGCGCCGGATCCGCCTCGGCCAGGGCGTCGGCGATCGCCCGGACCATGGCGCGCGCGTTCGCCGGGTCGAGCCAAATGTGCGGATCGATTCGATCAGACGGAATGGCGGAATCGCCGCGCCCAGAGACCGGCGTGCCTGCGCCGCCGTGCGCGGCATGCCCGTCGCCACCGCGATCCGCGCCGCCGTGCGCGTGACCCGCGTGCGCCGAAGCCCAGGTCCCGCTCACACGGGTGCGCAGCAGCTTGACGCCCGGCGCATCCTGGAGCCGGACGTGGTGGGCGTTCCTGGCAAGGCTCTCCAGGGGACGCTGCAGGAAGGTCTCCAGCGCGGGCCCGACCCAGACCACGACGTCCGCGCGCTCCAGCGCATACGCATCGGATGGCGGCATGTCGTAGGTATGCGGCGACTGGGCGCCGTCCACCAGGAGCCGCGGCGCGCCCAGCTCGCCCATCACCGCGGCGGTCAAACTGTGGACCGGCTTGATCGTGGTCACCACCCGAGGAACCTCCGCCGGGGCCGCGCTCAGCGGCGCCGCCACGAACACCAGCGCGAAAACGGCACACAGATACGGACGGAATCGCGTCGGCATGCCCTGCTCCTCCTCTCGGATCGCTGCCCTGCGCAAAGTTGTTTATGTTATATTGTTACGATCGTCAAGGCGCGAGATTCCCGGCCCGCACAGGCGGCCGGGAGCACGGGCGGCACCCCCTGAACCAAATGCCAAGGCGGATGAAAACGCGGCGCGGTCCGGGGGCGTCGCGAAACGAGCGATCAGGCGTGATCGGCAGCCGTCTGGCCCGACATGAATGTCCCGTTATCGGCGAAGCGGCGGTGGATCCGTTCGGCGACGCGGGGGCTGACGAAGCTCGTAATGTCGCCGCCCAGCGCCCCGATTTCCTTGACGAACCGGGAGGAGATGAATTGCTGGCGCTCCGAGGCGGTGAGGAAGACGGTCTCCACGTCGGGGTTCATGCGCGTGTTCATGCACGCCATTTGAAACTCGTACTCGAAGTCCGAGACCGCGCGCAGGCCACGGACGATGATCTGTGCCCCCACATCCTGCGCGAAGTTGATCAGCAGGCAATCAAAGGGCCGCACCTCGACCGCCGCGCCATTGGTGTTCAGGCCCTGGACCTCTTCGCGCAGCATGCCCACCCGCTCGTCACTGGTGAACAGCGGACTCTTGCCCGCGTTGCCAGCGACAGCGATGACCAGCTTGTCGACCACCTTCGTCGCCCGCGTGATGATGTCCATGTGGCCCAGCGTGACGGGATCGAAGGTTCCCGGATAAACCCCCGTCAGGCCGTCTTCGCCCTTCGTGCCGCCGGCCATGCTTATGTCTCCTCGGCCCCGTTGCCGGAATCGCCCGTACCCGCAGCGGCGCCGGGTGCGCCGTTACCTTCCGCACGGTGGCCCTCTGCGCCGTCGCCATCTGCGCCATCGCCGTCCGCGCGCTCGCCGTCCGCCGCATCGTCGATGTCGCGCTCCGCCAGGCGCGCCACCGAAACCACGCGCTCGCCGGGCTGCACGCGAAGCAGGCGAACGCCGCGGGTGTTCCGCCCGGCGATGCGGATGCCGTCGACGGGACAGCGAATGAGCTGGCCGCCGTCGGTAACCAGCATGAGCTGATCGCCGTGGTTCACCGGGAATGCCGCGGCAACCCGGCTGCTGCCGCCGCTGCGCCCCAGGTCGGTGCTGACGATGCCCTGCCCACCGCGGTTGGTGATGCGATATTCATACGCCGAGGTCAGCTTCCCGAAGCCGTCCTCCGCGACCGTAAGGATCAGTTCCTCGTTCGCCTCGAGGTGTGTCACGCGTTCCCGGGACAGGCTGGAGACCACCTGCTCCGGCGCCGTTTCGTCCTCGCCGCTGGCCGCCCGACGCTTGAGCGCGGCATAACGCAGGTATTCCTCGCGCGCCTCGGTGTCGATCTCGACGTGGGTCAGCACGGACATCGAGATCACGCTATCGCCCTTGGCCAGCTTGATGCCGCGCACGCCCACGGACTCGCGCCCCTTGAACAGACGCACATCACGCGCCGGAAAGCGCACGGCCTTGCCGCCGGCGGTCGCCAGCAGCACGTCGTCGCCCGGATCGCAGACGCGCGCGGAAACCAGCCGGTCGCCGTCGGCGAGCTTCATGGCGATTTTGCCGTTCGACTTCACGTTGACGAAGTCGGACAGGCTATTGCGCCGGACGTGCCCGGTGGCCGTGGCGAAAATCACGTTCATGTTCTCCCACGCGGCCTCGTCCTCGGGCAGCGGCATGCACGTCGATATCGTCTCGTCCGTTTCCAGCGGCAGAAGGTTGGCCAGGTGCTTGCCGCGCGAGGCGGGCTGGCCCTGGGGCAGCCGATGGACCTTGAGCTTGTACGCCATGCCGCGCGAGGAGAAGAAGAGTACCGGCGTGTGCGTGTCGCAGACGAAGACCTGATCGACGAAGTCCTCGTCGCGCGTCGCCATGCCGGCGCGCCCCTTGCCGCCACGGCGTTGCGCCCGGTAGGCGGAGAGGGGCACGCGCTTGACGTAGCCGCCGTGCGAGACGGTGACGACCATCTCCTCGCGCGGGATCAGGTCCTCGTCGTCGTGTTCGAACTCGCCTTCCTCAAGCGAGGTGCGCCGCGCTTCGCCGTAGCGCTCGCGGATCTCAACCAGCTCGGCGCGCAGGACGCCCATGAGTTTCTCGCGCGAGCCCAGGATCGCCAGGTATTCCTCGATCTTGGCGACGATCTCGCGCAGCTCGCCATCGATCTTCTCGCGCTCCAGACCGGTCAGGCGGTGCAGGCGCAGGTCCAGGATGGCCTTCGCCTGCTCGGCCGAGAGCTTGTACGTGCCGTCCGCGCGCACGGTATGCCCGGGCTCGTCGATGACGCGGATCATGTCCGCCACGGACTCTGCGGGCCACGCACGCGCCAGCAGGCCCTGTCGCGCCTCCTCCGGATTGGCCGCATTCCGGATGAGCGCGATGACCTCGTCGATGTTGGCCACCGCCACGGCAAGCCCGACCAAGGTGTGCGCCCGCTCGCGCGCCCGCGCCAGCTCGTAGGCCGTGCGCCGCGTGATCACCTCCTCGCGGAAGCGCACGAACGCGGCGATCACGTCCTTGAGCGAAAGCATCTCCGGCCGGCCCTCGTTGAGGGCGAGCATGTTCACGCCGAAGGTGCTCTGTAGCGGGGTATGCCGGAAAAGCTGGTTCAGGACGATGTCAGGCTGGGCCGCCTTCTGGCACTCCACGACAACGCGCAGGCCTTCCCGGTCGCTTTCGTCGCGCAGGTCCGAGACCCCCTCGATGCCCTTCTCGCGCACGAGTTCGGCGATGCGCTCGATCATGCGCGCCTTGTTCACCTGATAGGGCACCTCGGTGATCACGATCGCCTTGCGGTCGCCGCGCAGGTCCTCCATGTGCGTGCGCCCGCGCATGACCACCGAGCCGCGCCCGGTGTGGAAGGCGTCGCGGATCCCCTTGCGCCCGACGACAACGCCGCCCGTGGGGAAGTCCGGGCCGGGCATGTGCTCCATCAGCCCGGCAACGTCGATGCCGGGGTCGTCGACATAGGCACAGCAGGCGTCGATCACTTCCGCGAGGTTGTGCGGCGGAATGTTTGTCGCCATGCCCACGGCGATGCCGCCCGCCCCGTTGATGAGCAGGTTGGGAAAGCGCGCCGGAAGGACCGTGGGTTCCTTGGTGGTCTCGTCGTAGTTGTCCTGGAAGTCGACCGTGTCGCGGTCGATGTCCTCCAGCAGCGCCTCGCTGGCGACCCGGGCGAGCCGGGCCTCGGTATACCGCATGGCCGCCGGCGGGTCGCCGTCCATGGAGCCGAAGTTGCCCTGCCCGTCCACGAGCAGGACGCGCATGGAAAAGTCCTGCGCCATACGCACCATGGCGTCATAGATCGCGGCGTCGCCGTGCGGATGGTATTGCCCCATCACGTCACCGACGATGCGCGCCGACTTCCGGTAGGGGCGGTTGTAGTCGTACCCGCCCTCCTTCATGGCGTAGAGGATGCGCCGGTGCACCGGCTTCAGCCCGTCGCGCACGTCGGGCAGGGCGCGGCTCACGATCACGCTCATGGCGTAATCGAGGTAGCTGCGCCGCATTTCTTCCTCGATCGTGACGGGAGCCGTGTTCTCCGGCTCGGCGCCGGTGGTGTCGCTCACCGCGGGTGTCCTTTTGCCTTGCGTGACCGGGAATCCGTGGGCCGAAGCGGCGCGGCGCCGATCGCCCCGGACGCGCGGGCGCGCGCCGCCGTGCGGGGATGGCTAGCAGATTCCGCAGCCGCGAACAATCAAGCTTGACGCGGACCGCGCTGCAAAATTTCCGCCGACTTCGGCGCAACGCTTAACTTCATGTTCTGTTTTCCGGGTTTACGATACGCCCTTCAGAGGGAGGATGGACGCGTCGATGACCACCGGATCTCACCGCGGTGACGGTCACTACCGCGGCGAACCGCGGATGTGGGAAGCCGCCGTCGGCCGCGGCGAGACCTGTCTCAAGCCGAACGCCCGCCGGTACCGCGTCACGGCGCGCAACCCGGCGCGCGCCGCACTGAACGCGCTCAAGCGCGACAACATGTCCATGGTCGCGGCCTTCGACGCGAACCTCCACATCGCGGTGTATCCGGCCGACAACGCCAGCGGGAACCCGGTCGCGGTGTTCGCCATCGGCGGCGAGATCAAGTCGCCCCAGCTCATCATGCGCTTCGCCCGGTTGCAGCCCGATGACGTACCGCTGCACCAGCGCGGCGGACCGCTCGACCGGGACGCGCTGCACCACGAGATGCCCACGGCGGCGCGCCGGCGCGCCGAGGAGCAGCTCGGGTTTCAGGGGTTCCGCGAGGTCATCAACGGCGATTACTGGGAACAGGAACTCACGCTTTACTGCGGCACCGCCGCCGTCCTGGCGGCGATCGGCTTTCCCATGTCGCCCGGCGTCTTCGTCGTCGGGGCGATCATCCTGGTCTTCCGGGGCGTCATCCGGCTCACCGGCCAGGAGATCCGTATCCAGCTCCGCCGCCGACGCATCCGGCACGATCCGGCCCTCCAGTCGGTGCTCAACACGTCCGCGATCCGGCGACTGTTTGCCCGGATGCTGAACACGGCGCCGGAAAGCCTGGCCCAGCGGCTGGGCCATACGGTCGTGCGCGGCGCGGTGGCAGTGCCGGACCTGGTCGGCGAACACGCGCTGCATCTCTACGTCGACGAGGATTCGCGCGTCGCGGCGGGCGGGCTCCGCCCGGCCAAGCTGGACACGGCGGTGCCCGCGGAGGACCGGGAGGTCACGCCGGAAGATCTAACGCACAGCGACAACATCCTCACGGTCGTCTTCCGCCGGCCCAGGCGGCGGCGCCAGCCCCGCCCGGCCGAATCCGCACAGGCGGCGCCCCCCGTGGACGCGCGCCCCGAGGACGCGGGCCAAGCCGCACAGGCGAAGGTCGACCTCGACGACCTGGGCGCGAAAAGCCCGCCGGCGAAGGTGGACATCGACGACTTGGGCGGGGCGCGCGGAAAGCACGAACACGCCCATCACGACGACGCGGAGGTCGTGGATGCCGAGGTTGTCGAGGAGGAGCGGATGTACCGGCGGTAGCGCGTGCCCGCTTGCGCCGTTCCAAGCTTCCCATGAAAGGAACTTAACGCGGCGCCGCGGGTCGAATTGCGACGACCCCCAAACGGTTCCGGTTTTGCCGGGAGATGGCAAAACTGGTGTCCCCACCGGGATTCGAGACCAGTAATTCGCCATCGGCGTGAATGCGCCGGAAGAAACGGCGCCCAACGGGACTGCCACCGCCCCTTTTCCCATATCTCTTTACCACAGCTCGACCGCACATGCAAACGGATGGAACTTGCGCGCGTGGGCGCGCGGCGGTGCTTTTGCTGGGTCGCCGGTCTTCCCGACCTGGTCCGCGCGCTAACGTGCCGTTCGTGTCCGGGGTCGCGCGAGTAGCGGCACGTGCCGCTTCCCCCGACTGGACCAACGCCATCGCGGGTCCGCTTCAGCGGGCGGCGCGGCCACGCCGGGGCGAAACACGCGGTATCGGACAAGCCTGAATGCCGCCTCGGGCGCCGTCGGACCGGTGCGGTCACGGCGGCGCCCCAGCGACCTTACGCGGCTACGCCCCTCGCCTGCGCGCGACCTATGCTGCCGCTGCTGGCGAGGCATTCAGCGCACTTCCTTGTAAGAACTCGGAAAGCGCACAGACGAAGCGCACAGGGTCACGGTCGTCGTACGACTTCGGAACCTTCGTGCAGGGCGTGCGGGATTTACATAAAAGATCACCTTTCTCTAAAACGGTATCCGTCTGGTAAACCGCAGGCTGTCATACTTGGAAGGACCGCCAGAGCGGACCGCAGACGGAGGGGTCGTGAAGCATTTTCCCGCATTTTTGCTCGTACTGCTGTTGTCAATCTCTGCAGTTGCCGGAGTCTGGGTCTTCGCGGACCCGACCGCCAACCTGATGAATATAGTTGCCGAGTGGATTTTCGGCCTATTCGAGGATAAGCAATTCCCGCTCATTCTTGCGGCGGGCATTATTGCGGTCGGCATCGCTCTGGCGATCGCATATTTCCTGTTTCTCGTTTTGCCGATTCTGCTGGGGTTACGCAACAAGCGTAAATGGGTCACGGAATACCCGGACGAACAGCGCTTCGCAGAAGACTTCGACCGGGTCTCCCAGAAGCTGGAGCGCGACGGGCTCATCGGCCACGCATGGCGTGAGTTCCGGGAAACCGTCCTGGAGCCGGAGACGAACCCACCGGTCGTGCGCAACACGGTGCGCCCGCACAGCTTCATCAATGCGCAGCATCTACAGGACCACAACCTTGCGCTGCGGTTCATGCCCCATCTGCCCAACTATTTTGTCGGCGTGGGCTTGTTACTGACGTTTGTGGGCCTGATCGCGGCGTTGAACTTTGCCACCGCGAGCGTGGGTGGCAATATTGACGAGGCGATCACTGGGCTGGAGAAGCTTCTGAAAGCCGCCACGTTCAAGTTCTGGACCTCCGTGGCCGGTCTGGCAATGTCCATTCTTCTCTCGATCGTCTTCCGATTGTATTCTCAGCTCATCGAGAATGCCTATGTGAAGTTCGCCGACGCGGTCGAGAGCAAGATGCATTTCGTGACCCCACAGGCGATTTTTGCGGAGATGCGCGACCTCGAACAGGAGCAGCTCGCCGAGACCAAGAAAATCAACAGCGAGGTGGCGTTCACCATCGGCAACAGCATCAACGAAAACCTCAATCAAAACCTGCCGCCAGCGCTGCAGAGCGCCCTCCAGCCCGTTACCGATGCGGTTCAGCAGACCAGCGACGCCATCGTGAACCGCAACACCGAAGGCGTCGACGCCATGGTCGATAAGTTCGCCAACACGCTGGAGAGCAGCACCGGCGCACACATGAAGGCGATCTCCGAGACGCTGGAGAACCTACAGAGCACGCTCAGCGCTATGCAGGGCTCGATGGATTCGAGCAGCGACGAATTCGCCCGCCGGATGGCCGAGGGGGCGGAGCGCCTGGATTCAACCATGCGCGAGATGTCGAGTGCCGTCTCGGACCTCGTCCAGCAAATGCGCACGCAGGTCAACGAAGCCGGCGCCAGCATCACCTCGGAACTCGAACAGACCCTGGGCCGCATCGCCGAACAAAGCGAAGCGGCCGCCCAGAATCTCGCCACGCAGGGCCAGTCCGCATCGCGCGCCTTCGCCGACAACGTCGAGACGGCGGCACGCTCCCTCCAGGAATCGGCCGAAGCCAACGCCAAGGCCTCGACCCGGACGGCGGAGGACGTGCGCAAGCAGCTCGAAACGGCCGTGACGTCCATGGAGTCCAGCGTTGCGCGCCTGAGCGAGCGCCTGCAGCAGGTCGACGCCTCACTGGGCACGCAGGCCCAGGCGTTCGACGACATCGTCGCGCAGGAAAAGGCGGTCTCGCAGAACCTGCAGACGGCGACGAGCCAGCTTCGCGACGGTGTTCAGCCCTGGCAGGAAGCCGGCCGGACGCTGGCGCAGACCACACAACAGGCCGAGACGACGATCACCGAGGCAACCCGGCAGCTCAACGCCGCCGTGGAGACGGCCCAGAGCCTCTCGGAAAGCCTCAGCAACGTGTCCGAGCGCCTCAAGCAGAGCTGGGAAAGCTATCAAAGCCGCTTCGAGCAGGTAGACGAGGATCTGGAGAAAGCCTTCGGCAAGATCACCGAGGCTGTCGACACCCAGCAGCGTCGCCTTCAGGAATTCGTCAAGGAACTCGACCAGAGCTTCACCCA
>CAJXKW010000118.1 GCA_913055855.1 uncultured Limimonas sp. | reverse complement strand
TCAGGGTTTCCTGGGTTCGCCCGTGGGTTATGTGCTGCTGGCGGGGTGGTCGCTGACAGTGTTCTACCACCTGTGCAACGGCATCCGGCACCTGTTCTGGGACGCCGGCTACGGCTTCGAGCTGGCCAACGTCTACCGCAGCGGGATCGCGGTGCTGGTCGTCGCTGCACTGCTCACGGCCGGTGCGTGGGGCGCCGGTCTGGCGCTGCTCTAGACCCGGCCAAAAGGGAGAAGACGATGACGTCGATGCGCTCGCCCATGGCTCGTGCGCGCGGGCTGGGCTCGGCGAAGGACGGGACGACGCACTGGTGGGCCCAGCGGCTTTCGGCGCTGGCGCTGATTCCGCTGGTGGTGTGGTTCGTCGCCTCGATGGTCGCCATGACCGGTGCGGATTACGTCACCGTGCGGGCCTGGATCGGCTCGCCCCTGGTGGCGGGCCTGCTGATCCTGCTGATCGCCACGGTGTTCTATCACGCCCATTTGGGTTTGCAGGTGGTGGTGGAGGATTACGTCCATCACGAGGCCACCAAATTCGGCGCCATCATCGCCATCAAGGCGCTCGCCATCGTGCTGAGCCTGACCGGCGTACTGGCGGTCCTGTCCATCCTTTTCGGCGCATGAGGCAGACATGACAACGACCCGAGCCGGCAACGGCAGCCCCAACGGTGACGCCCGGGCGAACGGCCACGGCCGGCCCTGGCCCGCGCCCGGCATCGGCGACACGGCGTATCCCATCATCGATCACGACTACGACGTGGTCGTTGTCGGCGCCGGCGGCTCCGGCCTGCGCGCCACGTTGGGCTGCGTCGAGAACGGCCTGAAGACCGCGTGCATCTCCAAGGTGTTTCCCACGCGCAGCCATACCGTCGCGGCCCAGGGCGGTATCTCCGCCGCGCTGGGCAACATGGGCGAGGATGACTGGCGCTGGCACATGTACGACACCGTCAAGGGCTCCGACTGGCTGGGCGACCAGGACGCCATCGAATACATGTCCAAGGAGGCGGTGCCCGCCATCGTCGAGCTGGAGCACTACGGCGTGCCGTTCTCGCGGACGCCGGAGGGGAACATCTACCAGCGCCCCTTCGGCGGCATGACCACACACTATGGTCAGGGCACGGCGCAGCGCACCTGCGCCGCCGCCGACCGGACGGGGCACGCGATCCTGCACACGCTGTATCAGCAGGCGCTGCGCTTCAACGCCGAGTTCTTTATCGAGTACTTTGCCCTCGACCTGATCATGGACGAGGGCGCGTGCCGCGGCGTGGTCGCATGGTCGCTGGCCGACGGCACGATCCACCGCTTCCGCGCCAAGGAGGTCATCCTGGCCACGGGCGGCTATGGCCGCGCCTACTTCTCCTGCACCAGCGCGCACACCTGCACCGGCGACGGCAACGGCATGGTGCTGCGCGCCGGCCTGCCGCTTCAGGACATGGAGTTCGTGCAGTTCCACCCCACGGGCATCTTCGGCGCGGGCTGCCTGATCACCGAGGGCGTGCGCGGCGAGGGCGGCTACCTCACCAACAGTGAGGGCGAGCGCTTCATGGAGCGCTATGCGCCCACGGCCAAGGACCTGGCCAGTCGCGACGTGGTGGCCCGTGCGATGACCCTGGAGATCCGCGAGGGCCGCGGCGTCGGGCCAAACAAGGACCACATCCACCTCAACCTGATGCACCTCGACCCCAAGGTGATCGAGCAGCGCCTGCCCGGCATTGCGGAGACGGCGAAGATCTTCGCCAACGTCGACGTGACCAAGCAGCCCATCCCGGTGCTGCCCACCTGCCACTACAACATGGGCGGCATCCCGACGAACTATTCGGGCGAGGTGCTGACCAAGCGCGACGGCGATCCGAACGCGGTCGTGCCGGGGCTGATGAGCGTGGGCGAGGCCGCCTGCGTCTCCGTCCACGGCGCCAACCGCCTGGGCTCGAATTCGCTGCTGGACCTCGTGGTGTTCGGCCGCTCCGCCGCGCTGCGCTGCGCCGAACTGATCGACACGAAGGAATCGCACAAGCCGCTGCCCGGGGACTCGGCGGAACTCGCGCTGGACCGCCTGGACGGCCTGCGCCACGCCAAGGGCGAGACCCCCACGGCGGAGCTGCGCCTGGAGATGCAGAAGACGATGCAGGACCACTGCGCCGTCTTCCGCACGGGCGAGATCCTGGCCGAGGGGCAGACCAAGCTGGATCGGGCGTTCAAGAAGCGCAGCGACCTGCGCGTGACCGACCGGTCGATGATCTGGAACTCCGACCTCGTGGAAACGCTGGAGCTGGACAACCTGCTCAGCCAGGCCGTGGTCACCGTCGCCGCCGCGGCGAACCGGCAGGAGAGCCGGGGCGCGCACGCGCGCGAGGACTTCCCCGACCGGGACGACGACAACTGGATGCACCACACCATCGCCTGGTGCGACCACCAGGGGCAGGTTGCGCTGGACCAGCGGCCTGTGCATATGAACCCGCTGACCAATCAGGTCCAGGCGATCCCGCCCAAGGCGCGGGTGTATTGACCTGGCGGCGGCTTGCCGCCGGCGCGGCGAAGCCGCCCTACTCTACCGCTTTCGGATCGTGCAGGGCGGCTTCGTGCCCAAGGCACAAGCCGCCGGATCACACATGAACGGCGGTCCGACGACAGTCCGAGGATAGTCGCATGGTCGAATTCGCCCTGCCCAGCAACTCGAAAATCAAGCCCGGCAAGACCTGGGACGCCGCCAACGGCGCCAGCCGCACCAAGACCTTCAAGGTCTATCGCTATGATCCGGACAGCGGCGAGAATCCGCGCACGGACACCTACACCATCGACCTGGACAATTGCGGGCCGATGGTTCTGGACGCGCTCATTAAGATCAAGAACGAGGTGGATTCCACCCTCACCTTCCGGCGCTCGTGCCGCGAGGGCGTGTGCGGCTCCTGCGCGTTCAACATCAACGGGCGCAACACCCTGGCCTGCATCACGCCGATCGACGAGGTGCGCGGCGCGGTCAAGGTGTATCCGCTGCCGCACATGCCGGTGCTCAAGGATCTCGTGCCCGACCTGACGCACGCCTATGCGCAGTACGCCTCGATCGAGCCCTGGCTGAAGACGCACACCCCGGCGCCCCAGCGCGAGCGCCCGCAGTCGCCGGAGGAGCGTGAAGAGCTCGACGGCTTGTGGGAGTGCATTCTGTGCTTCTGCTGCACCACCTCCTGCCCGAGCTACTGGTGGAACGGCGACCGCTACCTGGGCCCGGCGGTGCTCCTGCAGGCCTACCGCTTCATCGCGGACAGCCGCGACGAGGCAACGGGCGAGCGCCTGGACGCGCTCGAGGACCCGTTCCGGCTGTACCGCTGCCACACCATCATGAACTGCACGCGCACCTGCCCCAAGGGCCTGAACCCGGCCAAGGCCATCGCCCAAATCAAGCAGAAGATGGTCGAGCGGCGGGGCTAGGCCCGCCGGCTCACCCTGTCGTACGCACGCGGTTCACCGCGTCCACCCAGCCGGCATAGCGCTGCTGGCGCTCGCGCGCGGGCATCTGCGGCTCGAACCGGGCGTTGCGCCGCCACAGGCCGGCGATGCCCGACTCGCCGTCGATCACCCCGGTGCTCAGCCCGGCGAGGCAGGCCGCGCCCAGGGCCGTGGTCTCGGTCACCTCGGGCCGCTCCACGGGCAGGCCCATGAGATCGGCAAGGCGCTGCAGGAACCAGTCGTTGGCGACCATGCCACCGTCCACGCGCAGCGCGCTCATCCCTGCCTCGCCCTGGACGTCCGACCGGTCGGCGGCCATCGCCTGCATCAGGTCGCGTGTCTGATAGCACACCGCGTCCAGGGTCGCCGCGGCGATCTCCGCCGGCCCCGAGGCCCGCGTCAGCCCGAGCAGCGCGCCGCGCGCGCCGGAATCCCAGTAGGGCGCGCCCAGACCGACGAACGCGGGCACCATGTAGACGCCGCTCTCCGGATCGGCCTGCCGCGCGAGGTCTTCCGTCTCCGCGGCCGTGCGCACCAGGCCCAGGCCGTCGCGCAGCCACTGCACCGCCGCACCGGCGACGAAGATGCTCCCCTCCAGGGCGTAGACCGTGCGCCCGCCCAGCCGATAGCCGATGGTGGTGAGCAGCCGGTTGCGCGAGGTGGGCGCGGTCTCGCCGGTGTTGAGCAGGGCGAAGCAGCCGGTGCCGTAGGTCGACTTCATCATGCCGTCGGACAGGCACGCCTGCCCCACCGTCGCCGCCTGCTGGTCGCCCGCCATGCCCGCAATGGGGATGGGCCGGCCGAGCAGCGAGGCCTCGGTCTCGCCGAACCGGGCGTCGCAGGCGCACACCTCGGGCAGGATCGCCGCCGGAATGTCGAGCAGGGCGAGCAGCTCTTCGTCCCAGGTCTGCCGGCGGATGTCGTAGAGCATGGTGCGCGCGGCGTTGGTGACGTCCGTGGCATGCACGCGCCCGCCCGTCAGGCGCCACAGCAGGAAGCTGTCGACGGTGCCGAAGGCCAGCTCGCCGCGCTCGGCCCGTTCGCGCACGCCGGGCACGTTGTCCAGCAGCCAGGCGATCTTGGTGGCGGAAAAATAGGCGTCGGCGAGCAGGCCCGTCCGGCGCTGGATGAGCGGCTCGTGGCCGTCGCGCCGGAGCCGGTCGCACAACGGCGCGCCGCGCCGGTCCTGCCAGACGATGGCGCGGTGCACGGGCTCGCCCGTCGTCCGGTCCCAGAGAATGGTGGTCTCGCGCTGGTTGGTGATGCCCAGCCCCGCGATGACCTCGGGCCCCAGTCCCGCGTCGTCCATCGCCCCGTGCGCCACCACCAGGGTGTCCTGCCAGATCGCCTCGGGGTCGTGCTCGACCCAGCCCGACTGCGGGAAGTATTGCGTCAACTCGCGCTGCGCCTGCCCGACCAGGCGGCCCTCGCGGTCGACGACGAAGGCCCGCGAGGAGGTCGTGCCCTGATCGATCGCCAGCAGATACCGCCCGGCGGCCATGCCCGGTCTCCCTCGTACGTGTTGCCGTTACGGGGATGCCATGCCTGTCGCCGTCGGACGCTGCAAGCCCAAAGGGCGGAACCGGCTAAGGGCAAGATGCGATCAGGTTGGGTCACCTGATCGCTGAATCTTGCCCTATTTTCAAAGCACAGAGTGCGATTCAGCGATCCATTCGGACCGCATCGCACGCTAGTCAGCTCGTGCCCGCCCCCGCCGGTTCGGGCGCCGCCCGCCGGGCGCGGCGGCTGCGCCGCACCGTATCCGCGGAGAACAGCGCCAACCCGGTCCAGATGCACAGGAAGGTCACCAGGTGCGGCCAGGAGAACGGCTCGCCGAAGACGAACAGGGCGAGCAGGAAATGGCCCGTGGGCGCGACGTACTGGAAGAATCCCACGGCCGTGTAGGTCAGCCGGCGCGCCCCGCTGGTGAACCAGATCAGCGGCAGGGCCGTCACCAGCCCCGCCGCCACCAGTGCGACGTCCACGCCCGCGCTCATGTGGCCGAACACGCCCGTGCCCGCGCGCTCGACGAGGACCAGATAGGTCAGTGCGATCGGGCTAGCCAGCGCGGTCTCCAGGAACAGCCCGTCCACCGAGCCCAGCGCCGTGGTCTTGCGGATGAGGCCGTAGAAGCCGAAGGAAAACGCCACCGCCAGCGAGGGCCAGGGTAGCCCGGCCGTCTGCACCGCCAGATTGGTGACGCCGATCATGGCCAGCACCACCGCAACGCCCTGCGCCGGGTTCAGGCGCTCGCGCAGAACCAGCATCCCCAAGAGCACGTTGACCAGCGGGTTGATGTAGTAGCCCAGGCTCACTTCCGTGACCCGCTCGGCGCCCACAGCCCAGATGAAGGTGAGCCAGTTCGCCGAGATGAACGCCGTGCTGCCAATAAGCATAAGCACCGTTCGCCGCTCGCGAAGGGCACGGCCGATTCGGCGCCAACCGCCGATGACCGTCACCAGGCCCGCGAGCAGCAGCATCGCCCAGACGAACCGGTGCGCCAGCATCTGCGGCGGCGGGACGAAGCTCATCTCGTGGAAATAGACGGGCAGCACGCCCCATGCGGTGAAGGCGGCCAGGGCGTAGGCGCCGCCCACGAGCTGCTGGTTGGGCGGATTCATGCCGCACCGCCCAGCGTCTGTCGGAAGCGGAAAATGCGCATGCGCGCGAGCCTAGGCACCCCGGCACGACCGCAGCCACGCCCGGCAGCGCATAGGAGGCATGCCTGAGGCGTATATCCGGTTGCCTCGGGCGCGCATCTCGACCCGGCGCCCGGCTGGGGGTAGCGTCTCTGGCCGGTCCCGTGTCGCGACGTTCCGGAGGTTTCCCGTTTGCGCGTTCTCATCCGCCGCCTTTCCGCCATGCGCCACATGGCGCTCGCGTTGCTGGTCGTGCTGGTCGCCTGCCCGCAGGCGCGCGACCTCGTCGCCGGACGGCAGGGCCTGGACCTGCGCAGCACCCCCCTGGCGCTGTCGGAATCGAAGCCGGACGCGCAGCGGCTGGGCGCGCTGACCTACCGGGGCGGCCTGGTGCTCGATGCGAACCACCCGGCCTTCGGCGGGCTTTCCGGACTGCGGGTGAGCGCGGAGGGCAGCCGATTCACGGCCGTCACGGACAAGGGCAACTGGGTGACTGGCGCGCTGCGCTACGATGGCGCGGGGAAGCTTTCCGGGGTGGCTGCGGCGGAGCTGGGTCCGCTGGGCGAGCCGGCCGAAGGACCGGCGGGCGACTCGCGCGGCCGCGACGCCGAGGCCCTGACCCGGCTGCCCGACGGGCGGACGCTGGTGGCCTTCGAGGGGGACCACCGGATCCTGGCCTACCCGCCGGGGGCGCCGCCCGCCATCGCAGGCAAAGCCACGCGCGTGGCGACACCGCCGTTGCTGGCGCAGGCCGAGCCCAACGGCGGGCCCGAGGCCCTCGCGGCGCTCGCGGACGGACGCCTGGTCATGCTCACCGAAAGCCTACGCACGCAGGCCGCCCGCATCGGCTTCCTGCGCGACGCCGATGGCTGGCGCCGCGTGCGCTATCCGCTCGACCCCGATTTCAAGCCCACCGATGCGGCGCAGCTTCCGGGCGGCGACCTGCTCGTGCTGGAACGGCGATTCGACCCGCTGGGCGGGTTCCAGGCGCGCCTGCGCCGGGTTCCGGGCGGGCGCATCCAGCCCGGGGCCATGCTCGACGGCCCCGTCATCGCGCACTTCCGCCGCCCCTTCATCGTGGACAACTTCGAAGGGCTCGCCGTGCGAACCGGCCCGGATGGGGCCACACGTGTCTACATCGTCAGTGACGACAATTTCCAGCCACTTCAGCGCACCCTGCTGTTGATGTTCGCGCTGGACGCCGGCTGATCCCCAGGGGCGGACATACGAACGCGGCCGGCACCTGGACCGATGCCGGCCGCATTCACGTTCGGCGTGAACGAGAGGGATGGCGCGGCCTACGCCGCCTCGGCCTGCTGCTTCGCCTGCGCGCGCTGGATACGGCGCTTAATCTTGCGCGCCTCGTCGCCCAGCTTGCGGTTGGGCGTGCTCAGCAGGTACGCGTCCAGGCCGCCCTTGTGCTCGATGCTGCGGATACCGTGCGTGGTCACGCGCATCCGGACCATCTCGTTCAGCGTGTCGCTGTACATCGAGGTGACCTGCAGATTGGGCAGGAAGCGACGTTTGGTCTTGTTGTTGGCGTGGCTGACATTGTGGCCGGACAACACGGCCTTGCCCGTAAAGTCGCAGCGGCGTGCCATGACGAAATCCCGCGCGTTGGTGTGACGTAATACGAAGTCCTTATCGGCGCGGCCGCCGGGCCGCCCGGTCGAGTTGCGCTGTCTAGGACACGGCGCACCCGGCCGTCAAGGCCTCTTGGCGCGTGCACGCGGCGCGCGCTAGGCTCCGGCCGGTTTCGCCGTCAGACCGCTTCGGAGGCCC
This sequence comes from uncultured Limimonas sp., assembly GCA_913055855.1. GTDB lineage: Bacteria > Pseudomonadota > Alphaproteobacteria > Kiloniellales > Rhodovibrionaceae > CAJXKW01. Next base: position 3,467 of record CAJXKW010000118.1, on the reverse strand, counting down.
GAGGATGGCGCGCGCCCCCCTTGCCGACCTGGACACGCACACCGTGGCGAACCAGCCGCCGCCGTTCGCCGACGTCAACCTGTACACCAGCGACGTCGCGCTGCGCCACGCCATCGCCCGCGAGGGCGCGGCGTGGATGGACGAGCGCCTGATCCGGTTCGGCGCACGCACGGGCAGCGCCGAGGTTGCCGACTGGGCCTGGCGCGCCAACCAGGCAGCGCCGGTACTGCACACCTTCGACCGCTTCGGCCACCGGATCGACGAGGTGGATTACCACCCGGCCTACCACCGGCTCATGGATCTGGGCATCGGCCACGGGGTGAGCTCGCTCGCCTGGACCGCCACATCGGGCGGCCACGTCGCGCACGCCGCGCTTCTGTACCTGATGGCGCAGGCCGAGGCGGGCGTGTGCTGCCCCATGTCCATGACCTATGCCGCCGTCCCCGCGCTGCGCCACGCGCCGGCACTCGCGGAATCATGGCTGCCGCGCATCACGGCCGCCGCCTACGACCCGGCATCCGCCCCGCCGTGGGAAAAGGCGGGCGCGACCCTGGGCATGGCCATGACGGAGAAACAGGGCGGCAGCGACGTGCGCGCCAACACCACAGCGGCCGAGCCGCTCGACGACGGCGCGTACGCCCTGACCGGGCACAAGTGGTTCTGCTCCGCGCCCATGTCGGACGCATTCCTGACGTTGGCGCAGCTTCCCGAGGCCGGCCCGACCTGCTTCCTGGTGCCGCGCTGGCGCCCTGACGGCACGCGCAACGCCATCCGGCTGATGCGCCTGAAGGACAAGCTGGGCGACCGCGCCAATGCCTCGGCGGAGATCGAATACACCGGCGCCTGGGCCGAACCCGTGGGCGAACCCGGCCGGGGCGTGCGCACCATCATCGAGATGGTCCAGCACACCCGCCTGGACTGCACCGTCGCGCCGGCGGCGTTGATGCGCCAGGCGCTCGCCAACGCGACCTGGCACGCCGCGCACCGGACGGCGTTCCAGCGCAAGCTCATCGACCAGCCGCTGATGCAGCAGCTCCTGGCCGACCTCGCGCTGGAATCCGAGGCGGCGACGGCCCTGGCGTTCCGGGTGGCGGGCAGCTTCGACGGACATGCCGCGGCAGCGGCGCACGAGACCTATCTCTCGCGGCTCATCACACCCGCGGCGAAGTACTGGCTGAACAAGCGCCTGCCCGGCCTGGTCTACGAGGCGATGGAGGCGCTGGGCGGCAACGGCTACGTCGAGGACGGCGTGATGCCGCGCGTCTACCGGCAGGCGCCGGTGAACAGCATCTGGGAGGGCTCGGGCAATGTCATCTGCCTGGACGTCCTGCGCGCGTTACACCGCACGCCTGAGGCTGGCGAGGCGCTTATGGCGGAACTCAAGGCCGCCCGGGGTGCAGATGCGCATCTGGACGCCGCCATCGCCGGGCTGGGCGACACCCTGGCCCGGCGCGAGCTCGCCGAGCCGCAAGCGCGCCGCCTGACCGAGCGCATCGCCCTGACCCTGCAGGGCGCGCTCCTGGTGCGCCATGCGCCACCAGCCCTGGCCGACGCGTTCTGTGCCAACCGGCTGGGCGGGCAATCCGGCCTTGCTTTCGGGACCCTCGGCGAGGGCGCCGATCTCGACGGCATTCTGGCGCACAGCCGGCCCGCGGTGTAGCGCCCCGGACACGCGTGCGGCGTCTAAGCCCCGCCATCCTCGGCCAGGGGCAGCTTCACGTTGAAGCAGTTGCCCCCGCCCGGACATCGCTCCACCGCAATCTCGCCGCCCCAGCCCTGGACGATCCCCAGGACCGTGGGGAGGCCCAGCCCCGTTCCCGCGTCCGCGGGCTTCGTGGTGAAGAAGGGGTCGAACATGTGCGCGCGCGTCGCCGCGTCGATGGGCTCGGCCTCGTCGGCGACGGTCAGCGCGATCGCCTCGCGTCCCCTATCCGTCTCGCTCGCGTCCAATCGGCCGCGGTCCAGGCGAACCGTGATGCTGCCCCTGTCGGCCATGGCATCGGCGGCATTGTGCATGAGGTTCTGCACCACCTGCACGGCACCTTCATAAGACAGGCGGACGCTGCGCGGACGGCCGTCAAAGCGCACGGCGTCGAAGCCCTCGCGCACGACGGCCACCTGCGCCGGCATGAGGCGGGCGACGAAGCCCACCGCCTCATCGAACACCCGTGCCGCGTCGCGCACCTCGACGTCTCCCGAGTCCTGGCGCGCGAAAGCGAGCACGTCGGCGACCACGTCGCGGGCATGAAGCGCGCTGGACTCCATTGTCGCCAGCAGGCGTTCCGTCCGGCTTCCGGCTTCGACCTGCTCCTTGAGAACCCCCGTCATGCCGACCAGCGGCTGCAACGCATTCTTGATTTCGTGCGCCATCCCGGCGGAAAGCTGTCCCAGGGCGAGGAAGCGATCGATCCGTTCCTTTTGCGCCGCCAGGGCATTCTGGTAGCGATAGCCTTCCAGGATGCCGATAACCGTCTCGGCGAGATCGGCAAGCACCGCACGCTGCCAGGCGTCGAGCCGGCGCGGTCGCGTATCCAGGCCGCAAACGGCGCCAAGCCGATAACCCTCGGGCGTGATCAGCGGCGCACCGGCGTAGAAACGCAGATGCGGCGGCGCCGTCACCATGGGATTGTCCAAAAAGCGCGTATCCGTGTGCGTGTCCGGCACCTCCAGAACGTCGTCACCCAGAATGGTATAGCCGCAGAATGCGGCCTCGCGCGAGGTCGTCCGGCCGTAATTCCAGCCGTGCGCACCGGGCAGGCTCTGAACGTTCCGGTCGATCAGCGTGACCGTCCCCATGGGCACACGAAGCGCGTGCGAGGCGGCGCGGGCAACGCTGTCCAGGACCTTGTCCACGGCACCGGGCGCGATCCCGTATTCGTGCAGGACGGCGAGGCGTTGGGAATCGTTCCGCGGCGGCGGCGCTTTGGGCATGATCGATCACACGGAAAGCGTCATGTTTATTCATTTATGATGAAATAACCTGCAATACGATCCGTGTTCAAGCAGTTCGCCGTATTCCGCAGCCCCATCGCGCCCCGAACGGCCGGCCATACGGCGGTCATAGCCGTCACCGCGACAGATCGGCGCAACATACGATCCGTCGTGCGGTCGGCGGACTGGCGCCGATTGTGCGTCGATATTTGACGAACACGGACAACCCTACCGCGGGATTGCGGCCGTCCTCGTTCGACGGCGCGCCGGCGAGCGCGCGCAACCGGCGCGCCGCGGATGCGGCACACGCGGTACGGCCAGCGTCCGGCGATCCGCCGGCTTCTCGCGTGCGATGCGATCCGGATGGATCGCCGACTCGCACGCGACCCTTTCAAGATCGGGCAGGATTCAGCGATCCGGGGAGCCGCCCCGATCGCATCTCGCCCGCTCTTCAGGAAGTTAGAGCAAAATTCACGATGCAAGCCGGTTCGGCTTTCATCGATTTTGCTCTAGGGTCTGTTGGGGTTCATCTTAGG
>CAJXKW010000117.1 GCA_913055855.1 uncultured Limimonas sp. | reverse complement strand
CCCCTTCTGCTGACGCCCGTGCTCGGCCCGCAGCCCGGCGCCCGGGAGACCAGCCTGCCCTACGGCGTGGCCATCGCGGGCGGCGGCCTGTGGGTCGCGGGCCGGATGGCCGGCTTGTAACCCCGGGAGAGAAGGAGATCCGTCATGCGCGCCCGTCTCGTTCTGCTCATTTCGCTGTCGCTCGGCCTTGCCGGCGGTGCGGCGTTCATGACCCAGGCCTGGCTCAAGAGCGAGCAGCAGCCGCAGGCCAAGCCGTCGCCCCAGCGCCCCGAGCCCAAGCAGCTTACGGCCAAGGTGCGCGTCGCCGCGCACGAACTCGCCGCCGGCACCATCCTGAAGCCGGAGGACCTGCGCTGGCAGGCCTGGCCCGAGGACGGCATCGCCGAGAGCTACGTGGTCAAGGGCCGCAACCCGGACCGGCCCGAACTCCAGGGCGCGGTGGTGCGCCAGGGGCTGACCGCGGGCGAGCCGATTACCGAGCAGCGCGTGGTCCGGCCGGGCGATCGCGGATTCCTGGCGGCCATGCTCAAGCCCGGGCATCGCGCCATCACGGTGCCGGTCAACCGCGCCTCGGGGCTGTCGGGGCTGATCTTCCCCGGCGACCGCGTGGATCTGGTGCTTACCCACACGGTCTCCGGCGAACAGAACGTCACCGGCGCGCCGCGCCGCGTGAGCGAGACCGTGCTCTCGGATGTCCGCGTCCTGGCGCTGGACCAGCGCACCGGCAGCACCGGCGAGGACGGGGACCGCCAGGTGGCCAAGACCGCCACCCTGGAACTCACCCCCAAGGAGGTTGAAAAGGTCTCGCTGGCCCAGCGCCTGGGCACGCTGTCCCTGAGCCTGCGCCCGGTCGCGCGCAACGCTGAGGAAGCGCCCAGCGACGACAACTTCACCGTGGACAGCCAGGTCAGCTCCATCGTGCGCGTGCCGCGCCGCGACGACGACGGCGACGGCAACGCGGGGCCGAGCGTGCAGGTCGTGCGCGGCGGCAAGACCTCCAAGACCCAGGTTTCAGAGGACTGACGCCATGCCGCAGCGCATTCTCATCCTCACCGTTCTGGCCCTCGCCCTGTTCACGGGCGCGGCGCAGGCCGCCGGCGCGGGCTCGGTCAACGTCGTCGACCCCAACGGCGAGCGCGTCCGCCTCGTGCGCGACGAGGGCGCGATGGTCCGCCTGGACTCGAAGATCGACAGCGTCTTCGTCGCCGACGCCGAGATCGCCGACGTCCAGGTGAAGTCCCAGCGCCTCGTCTACATCTTCGGCAAGAAGGTGGGCCAGACCACGCTCTTCGCCGTCGGGCCGGGGGACAATGTCGTTGCCAGCGCCGACGTCGTGGTCCGCCACGATCTCAGTCGCCTGAAGGCGGCGCTGCGCGACATGCACCCGTCCGAGCCCATCGAGGTGAAGACCGTCGAGGGCGCCGTGGTGCTCACCGGAAAGGTCAGCCACAGCGGGATCGCCGAGGACGCGCGCGAGATCGCCGTGCGCTACGCCGGCGAGAAGAACGTGATCAACCGCCTGGAGGTGACCAGCCCCACCCAGGTGCACATCCGGGTGCGCGTCGCCGAGGTGGAACGCTCGATCAGCGAGAGCATCGGCGTCCAGTGGAACCAGCTCCAGGTGGGCACGGAGGACACCTTCTCCTTCCTGGGCGGTGCCCTGACCGGCGGGGCGGGCTCCTTCGCCGCCAACGTCACCGCGGACACCGGCGACACCAGCGTGGACGCGACCCTGGACCTCCTGGCCGACGAGGGGCTGGTCACGGTCCTCGCGGAGCCCAACCTGACCGCGCTCTCGGGCGAGACGGCGACCTTCCTGGCGGGCGGCGAGTTCCCGATTCCGGTGTCCCAGGACGAGGACACGATCAGCGTCGAGTTCCGCGAGTTCGGCGTGCGCCTTGAATTCACCCCCACGATCCTGAACGACGGGCGGATCTCCCTGAAGGTCGCGCCGGAGGTGAGCGAACTCAACTTTGCCGATGGCGTGGCGATCGGCGAGGCCGGGATCCGCGTGCCCGCGCTCAACACGCGGCGGACCCAGACCACGGTGGAGCTGGCAAGCGGGCAGAGCTTCGCCATCGCGGGGCTGCTCCAGAACACCACCAACCACGACATCTCCAAGCTCCCCGGCCTGGGCGACCTGCCCGTCCTGGGCGCGCTGTTCCGCTCGGACTCCTACCGCCGGGGCGAGACCGAGCTGACCGTCGTGATCACGCCGTATCTGGTCCGGCCCTCGGCCTCCAAGGACATGGCGCTGCCCACGGACGGCCTGACCGCACCCAACGACATCGAGCGCATCCTGTTCGGCCGCATGTACGGCGAGCGCGCCGCCGCGCGCATGCGCGCGGAGAAACGCCTGGGCGACAAGCGTCTGAGCGGGCCCGTGGGCTTCATGCTGAAGTAAGGGAGGGAACCGATGCACCGCCGCATCGCCGCCGCCATCACCGCAACCGCCGCCGCAGCCGGGCTGGCGGCCTGCCAGCCGCCGCCCCCGCCGGGCGGGCCGACCGGGGCGGAGCGCCACAAGGTCGAGGTGACGCGCCGGATCGACAGCATCACGGTGCCCTTCGCGGCGAACAGCGCCGAGCTGCCCCGGGCGTCCCGCGACGGCCTGTCGGGTTTCCTGTCGGAAATCGGCGCGGACCGGGACGCTGTCGTCGTGGTCCGCGCCCCCGAGGGGCTGCGCGGGGATCTGGGTGAACAGCGGCGCCATGCGGTGGCGCGCCTCCTCAAGCGCAAGGGCTTCCGGCCGGTGCGCCGGGACGCGTTGCTGCCCGAGGTATCGATCCCGGAAAATGAGGTGCTGGTCCGCGTGGCGCGTTACACGGCCAAGCTGCCCGAGTGCCCGGACCACCGGCGGCACCGGCTGGGTCGCCTGACCAACCAGCACAGCAGCAACTACGGCTGCGCGACCAACCACAATCTGGGCCTGATGGTCGCCAACCCACGCGACCTCGTGCGCGGGCGTGGGCTCGAACCCGCGCGCACCAGCCGGCAGATGCACCGCATCCGCAGCTACCGCGCGGGCAAGCAAATCGGCGGCGGTGACGGCGGCGGTACAGGCGGCATCGCCGCGGGCGAATGAGCAACAGGAGGCAGTGATGAGCGTGGCCGAGGATTTCGCCGGCGGCCCCGGTTTCGAGGACGAGGACCGCGAGCCCTTCGCCGGGTTCGTTACCGACGAGACCACGCAGGCGGCGCTCCAGAATCTCGCCCGCTCGCGCGGCTGGTCCCGGGACGAGGTTCAGCGCGGCGGCCTCTCGGCGGCGCTACGCCAGATGGGCGTGTTGCCGCCGCCCGAACTGATGGTGGTGGATCTCTCGGACACCGAGGATCTCCAGCAAGCCCTGGGCGGAGTCAGTGAATTGGCCGCCGGCGGGCGTGTCATTGCCTTGGGCGCGGAGAACGACGTCCAGACCTTCCGCAAGGTGCGCGATGCCGGCGCGGCCGACTACCTGGTCAAGCCGATCAGCGCCGACGCCCTGGAAGCCGCCGTGGTCCGTGCCGAGACCACGGTCCCCGACGGCGGGCAGGTGGCCAAGCCGCTGGGCCGCGCCATCGGCATCGTGGGCGCCCGCGGCGGCGTGGGCGCCAGCACGCTGGCCAGCAATCTGGCCTGGCTGCTGGCCAACGAGCGCGAGCGCCGCGTGTGCGCGGTGGACCTGGACCTGCGCTTCGGCACGCTCTCGCTGGGCTTCGACATCGACGCCAGCGCGGGGCTGCGCGAAGCCCTGGAGGATCCGGAGCGCGTGGACGACTTTTTCGTCGACCGCGCGGTGGTCAACGTCGGCGAGCGCCTGTCCGTGCTCGCCGCGGAGGAACCGCTGGACGACGCGCCGCACGTGGCGGGACAGGCGGTGCCCACGGTGCTGCGCACGCTGCGCGAGCGCTACGATCTCCTCATCGTGGACATCCCGCGCAGCCTGCTCGCCGACCGGCCCGATGCACTGGAAGGGCTGACCGACCTCGTCCTGGTCAGCGATCTCACCCTGCCAGGGCTGCGCGACACCAACCGGGTCCTGCGCTTCCTGCAGGCGCAGGGGAACAGCGCCCAGACACACGTGGTGGCCAACGGCGCCGGCAAGGGCGGTTCGGCGGAGATCGAGGCCAAGGAGTTCGACCGCGAGCTGGAGGGCAAGCTGAACCGGCTGCTCGGGCGCGACCCGGATGTCTTCGCCAAGGCCGCCCTGGCGGGCAAACCGCTGGGCGAGGTCGCGCCCAAGAGCCGCGCCATGACCGACCTGCGCGGCCTGCTCAGCGACCTCGTGGGCGAGGCGCGGCGCAAGAAGAAGCGCAAAGGGAAGGGCCTTTTCGGTAGGTCGGGCAGGTAGATTGCCGACCGGATCGAACAGAGCCCCGAAAAACTTGGGTCATACGTGACCGAAAGGACATGAAAGGATCGCGCCATGGCGAGCGAGGAAAGCGGACAGATGGCTGCGAACGGGCGTGCGCCGGCCAGGGGCGAGGCCCAGCGCGGCGATGCCGAGGCACAGACCGAGGGCCGGCACCTGGATGCGCGTGTCGCGGGACTGGTGCGCAAACGCATGACCCTCGACGAGGTTTTGCAGCAATCCCGCGGGTATCTGGCGCAAACGGTGAGCGCTTGTGTCGCCGAAGTGGTCGCGTCAACCGGCGACCGCCTGAGCGTCACCGCGGAGCGGGATCTGGTCACGCGCGTCCTCAACCGATGGCTCGCCGAAGCGCGGGAGAACGCGGTCGGCTGAATCGATCGGCCGGCGTGGGGTGCGACCCCGTTCACCGGTGCTTTGCACGCAGGGCTTCGAACATGGGGCAGGGGGTGGCCGCACCCGGCCGGCTCTTGCCCGCGGCGCAAAAAGGATCGCGGCATGGCGAGCGAGGAAACGGGGCAAACCGCGGGCGGAAACGCGGCAGCCCGGCCCAACGGCGACGGACGTGCGCCCGCCGGCGCCGACGAGCAACGCGGCGACGCCGAGGCCCGGACCGAGGGGCGCCACCTGGACCCGCGCGTTGCCGCGATGGTGCGCGAGCGGATGCCGCTCGACGAGGTGCTTCAGCAGTCCCGACGCTATCTGGCGCAGACGGTGAGTGCCTGCCTCGAAGAGGTGATCGCCGAGACGGGCGAAAGCCTGAGCATGATGGCGCAGCGCGACCTGGTCACGCGGGTGCTCAACGCGTGGCTCGCCGAGGCGCGGGAGAACGCGGGTGCGGGCGACGCGGAGGGTGCGGCGGCCGGGCCCGCGCAGGCGCGCGCGAGTACCGGCGGCAAGACCCCCATCGATCCCGCGGCGGTGGCGCGCGATGCGGAAAGCGGCGGCGCCGCCACGGATCCGGAGAGCAGCCGCGCCCGGCGCCAGCGCCTGCTGGAGACCAAGGCGACCATCCAGCCCATCGTCATGGAGCGCATCGACATCGCGGTGGCGGCCTCGCTGGAGCCCGACGAGCTGGAGCGCCAGATCGCCGAGATCGTCAGCGAGGTGCTGGTCGAGCAGAAGCTGCAGCTCAACCGCGCCGAGCAGAAGCAGCTCGTGCGCCTGCTCATCAACGACATGGTCGGCCTCGGCCCGCTGGAGCCGCTGCTGGCGGACGAGACCGTCACCGACATCATGGTGAACGGGCCCAAGCAGGTCTACGTCGAGCGGCGCGGCAAGCTGGAACTCACCGACGTCGAGTTCCGGGACAATGCGCACGTGATGAACATTGCCACGCGCATCGTAACCCGCATCGGCCGGCGCATCGACGAGTCCTCGCCGCTGGTCGACGCCCGTCTGGAGGACGGCAGCCGCGTCAACATCATCGCGCCGCCGCTGGCGATCGATGGCACCTCGATTTCCATTCGTAAGTTTTCGAAGAAATCGATCACGCTCGACACCATGGCGCGCAACAACAACGTCTCCGACGCGCTCGCCACGGTGCTCAAGATCGCCGCGCGCTGCCGGCTCAACGTGTTGATTTCCGGCGGCACCGGCTCGGGCAAGACGACCCTGCTCAACGCCATGAGCCGGATGATCGACCACGGCGAGCGCATCGTCACCATCGAGGATGCTGCCGAACTGCAGCTCCAGCAGCCGCACGTGGTTCGCCTTGAGACGCGCCCGCCCAGCCTGGAGGGCCTGGGCGAGATCACCATGCGCGACCTGCTCAAGAACTCCCTGCGCATGCGCCCCGACCGCATCATCCTGGGCGAGGTGCGCGGGGCGGAGGCCCTCGACATGCTCCAGGCGATGAACACCGGCCACGACGGCTCGATGTGCACCCTGCACGCCAACTCGCCGCGCGAGGCCCTGACGCGGTTGGAGAACATGGTCGCCATGTCGGGCGTGAAGTTGCCGCCGCAGGCGGTGCGCACGCAGATCGCCGACGCCATCAATGTCATCGTCCAGATCTCCCGGATGCGCGACGGCATGCGCCGCGTGGTCAAGGTGACCGAGGTCGTGGGCATGGAGGGCGACGTCATCACCACGCAGGACCTGTTCGAGTACAGCTTCGACGGGGAGAGCAGCGACGGCCGGCTCAGCGGCAGCTTTCGCAGTTCCGGCCTGCGTCCGCACTTCTCCGCGCGGGCGGACTACTACGGGGTGGCGAACTCCCTGCTGGAGGCGATGGGATGCCGTTGAACACGCCCGCCCTGATCGCCGCCGGGGTTTTCCTGGCGACCATGGCGCTGGCCCTCGCCGCAGGCAGCACGGCCGCGGTCGTGGGCGGTCAGCGCCAGCGCAAGCGCCGCCTGCAGCGCGCGGCAGGCGGCCGCGCGCGGGTGCCCGAGGCAGCCATGGCAAGCCTGCGCCGGGCCGATGAGGCGGCGCGCTTCAAGGGCCTGGAGGCGCTGGTGCGGCGCGTGCTGCCGGGGCACGCCGACCTGCGCGCACGCCTGGCGCGCACCGGCTACGGCTTCAGCGTGACCGGCTTCCTGCTGGTTTGCGCCGGGATCGGCGTGCTCACTGCCGCGCTGGGCTGGCTCGCCGCGGGCGCGCCGGCGATCTATGCGCTGCCCGCGGGCGCGGTCGTGGGCTGGATCGCGCCCAACATCGTCGTGGGCATGATGGCGGGCAAGCGGGTCAAGCGTTTCCTGCTGGAGCTGCCCGACGCCATCGACGTCATGGTGCGGGGGCTCAAGTCGGGCCTGCCCATCACCGAGATGGTGGGCAACGTGGCGCAGGACTTCGACGGCCCCGTGGGCGACGAGTTCCGGCGCATGGCCAACGGGCTCACCATCGGGCGCAACCTGGAGGATGCGCTGTGGGAGACGGCCTCGCGCATCGACGTGCCGGAGTTCAACTTCCTGGCGGTGAGTGTGGCCCTGCAGCGCGAGACCGGCGGCAACCTCACGGAGACGCTGCGCAACCTTTCGGACCTGCTGCGCAAGCGCCAGCAGATGCGCCTGAAGATCAAGGCGCTTTCCGCCGAGGCGCGGGCGAGCGCGTACATCATCGGCCTGCTGCCGTTCATCATGCTGGGTGTGATGTACTTCATGAATCCCGATTACATCGGTCGGCTGTTCACCGATCCGCGCGGGCCCTACCTGCTCGCCGCCGGGCTGGCGAGCGAGCTGACCGGGGCGGCCGTGATGGCCAAGCTGATCCGGTTCGAGGTGTAAACCGCCCTCATACGTCGACAGGCTCAGCATGAGGGGCCTCATCTTGAGCCTGGCGAAAGGTGAGGTCTGCTGACGGAAAGACCCCATGAGCGAACTTCTCTACACCATCGCGACCGATCCCATCTTCGCCATCTCGCTCACGGCGGGGCTGGCGGTGTTCGGCCTGCTGGCCGGGGTCAGCGCGCTCGCGGATGCGCAGCAGATGCGGTTTTCGCGGATCAAGGCGGCGGCCCGGCGCACGCCCCGGCGGGGCCGCCGGCGCGAGGCCATCCACGGCGACGACCTGATGGCCTTCGTCCGCCGGGTGGTCCAGCGCGTCAACGTCATGCGCGACCAGCAGGGCGAGGCCATCGCGCAGAAACTCGCGCGCGCGGGGTGGCGCTCGCGCGACGCGCAGGCGCTGTATCTCTTCGGCAAGCTGGCGCTGCCCTTCGTGCTGGTGCTGACCGCGCTGGCGGTGTTCTTCGTGGTCAGCCCGTACGGCCTGCCGCTGGTGGTGCGCCTGGGCATCGTCATCGGCGCGGGCCTTCTGGGCAGCCGGCTTCCCGAGCTGGTGGTGCGCAACCGCACGCAAAAGCGCAACAAGGAGATGCAGAAGGCGCTGCCGGATGCGCTGGACCTCATGGTCATTTGCGCGGAAGCCGGGCTCAGCCTGGACGCCGCGCTCAACCGCGTGGCCAGCGAGATCGCGCCCACGAGCCAGCACCTTGCCGACGAGTTCGGGCTCACCCTGCTGGAGCTGCGCTTCCTGCCCGACCGGCGGCAGGCGCTGGAGAACCTGTCCAAGCGGGTCGAGTTGAAGGCGGTGCAGGCGCTGGTGAACACGCTGTTCCAGACGGACAAGTTCGGCACGCCGCTGGCCCAGGCGCTGCGCGTGCTCGCCCAGGAGCTGCGTTCGGAGCGCATGCTCCGCGCGGAGGAGAAGGCGGCCCGGCTGCCCGCGATCATGACCGTGCCCCTGATCGTGTTCATTCTCCCGGCGCTGTTCGTGGTGCTTCTCGGTCCCGCCATCCTGGACCTGGGCGAGGTGTTCCAGAAGGTATAGTGCCGTCGAGCCCAGGAAGCGGATTTGAAGGCCTCATGTTTCGAGAGCCTCAACATGAGGCCCTGCCCCGGTTCCAAGGCACGCATCTTGGCCTCATCCTGAGCCTGTCGAAGGATGCGGCTGCCATGCCGGCCGTTCGCCCGAACGTTCAGGGCGGGCGCGCCCACGCTGAAAACGTGCATCCGCCGATTTCGCCCTTTCCTGCGCGCGCCGATAGGGCCACCATCGGGCTATGAGCGAACAGGCGACAGCGCCGGCGGGACTGCCCAGCGACGGGCGCGTTCTCGTCCTCGGAGCGAGCGGTTACATCGGCCGGCATCTCGTGCCCCATCTGCGCGACCGGGGTGTGCCCGTGCGTGCGGCCGGGCGCCGGCTGAGCGCGCTCCAGGCGGAGCGCTGGGAGAACGTCGAGCTGGTCCAGGCGGACGCGCTGGACCCGGACAGCCTCGCCCGCGCGCTGAAGGGCGTGTCGGTGGCCTATTATCTCGTTCACTCCATGGCCGCGGGCGCCGACTTTCCCGAGCAGGACCGCCGGGCCGCGCGCGTCTTCGCCCAGGCCGCGGCCGAGGCTGGGGTCCAGCGCATCGTCTACCTGGGCGGCCTCTCGCCGGCCAATCCGGACACGCCGCATCTCGCCTCGCGCGTGGAGACGGGCGAAATCCTCCGGCAGGGCCGCGTGCCCGTGATCGAGGTGCGCGCCGGCATCATCATCGGCCCCGGATCGGCCGCCTTCGAGGTGATGCGCGACCTGGTGGCGCACCTGCCGGTGATGGTGACCCCCCGCTGGGTGCGCCGGAAGTCGCCGCCCATCGCGCTCGACGACATTCTGGCCTACCTGGCGCAGCTTCCCTGGATTCCGGCGGCGGCGGACGGCATTTACGAGGCGGGCGGGCCGGAAAATCTCACCTATGAAGAGATGATGCGCATGCTCGCGCGCGAGATGGGCAAGCGCGAGCCCTTCGTCATCCCCGTGCCCGTGCTCACGCCCCAGCTCTCCAGCTACTGGCTCGCTTTCGTCAGCGCCACCCCCGTGCGCATCGCCCGGGCGCTGATTACCGGGCTGAAGTACGACCTCTCGGCGGACGACCGCAGCCTGCGCGCCCTGCTGCCGCCCGCGCGGATCGATTTCCGCGAGGCGATCCGTGGCGTGTTCCGCGACGAGCAAGAGATCCATGCCGTGGACCGCTGGCGCGAGGGCGCCTGGGAGCTGCGCGGCCGGCGCCACGACATCAGCTTTTATGCCAAGACCCTGACGCGGACGGCCGAGACGGACGCGCCGCCGGCGGCCGTCTGGGACGTGCTCGGGGACATGGGCACGCGCGGGACCGGCTACTTCTACCTCAACCCCGTCTGGCGCATCCGCAAGTCGCTGGACGCCATGCTGGGCGGCCGGCCTGCGGGTCCCAGCACCCGGCGCGGCGCGCCCTATGCCGGCGAGCGCTTCGACATCTGGCGCGTGCTCGCCGCCGTGCCGGAGCGGCGGCTGACCCTATTGTCCAGTCTGGTTGCGCCGGGTACCGGCGGCATGGAGGTCGAGATCGCCGAGCGCGCGGACGGCGGCAGCCGTGTCAGCGCCACGATCTACTGGCACGTTGTCGGCTTCCGCGGGCTTCTCTACTGGTACGCGTTGGGGCCGGGGCACGCCTTCATGCTCGCCGGGATGACCCGCGCCATCGCGCGCCAGGCGGCGGCGCGTGCCGCCTCGGCGGGGCAGGGGGCGCGCGCGTGACATCGCGTTGCGCCGATGGGGGTGCATCGGCGCGCCGGTTCGGCTAGGTTCCGGCGATCTGCGAACAACGGGGTCAGGACGACCATGGCGCGGGATTACAGCCAGTATCCGCAGTTCCGCTACCAGGCCGGGGGCTCGGCCGTGACGCGCGCCTCCGCCGAGGCGCTGTGGGACGTGGTCGCCGCCATCGGCGGCGCGAACCGCTATTACACCTTGAACAGCCTTTGGGCCGTCCGCGAGGTCATGGACGCCGCCGTGGGCGGTCCCGGGCTGCGCCGGGCGCGGCCGCAGGGGCGCGAGCTGCGCCCGGGAGACCGCATCGACAGCTGGGAGGTGCTCGCGGTGGAGCGCCCCCGGCGACTGGCCCTGATCTTCGGCATGAAGGCGCCCGGCCGCGGCGTGCTGGAATTCCGGATCACGCCTGTGGACCGCCGTTACCGCCTGACCGCGACCGCCTACTGGGAGCCCGACGGCGTGCCCGGGCTGCTCTACTGGCGCGCCATGCAGCCGGCGCACCTGTTCCTGTTCGATCGCCTGACCGACACCATCTGCCGCAAGGCCCTGGCGGCCGAACAGGAACAGGCGGCCGGAGACACCGCGCAGGCGGACGACGACCTGGGGCCGCGCAACGCCCTGCGGCAATAGCGCCGTGTCCGGGCCTATCGGCCGCGATGCCCGGCCGACGGGCCCGGCCGGGGCGCGCTAAACGGCCGGGCCCATCAGGGTGTTGGGCAGCCACATGGCGATTTCCGGGAACACGCAGAGCAGCACGATGGCCACCACCATGCACAGCATGTAGGGGAGCGCGCCCCACAGGATGGTGGGCAGGTTCACGTCGGGCGCGATGCCGTTGATGACGTAGAGGTTGAGGCCCACGGGCGGCGTGATCAGCCCGATCTCCAGGTTGATCGTCATCATCACGGCGAACCAGACGGGGTCGAAGCCCAGTTCGGTGATAATCGGCAGCAGGGTGGGCGCGGTCATCAGGATCACCGCCACCGGCGGCAGGAAGAACCCGGCCACCAGCAGGAACAGGTTGATGCACGCCAGCAGGACGTAGGTGTGCACGTCCAGCGCCGCGATCCACTGCGCCAGCGA
>CAJXKW010000116.1 GCA_913055855.1 uncultured Limimonas sp. | reverse complement strand
TTCTGCTCATCCAGCGTGAAGGTGTAGTTCGCCAGGAGCTGGCCGACGTTGGGGCACTGCCAGGCGTAGCCCTTGCGCGTCATGGTGTAGACCTGGGCACCGCCCTTGTTCGGCCCCCAGTACTGCTCGCCGCCGGCAAGGTAACGGATGTCCATGTTGAGGTTCATGGGGTGCGGCTCCCAGCCCAGGAAGACGCTCCAGTCCCCGTCCTCGGTGTTCTTCTTCACCTGGGTGAGCATCCCGGCCTCGGAGGACGGCATGAGCTGCCAGTCGCTCAATCCGTACGCGTCATCGGCGATCATGTCTTTGATGATCTGGTTGCCGTCGTTCCCCGACTCGATGCCCAGGATCCGGCCGTCGAACTTCTCCTTGTATTCATCGAGATCGGAGAAGTGCTGGACGCCCTGATCGTAGACGAACTTGGGAACGGCGAGGGTGTACTTCGCGCCGTCCAGGTTGCGCGCGACGATGTCGATCTGCCCCTCGGTCATGTAATCCTGGATCATGGACTTCTGGGTGGGCAACCAAAGGCCGAGGAAGACGTCGCGCTCGTTCTCCGCGAGCGAATTGAACATGATGGGGACCGACGCGGTGACGAGGTCGGTCTTGTAGCCGAGCTGCTCCAGGATCCACTGCAGCGTTTCGGTCTTGGCGCTCACCCCCGTCCAGTTCACCTGCTCAAGCCGGACGGTTTCGCAGCTTGCACCCTCGTCCGCGGCCTGCGCCGCGGCGGGCAGGGCCGTCAGCGCGAGCGCGGCGGCCGTGCAGAGATGCTTGAGTTTCATGTGAAAGCCTCCTCTCGTTCGTTGGTTTCCGCCGATTGCGGTCCTCGGCGCGGATGGGCGCAGCGGCTGCGCCCGGACGCGGACTGCGGCGCGTCGGGCCGGTTCCGCGGTTACTCGGCGGCACGCTTGGCGGCGGGAGCCTGCGCCGGGACCGCGCCGGTTCCCGGCACACGGTTGCCGAGGGCGGCAACCGCCCGGCGCAGCAGGGAGCTGCGCGCCCGCCCCGTTTCGCCGAAGCTCTGGGTGATCCGGTCGAGGATGATGGCCAGGATGACCACGCCCAGGCCGCCCTCGAAGCCCATGCCGATGTTCAGCCGGTTGATGCCGGTGAGGACGGTGTTGCCCAGGCCGCCCGCGCCGATCATCGAGGCGATCACCACCATGGACAGGGCCAGCATGATGGTCTGGTTCACCCCCGCCATGATGGTCGGCTTGGCGAGCGGGAGCTGCACCTTGAAGAGCAGTTGCCGCGGCGTGCAGCCGAACGCGAGCCCGGCTTCCACGTGCTCCTCGCTGACCTGCCGGATGCCCAGGTTGGTCAGGCGGACCGCCGGCGGCATGGCGAAAATCACCGTGGCGATCGCACCCGGGACCTTCCCCAGACCGAAGAACATCGCCGCCGGGATCAGGTAGACGAACGGCGGCATGGTCTGCATCAGGTCGAGAATCGGGCGAACCACCGCTTCCACGAGGTTGTTCTTGGCCATGGCGATGCCGATGGGAAAGCCAACGCCCATGGCGAACAGGCTGGCGGCGATCACCAGCGACATGGTGGACACCGTCTCCGCCCAGAGGTCCATGCCCATGACCACGAACAGCGCCACCGCCGCGAACAGGGCGAAACGCCAACCCACGCGCACGAGCCCGATGGCCACCACGATCAGGGCGAAGACCACCGGCGGGATGGTCAGGAACAGCCATTCCAGGTTGTCCGTGACGAAGCCGACGGCCGCGGCGATGCCGTCCAGCAGCGGCTCGAAGTTGTCCTGGATCCAGTCGACCACGCCCTCCACGACGGGGCCGATGGGCAGTTCGAGATTCTTCAGCGCGTCCATGGCTCAGCGGGTCCGGTCCAGGGTTTGCAGAAGCGTGCGCTGGGACACGGCGCCCAGGTAGTGCCCGGCCGGGTCGACCACGGGCACCGGGTGGGGCGCGTTGGCCACGACGTGCAGCATCTCCGACAACGGCGTCGCCGCCGCCAGCGGCTCGGCGCCGTTGGCCCCGTTCGCGGTCATGCCGGCGTAGTTGCGCGCCGTGTCGAGCAGCACCGCGGCCGTATCGTTCGCGGGCTGGGCTGCAGCGTCCGCGCCGTCGACCGCGCGCTCGGGCAGGATGTCGCGGCTGCAGATGTCGCCGGCGGTGAACACGCGCGAGACGTCGACGCCCTTGAAGAAGGAGCGCACATAGTCGTTGGCCGGGTTGGTGACGATTTCCTGCGGCGTGGCGACCTGGACGATACGGCCGCTTTCCATGACGGCGATGCGGTCGCCGATGCGCATGGCCTCGTCGAGGTCGTGCGAAATGAACACGATGGTTCGCGGCGTTTCGCGCTGGATGCGCAGCAGCTCGTCCTGCATCTCCGTGCGGATCAGCGGATCGAGCGCGGAGAACGCCTCGTCCATGAGCATGATCGCCGGGTCGTTGGAAAGCGCCCGCGCCAGGCCCACGCGCTGTTTCATGCCGCCGGAGAGTTCGCCCGGATAGCTATCGCTGTTGGCGCCCAGTCCGACGGTCTCGATCGCCTTGCGCGCGCGTTCATACCGGCTGGCCTTGTCGATGCCCGCGATCTCCAGGCCGAAAGCGGCGTTGTCCAGCACCGTGCGGTGGGGCAACAGGGCGAAGGACTGGAAAACCATCGCCATGCGCTGGCGGCGGAGCTGGATCAGCTCCCGCGGGGTCATCCCGGTGATGTCCGTACCCTCGATCTCGACCGCGCCGAAGGTGGGCTCGATCAGGCGGTTGAGCAGGCGAACAAGGGTCGATTTGCCCGAGCCCGAGAGACCCATCACGACGAAGATCTCGCCTTCCCGGATCTCCAGCGAGGCGTCGCAGACGCCCACCGTCATCCCGGTCTCGCGCAGGATCTCCGCCTTGGTCTTGCCGGCGTCGACCAACTCGCGGGCGTTTTGGGGGTTTGCGCCGAAAATCTTATATACGTTCCGGCATGCGATCTTGGGGGCGGGCTCGTGGGTCACCACGGGTCTCCCTCGCGTTGCAGCCTGACTCGTCCCTGTTGCGGCCGCGGGGCGGGCCCCGCGCTATGGCCGGGGCCGACGGGGGCCGCGACCGCAGGCTTTTTTTGATTGTGCCTTCAATTAAGAGCACGCTAGGGTTCGGTCGTCAACAGGGGACCGGGGGTCCGTGTTGGCCGGCCGGAGTCACGCAAGGGGAGGTGCCATGCCGAAGCTTGGTATGCAGCCGCTGCGCAAGCGCCAGCTCATCCACGCCACGATTGCGACCATCGCCGAGCACGGCTTCGGCGAGGCGACGATCGCGCGGATCGCCCGGCGCGCCGGGCTCTCGCCGGGCATCATCGGGCACTATTTCGGGGGCAAGGACGCCCTGCTCGCGGCGACGATGCGGCACCTCCTTACCGAGTTGCTGCGCGACGCCACGGACCGGCTGAACCGCGCGCGCACCCCGATGGAGCGGGCGGAGGCGGTGATCGCGGCCAACTTCGGTCCGGACCAGTTCAATCGCGAGGTCATCGCGGCATGGTTCGCCTTCTGGGGCGAGGTGCCGCATTCGCCCGAGCTCAAACGCTTGAACACCGTCTACATGAAGCGCACCCGGTCCAACCTGGCGCACGCCCTCAAGCCTGTTGCCGGGCCGGCGGATGCCGACCGTATCGCGGGCGTCGCCGCGTGCCTGATCGACGGCATCTGGGTGCGCGCGGCGCTGACCGAGCGCGCACCCGACGCCCAGGCCGCATGCGCCATGATCATGGCCACCATCCGGGATTCGCTGGCGGAATCCGGGCGCGGCGAGGCCATGCGGCGCGCCGGCGACGGTGCGGATCCGGCCGCATCGGAACCGCGCTGCGCGAACCTGGCGACGGCGCCGGCGCCTCGCCGAGCTTTTCCTAATTGACTGTTCAATAAAAACGGGGCATGGTCGGCGCCAGTTCTGAACCCACGCGTTTGCGTTTGGACGAGGAGGCGGCATGCTGCCACCCGATCCGGTTCCCCTCTACATCGGCGGCGTGCGCCGCAACGCGGAGAGCGGCGCCACCTTCGACACGCTGAACCCCGCGACGAACGCGCTGCTTCGCCGTGTCCAGCGTGCCTGCGAGGCCGACGTCGACGCCGCCGTCGACGCCGCGCAGCGCGCGCAGACGGCCTGGGCGGCGACGGCCCCGGTGGAGCGCGGGCGCATCCTGCGCCGGGCGGCGCGCATCCTGCGCGACCGGCGCGACGAGATCGCCCGCGTGGAGACGCTGGATACGGGGCGGCCCATCGCGGAGACGCCCGAGGCCGACGTCGATTCGGCCGCCGACTGCCTGGAGTTCTTTGGCGGCATCGCCGCGGGCGTGCGCGGCGAGCACATCGATCTGGGCGGTCCCTTCGCCTACACCAAGCGCGAACCTTTGGGCGTCTGCGGCGGCATTGGGGCGTGGAACTATCCCATCCAGATCGCCGCGTGGAAATCCGCGCCCGCCCTGGCGTGCGGCAACGCCATGGTGTTCAAGCCGGCGGAACTCACGCCGCTGACGGCCTGCGTGCTGCACGATGTGCTCGCCGAGGCGGGGTTGCCCGAGGGCCTGTTCAACGTCGTCCACGGCTTCGGCGACACGGGGCAGATGCTGACCCGGCATCCCGGTATCGCCAAGGTCTCCCTCACCGGCGAGGTGGGCACGGGCAAGAAGGTCATGGCCGACGCGGCCGAGACGCTCAAGGTCGTCACCATGGAGCTGGGCGGGAAGTCGCCGCTCATCGTCTTCGATGACGCCCACCTGGACAACGCCGTGGGCGGGGCGATGCTGGGCAACTTCTTCAGCCAGGGCGAGATCTGCTCCAACGGCACACGCGTCTTCGTGCACGCCGACGTGCTGGAGGACTTTCTCGACCGCCTGTGCGCGCGCACCGAGCGCATGCGCCTGGGGGATCCGCTGGACCCGGAGACGGATGTGGGCCCGCTGATTTCGCGCGAGCACATGGAGCGCGTGCTGGGCTTCATCGATTCGGGCACCCGCGAGGGTGCGCGCCTCCTGATGGGGGGCGAGCGCGCCCAGGCCGGTGCCCTCGCGGACGGCAACTACGTCCAGCCGACGATCTTCGTCGACGCCAGCGACGACATGACCATCGTGCGCGAGGAGATCTTCGGCCCGGTGATGACGGTGCTGCCGTTCCGCGACGAGGCCGAGGTGGTCGAACGCGCCAACGCCACGCCGTACGGCCTGGCGGCCGGCGTGTTCACCAATGACCTCACGCGCGCGCACCGGGTGGTGGGCAAGCTGGATGCGGGCACCTGCTGGGTGAACGCGTACAACCTCACGCCCATCGAGATGCCCTTCGGCCCGGTCAAGCAGTCCGGCTTCGGCCGCGAGAACGGCTGGGCCGCGATCGAGGCGTACACCCGCCTGAAGAGCGTGTACGTCGAGATGGGCGACGTGGAGAGCCCGTACTGAGGCCTCCGTCCCGTCGCGTACCGCCTTCACCGCGACACCTTTCCGGGAGCACGGCATGGCGAGCACGAGCGCGAAACAGGCGGCGTACGACTATATCATCGTGGGCGCGGGCTCGGCCGGCTGCGTCCTGGCCGACCGGCTGAGCCGGGACCCCGAGGTTTCGGTGCTGGTCCTGGAGTACGGCGGCAACGCGCCCTGGTGGGACTGGCGCATTCACATGCCCGCCGGGCTGAGCGAGCCCATGAACGGCCGCCGCTACAACTGGGACTACCACACCGAGCCCGAGCCCAACCTTAAGAACCGGCGCATCCACCAGCCGCGCGGCAAGGTTCTGGGCGGCAGCTCGGCCATCAACGGCATGGCGTATGTGCGCGGGCACGCGCGCGACTACGACCGCTGGGCGCAGGACCCGGAGCTGGCGCACTGGTCCTATGCCCACTGCCTGCCGTACTTCCGGCGTGCGGAGAGCCACGATCGCGGCGCCGACGCATACCATGGCGGCGACGGCCCGTTGTTCACCGAGACCGGGCGCGGCTGGTCGCCGCTCTACGAGGCCTGGAACGAAGCGGGCCGTCAGGCCGGCTACGGCTATACCGCGGACATGAACGGCGAGCGCCAGGAAGGCGTGGGACCGATGCAGATGACGGTCCACGACGGCGTGCGCTGGTCCGCCTATCTGGCCTATCTCAAGCCGGCGATGCAGCGGCCCAACGTCACCGTGGTCACCGGTGCGCTGACCACGAAGGTCCGCATCGAGAACCGGCGCGCAGTGGGCGTGCAGTACCTGCGTGGCGGCGAAACGCACGAGGTGCGGGCCGAGCGCCGGGTGATTCTCGCGGGTGGCGCCATCAACTCGCCGCAACTCCTCAAACTCTCCGGGATCGGCCCGGCCGACGAGTTGCGCCGGCACGACATTCCGGTGGTGCAGGACCTTCCCGGCGTGGGGCAGAACCTTCAGGACCACCTGGAACTCTACATCCAGCACGCCTGTACCCGGCCGGTGAGCCTCTACACCGCGATGAACCCGCTGGCCAAGGTGAAGATCGGCCTGGCCTGGTATCTCTTTGGCAAGGGGCTGGGCGCGACCAATCACTTCGAGGCGGGGGGCTTCATCCGCTCGCGTGCCGGCGTCGAGCATCCGGACCTGCAGTATCATTTCCTGCCGTTGGCGGTGCGCTACGACGGCAAGGGCATGGCGAACGGGCACGGCTTCCAGGCGCACGTGGGACCCATGCGTTCGCGCAGCCGCGGCACGGTGACGCTGCACTCGGCGGATCCGCGCGCGGCGCCGGTGATCCGCGGCAACTACATGCCCGAGGAAGCGGATTGGCAGGAAATGCGCGCGGCCGTGCGCCTGACCCGGGAGATCTTCGCCCAGCCCGCGTTCGATCCCTATCGCGGCGAAGAACTGGCGCCCGGCCCGGATGTGACCACGGACCGGGAGATCGACGACTGGGTCGCCGGGGCGGCCGAATCCGCGTACCACCCCTCGTGCACCTGTCCCATGGGCTCGGACGACATGGCGGTGGTGGACGGGCGGACGCAGGTCCACGGCGTCGACGGCCTCAACGTGGTGGACAGCTCGATCTTTCCCACGATCCCGAGCGGCAATCTCAACGCCCCTACGATCATGGTCGCCGAGAAGGCGGCCGACCTGATCGCCGGCGCGCAGCCGCTCGCCCCGTCCAACGCGCCCGTGTGGATCTGCCCGGATTGGCAGAACCGCCAGCGCGAGGGCACGCCCGTGCGATCCGTGGACGGCGGAACCGCGGCGGCGGCGTGACCGTCGCCGTCGCGCCGCGTCGGGCCTCGCGACCAGTCGAGGCTTCACAACCCCACGCCGTCACCTATATACCCCAGGCATGATGGAAGCCCTCCTGTCCCTGGCCGTGTTCGTGCTGCTGAACTTCCTGACCGCCCTGTCGGGTGCGGTGTTCAAGCCGGGTGTATGGTACGAGCGGCTCGACAAGCCGCCCTGGAATCCGCCGAACTGGCTGTTCCCGCCGGCGTGGACGCTGCTGTTCTGCACCATCGCCGTCTCGGGTTGGCTGGTGTACCGAACCGTGGGCCTGGAAGGCGCGGGCGCGACGGCGCTGCTCGTCTACGTCATTCACCTCGGGTTCAATGCCGGCTGGTCGGCCGTCTTCTTCGGGCTGCGCAAGATCGGCTGGGGGATGGTCGAGGTGCTGGGCCTGTGGGCCTCGATCGTGGCCACGATGGCGGTGTTTTATCCCATCAACCCGGTCGCGAGCTATCTCCTCGTCCCCTACCTGTGCTGGGTAACCTTCGCCGCGGCGCTCAACTTCGCCATCTGGCGGCGCAACCGGACGGGCATACCGGCGCGGGCGTAAAGACGGTGGCGAAGCCGAAAGGCCGGACAGCAAAACGCCGGCCGGAAAGGTATCCGGCCGGCGCTTGTGCCGTTGAACCCGTTCGCGGATATGTCGGAGCTTGCGATTCGCGTATCCGGCTGCCGGACGAGGTGCAACCGGGTTGGATCACCTGATCCCTGAATCTTGCCCTATTTTCAAAGGGTCGCGTGCGGTTCGGCGATCCGTCCGGATCGCAGTGCACGTTAGGCGACCGACAGCACCGCAATGATGAACAGAACCAGGATTCCGGCAATCATAACACCGGCTATGCGCTCATAGCTTTCCGGCGTGGAATCGTCCGCCATCGTAGCCTCCTCCGGTTGGTTTTGGGTGCGGCCTGAAGCCTACCCGATGCCCACTGGAGAAACAATCATGCCAGGCGTGTATTTGTCAAGCTGGCCAGACGTCACGCTTTCTTTACAGCCGCGCCCGCGCGGTTTAGCATCCGTGACGGGTGTGCTAGACAGCGCGGCGGTGACAAGCGCGGCGACAATGGCGGAAAGGCGAGCATGGTGACATCGGCGCAGAACCGAATCGGACGCGACGCCGAGGGCCGGGGCGGCGGTGCGCCCGCCCACGGCGCGGCTTATGCCCACGCCGGCCATAGCCCGGCATCCGCAGGGCGCGGTCCGTACCCCTTCTCGGCCATCGCCGGCCAGGAGGAGATGAAGCTGGGCCTCCTGATCACGGCGGTGGATCCCAAAATCGGCGGCGTCCTGATCTTCGGCGACCGTGGCACGGGCAAGTCCACGGCCGTGCGCGGGCTGGCGCAGCTTTTGCCGCAGATGCGCATCGTCAGCGAATGCCGCTACCACTGCGATCCCGAGGACGATCCGGCGAATTGCGCGCCGGATTGCCCGCGGCGCAATGGCGATACCGACCCCAAGACCGAGATGGCGCCGGTGCCCGTGGTCGACCTGCCGCTGGGCGCCAGCGAGGACCGCGTGGTGGGCTCGCTGGACCTGGAGCGCGCGCTGGCGCACGGCGAGAAGCACTTCGAGCCCGGGCTGCTCGCCCGGGCGAACCGGGGGTTCCTCTACATCGACGAGGTGAACCTCCTGGAGGACCACCTGGTCGACCTGCTGCTCGACGTGGCGGCCTCGGGTGAGAACGTGGTCGAGCGCGAGGGCGTGAGCGTGCGCCACCCGGCGAAGTTCGTGCTCATCGGCAGTGGCAACCCCGAGGAAGGCGAACTGCGGCCGCAGCTTCTCGACCGGTTCGGGCTCTCGGTCGAGGTGGGCACGCCCACCGACCTGCCCACGCGCATCGAGGTGGTGCGCCGGCGCGACGCGTTCGAGAACGACCCCGTGACCTTCCGCGCGAAGTGGCAGCCCGAGGAGGACAAGCTGCGCGAGCAGATCCTGCGCGCGCGCTCGCACCTGGAGAACGTCGAGGTCGGCGACGAGGCGCTGGGGCGCGCCGCGGAGCTGTGCATGGCGCTGGGTACGGACGGCCTGCGCGGCGAACTGACGCTCATGCGCGCGGCGCGCGCAGTGGCCGCGCTGGATGGCGCGGACGCCGTGACCGACGCGCACCTGCGCCGGATCGCGCCTTCGGCGCTGCGCCACCGCCTGCGCCGCGACCCGCTGGACGAATCGGGCTCGACCACCCGCGTCGAACGCGCCATGGCGGAGGTGTTCGGATCGTGAGCGAGACGCCCTCGGCCTGGGACGACGCCGTCCGCGCGGCGGCCGTGTTCGCCGTGGACCCGGCGGGTATCGGCGGCGTGGTGCTGCGCGCCCGCGCCGGACCGGTGCGCGACCGCTGGGTGGAGATCATGCAGGCCCGCCTGGCGGCGGATACCGAGATCTTTCGCGTGCCGGTCAATGTTACCGACGACCGGCTGCTGGGCGGGCTCGACCTGACCGCCACACTGCATGCGGGCAAGCCCGTCGCCGGCAAGGGCATGCTCGCCCGCGCCGACGGCGGTATCCTGCGCATCGCCATGGCCGACCGCATGACCGCGGGCACCGCCAGCCGGATCGCCGGTGCCATGGACACGGGCGAGGTGGCCTTCGCCCGCGACGGGGTGGCGGAGACGCATCCGACACGGTTCGGCGTGGTCGCTTTCGACGAGGGCAGCGACCCGGACGAGATCCCGCCGGCGGCGCTTACGGACCGGCTGGGCATCCACCTCGACCTCAACCCCATCTCCCATCGCGACACGGCGAACAACGGCCCGCGGGCGCGCGCGGTGGAGCTGGCGCGCGAGCGCCTGCCCTACGTCGAGACACCGGACAACATCGTGGAGGCGCTCAGTGCCGCCGCTTTGTCGGTGGGCGTGTGGTCGCTGCGCGTGCCCTTCCTGGCGCTCCGGGTGGCGCAGGCGCACGCGGCCCTGTCCGGGCGCGACCAGGTGGGCGAGCAGGACGCCGCCGTGGCCGGCCGCCTGGTCCTGACCCCGCGCGCCACTAGCCTGCCGCCCGCCGATCCGCAGGAGGAGCAGGAAGTCGAGGGCGAGGACGACGACCAGCAGGACGCGCAGGGTCAGGAACAGGCGCAACAGCCGGAAGAGCCCGAGCCCGAGTCCCAGGACGACCAGAGCGAGCCCGAAGAGCCCGAGCAGGCGGAATCCGAGGACGACGAGGGCGAGGACGCGCCCACGGAGGAGTCCGACCCGGCGCTGGCGGAGATCGTGCTCGCGGCCGTGCAGGCGGCCCTCACCCCCGGGCAGTTGCAGGCGCTACGCGAGGGCGCCACGGGCAAGGGCGGTTCCGTGGGGCGTGCCGGCTCGACCAACACGGCCCAGGACCGCGGCCGCCAGGTGGGCGTGCGCCGCGGCCGGCCGCAGCAGGGCGCGCGGCTGGACGTGGTCGCCACGCTTCAGGCGGCCGCGCCGTGGCAACCGCTGCGCGGGCGCACCGTGGGCGCGGACGGCAGCAAGGGGCGCGTCCAGGTGCGCCCCGAGGACTTCCGCATCGTGCGCACCAAGCACCGCAGCGAGACCACAACCATCTTCGCCGTGGACGCCTCCGGCTCGGCGGCGCTCAACCGGCTGGCCGAGACCAAGGGGGCGGTCGAGCTGCTGCTTGGCGACTGCTATGTCCGGCGCGACCGGGTTGCGCTGGTGGCTTTCCGCGGCACCGGCGCGCAGACGCTGCTCCCGCCCACGCGCTCGCTGACCCAGGCCAAGCGCAGCCTCGCCGAGCTGCCCGGCGGCGGCGGCACCCCCATGGCCGCCGGCATCGACGCTGCCATGGCGCTTGCGGAAGGCGCGCTGCGCCGCGGCGACACACCCACGATCGTGATGCTCACCGACGGCCGTGCGAACGTTGCGCGGGACGGCGAGGGCAACCGCGAGCGCGCGCACCAGGATGCCCTCGTTTCCGCGCGCCGGGTGCGCGCGGCGGGGGTCAGCGTGCTGATGTTCGACAGCTCGCCGCGCCCGCGCCCGGCGGCGCGCGAGCTGGCAGCGGAGATGGGGGCGAAGTACGTTCCGCTGCCGCAGGCGGACGCGGCCTCGCTGTCCAATGCGGTGCGTGCCTCGCGCGGCGAGGAGACGAAGACGGCGGCGTGACACCCCGGCGCGGGCGGAACTTGCCGCCGCTGCCGGTCAGCGCGAGATTGCCAGCATGGACGACGCACCCGACTGGAACACGGACGGCGCCGACTGGCCCAACCGCGAGGCGAGCCGCTTCGTCGAGGCGGCCGGCATCCGGTGGCACGTCCAGGTGATGGGCGAGGGGCCCGTGGTGCTGCTGCTCCACGGAACGGGTGCCGCGACACATTCGTGGCGCGATCTTGCGCCCATGCTGGCGCGCGAATTCACCGTGGTGGCCCCGGATCTGCCGGGACACGGGTTCACCG
>CAJXKW010000115.1 GCA_913055855.1 uncultured Limimonas sp. | reverse complement strand
GTGACCGACCGCATCGATTCCGGCGTTCTCTCGCAGGCGGGGCCGAACCTGCGGCTGATCGCCTCGTTCGGCACGGGGGTCGACCACATCGACCTCAAGACGGCGCGCCAGCGTGGCATCACCGTCACGAACACGCCGGGCGTTCTCACCGAGGACACGGCGGACATGACCATGGCGCTGATCCTCGCCGTGGCGCGCCGGCTGAGCGAGGGCGAGCGCCTGGTGCGCGAGGGCGCTTGGAAAGGCTGGAGCCCGACGCACATGCTGGGCCACCGGCTGGGCGGCAAGCGTCTGGGCATTGTCGGCATGGGCCGTATCGGGCAGGCCGTGGCGCGCCGGGCGCGCGGCTTCGGCCTGACGATCCACTACCATAACCGGCGGCACGTGCCCGAGGAAGTGGAGTCGGAACTCGAGGCGACCTATTGGGACAGCCTCGACCAGATGCTGGCGCGCATGGACATCATCTCGGTCAATTGCCCGCACACGCCGGCGACCTTCCACCTCCTCAACGCCCGCCGGCTGAAGCTGCTTCAGCCGCACGCGCTGCTGATCAACACCTCGCGCGGCGAGATCGTCGACGAGAACGCCATGACCCGGATGCTGGAAGCGGGCGACCTCGCCGGGGCCGGGTTGGACGTGTTCGAGCACGAGCCGCAGGTGAACCCCAAGCTGCTTCAGATGAACAACGCGGTGCTGCTGCCGCACATGGGCTCGGCGACGATCGAGGGCCGCGTGGACATGGGCGAGAAGGTCATCATCAACGTCAAGACCTTCGTCGACGGCCATACGCCGCCCGATCGGGTCCTCGAGGCGATGTTCTGAGCACCGCCAGCGGAATCGCGCAGGGCAGCGGCGCTTTCGCCGGTCTGCTTTCCTGCCTTGAGGCGAAGCGGCGTCGTCCAACGCGCAACGTGGGCCGATATTGGCGGTCCGCCCCCCAACGTATCGGCCGGATGGCCGGAGGTTGTCAGGCTGGACCGCGGCCGTTGCGCGGCGGTTCCGGCGTTGCGCTACCCGCACTCGTGTTCTTGAGCACATCTAGAAACTGTGACGCGATGCGCTCGATGGCGAAGGCACGCGCCGCCCAGGTCGCGCCGTTCGCCCCCAGGCGCGCGCGCAACCCCGGATCGCCGCGCAGGCGGTCGGCGGCGCCGCACCACGCGGCATGGTCGGCCGGTGCGACCACGAGGCCCGCATCCGCCTCGGCGATGGTCCGGCTTGCGGGATTGTCCGCGGGCATGGCGGCGAGGAGCGGCCGGCCGCTTCGCAGCGCCATGAGCACCTTGGAGGGCACGGCGTAACCGCCGCCCGTGGGCGAGAGCAGGGCCAGCAGCACATCGGCAGCGCGCAGCGCCGCCGGCAATTCGGCGTACGGCCGGAAATCCATCAGGTACAGGTTTACCAGCGCTTCCTGCTGACGCACGCGTTCCAGGTAGGCGCGTCCCGGCCCCTGGCTCGCCACCACCACGGCCGCGCCGGGGTCGCCGCGCCAGTGCCGGGCGAGCGCCGCCAGGGCCTCGGGATCGTGCTTCTGGCCCAGCGTTCCCGCATAAAGCGCGACGAAGCGCCCGCCCAGACCGTGTTTGCCACGCCACGCTGCGCCGTCGTCATGGGGCAGGTCGAGCGGTGGCGCCCAGTTCGGGATGGTGTGGACGTGCGCCGGGGGCACACCACTGGCTGCGGCGGCATCGGCGAACGCGTGGGAAATCGCCACCACCTTGTCGCTCGCACGCAGCGCGCCGGCCTCGACACGCCGGGCAAGCGGGTGCGCCAAAGCCGCCGCGGCCGGCCTGCGGCGGGCGAGCGCGTCCCGCAGCGCCGGGGCGTAGCGGTCCTGGAGCCAGTAAACGAACCCGGCGCCGGCGCGATGCGCGGTGGCCGCGGCGATGCGCTGGACGACCGGGTTGCAGTTCCCCGACAGGACGACCCCCGGTCGGAAATCGCGGATCTGCCCGGCGAGTTCACGGGCGTAGGCGAGTTCCTGGCCGAACCGTCGGGCGATCCGGTATTTCGCCAGAGCCCGGCCCTGCGCCAGCGGGACCGGCTCGAAGCCGTCCGGGTCGCCGGGCTGCGGCGCGAGCGGACCGCGCGGCGTCTCCACGGCCGCCGAATAGGCGTGCCGGACGACGTGACCGCGTTCCGCCAGGTGGCGGCTGAGCTGCACCTGGAAGGGATGGCCCGAGTAGTCGTGGATCAGGATGCGCACGGTCGCTCCTCCTGCCGCGGCGCGAGCACGGCGCGGTAGGCGGGCGCAAGCCGCTCGGCCGCGTGCGCCGTGACCGGATAGGGCGCGGGCGGCCACGGCCCCATCCGCAAGCGCCCGAGCTGCGCCGCCAGTGCCGCGGGACTGCGCGTATCGGCAATGTGCCCGGGACAGTGGTGGTCGAACTCGGGGATTCCCGGTGGCAGGAGGACGCGCGCGCCCGCTCCGATGGCCTCCAGCATGGCCCGCGGCATGCCCTCGATGCCGGCGATGTCGATCACCCCGGCCGCGGCGGCCGCCAGCGCGGGCATCTCCGCTGGTTCGACGGGGCCGAGGTAGCGCGCCTCGCCGCGGTCGAGCGCCCGGTCCACGGCCTTGTCCCGGTCGCGCGATCCGCCCGCGATGGCGAGCGCCGCGTCCACCTGGCCCTGTGCGCGCAGCTCCCGGATCGCGGCCAGGGCGAGGTCCAGGTTCTTGCGGCGTAGCATGCCGTGCGGCCAGAGCAGGTCCCGGCCCGGGACGAGGCCGTGGCGCTGCGCTGTGACGGCGGGGTCCGCCGGCGGCGCCACGGGACCGAGGGGCGCCGGTATCTCGGTGAGCTTCGCCGCGACGGCCGGGTCGGCGAAGAGGTGCGCGGTCACCCGCCGGCCGCAGGCCAGCACGGCGTCATAGGGCGCGAGGGCGCCAAAGGCGCGCTGCGGCAACAGCGGATCGCGCACGTCCGCGACCAGGCGCGGCCGATCGTTGCGGCGGCGCAATGTTCGCAGCACCGCGCCCAGGCTCGAGGGATGGTAATGCAGGCTGGCGTGGACCAGGAGAACGCTGTCCGCCGGCCACGCGCGCCCGAGCAGCGCCGCATGGCACGCCTCGCCGAGAATGTAGCGTAGGTGGCGGGTGCGCTGGCGCGCCGGGCTTCCC
This sequence comes from uncultured Limimonas sp., assembly GCA_913055855.1. Lineage (GTDB taxonomy): Bacteria > Pseudomonadota > Alphaproteobacteria > Kiloniellales > Rhodovibrionaceae > CAJXKW01. The sequence goes on along the minus strand of CAJXKW010000115.1, from coordinate 8,500 downwards.
GCACGAAAGGGGCGGATGCCGTGCACCACAAGCCGGCCCTCGTGCGCCGTTGCAGGGTCGGCGCGATCCGGGTGGCGCTCCGTGAGCACGGTCACCCGCGCCGCCACGTTCGCGTCCAGGAGCGTGCGCGCGAGCAGCGGGTAATACACGGCCGCGCCGCCGATGGCGGGGGTATAGCTGGGCGTCAGGATCACCAGCTCGCGGATCGGGGGCGTAACGGTCATGCCGGCCCCGCGGTGTCCATGAGTTCGGCCGCGCCCGCCGCGAAGTGGCGCACGTCGCCCTCGGCCGCCGTGTCCCGCGCGCCCGCCGCGAGCCGCTTCCAAAGGTCGGGGTCGCGGTCCAGGGCGGTCAGGGCCTCGGCCCAGGCGCCCGGCTGGTCGGGACCGAGGACACGGCCGTTCACGCCGTCCCGGACGAGGTCGTGCGCACAGCCCGCCCGGTTCGAGACGAGCACCGGCACGCCCAGCGCCAGCGCCTCGTTCGCCACGAGGCCCCAGGGTTCGGAGCGGCTGGGCAGCACCAGGGCGAGGGCATGCGCCAGAAGCCGGGCGACCTCGGCGGGCTGCCGGAAGCCCAGGAAACGGCAGCGGGTCAGGCCGAGCGCGCCGGCCCACCGTTCCAGCGCGGGCCGGTCCGGTCCGTCGCCGCAGAGCCACAGCGCGCGCGGCGCGCGCCCGTTGCCGTGTGCGGCGTGGGCATATTCCGCGTAGGCGTCGAGCGCCGCGGCTAGGTTCTTCTCCGGCACACAACGCGCCACGATCAGGAATGCGCGCGCGTCGAACGGGACGCCGTCGGGCGCCGGCGGGGCATCGGCCTCGTCCCGGACGCGCGCAACGGAGAGGGTGTCGTAGCCGGTGGCGATGGGCCGCGCGCGCAGGCCGAGGGCGTGCAGATAGGCCCGGCTCGCGCGGCCGCTGACCAGGCCGCCGTGATAGGGCGCCAGGGCGATCCGCTTGAGCCGTTCGCGCCCGCGGCGCCGCGGCTTGTCGGCGCGGGTGCTGTCGAACATCAGCCAGATCCGCGCCCCGCGTGCCCGCAGCCACACGGCGAGCAGCCAGGTCGTGGGCCGCTCGTAGTTGCACAGGAACACCTGTCCGTGTCCGCGGGTCGCGCGGGCAAGCCCCAGAAGACGGCGCAGGCCGCGCACGCCCTCGGCCGGGCCGGCGAACAGCGTGGTCGCGTGGTACCCGGCGCCCGCCGACGGGGCGGTCCAGGCGTACTTGCGGCTGGCCGCCGCGAGCGCAATGCCCGTCACGGTCCAGCTTTCGCCCAGCCGCGCGGCCAGCGCGGCCAGCCGGTCGGCGTGGTAGGGCGCGTGCTGGTCCCACACCACGGCGACGGTGCGGGTCGCGCCGGCCGCGGTCATGGCGCCGCATCCCCGGTGCGCGCGCCCGCGCGGCGCATCCGGACGTGGGTGAGCAGCGCGCTCAGTCCCCACCAGACCAGCACGGGCAGGACCATCCAGGCGCCGTAGCGCACCGCGCCGACCAGCTCCCCGCCGCGGAACCAGAGCACACTCGCGGGCAGATAACAGCAGTACAGCGCCACCGGGAACAGCCGCTCGCGCCGCACGGCGAACCACCGATAGGCGCGCGCGAGCAGCCAGCCCACCCCGCCGCAGGTCACCACGACGCCCAGCCAGCCCGCGCTCAGCCAGCCGTCGCCCACCAGCGACACGGTGCGCTTGCCGAACCAGCCGTGCCGGTTCAGGTCGACCAGCTTGACCGGCGCGCCACGGGGCTTGCCGGGCCAGAACATGCGCGGAACGGGCCGGGTGAACAGCTCCAGGTGCTGGGTGAAATAGGTGTAGGTGTGGCTGCGTTCGGGCACGGCCGCGACGACGTAGGCGAGGAAGTCGAAATTGGCGAACGACGGCGTGTCGTATTTCGCCAGACCGCGCGGCCAGTTGCGTGTGCGTTGCTCGTAGCGCTGTTCGCCCACCCCCAAAGCGTTGCGCAGCACGTCGCGGTTCTCGCCCACAATGTGGAACCCCAGAAGCAGCGGCATCGCCAGGAGCGCCATGCGCAGCGGCGGCCAGCGCAGCCCCTGGCGGTGCAGCAGCAGGAGCAGCACGATACCCAGCGCCAGCACCATGCCCCAGCGGCTGCCCAGGTACACGCGGTAGCCCACCACCAGCGCGACCGGCGCCAGGCTCCACCAGCGGAACCGGGCCAGCCACGCCGTCAGCGCGGCCAGTGGCACCAGCAGGTTGTGCGCCTTCACCACATAGGCGGTGGTGTTCTGGAAATAGGTCTGGTTGCTCCCCGCCGGCTCGAACATCCCGGCCTCGCCCGGTGCCGCCAGGGTGCCGAAAATCAGGGCGTCCCGGTACGCGCCGAAGAGCGCCAGCGGCAGCAGCGCCGCGACGGTTGCGACGAACGCGGTCCACTGCGCCGGCGTGGGCGCGGGCAACGCGCTGGGCCCCGGGTTTGCCGCGTCCGGGGGCGGCCGCCCGGCGGCCAGGCTCCCCGCGGCGAACGCCAGCAGGCCGACGTCCGCCACGACGAGCGTGCGCACGAACTGTGCGTCCGTCGGGGTGAAGCGCATATAGTCCCACTGCTCGTCAAAGCCGAGCAGGTGCACCGTGGTCGGGCGCAGGACGAACACCAGGGCGTGGAACACCAGGTAAAGGGTGTAGGGGTGGAACAGGCTGGCGTCGCGCCGCCCGGCGAAGGGCAGCACGGCGGCCGCGAGAACCAGCCACTGCAGCATCAGCGCCAGGTCGATCATGCGCCCGGCACCCCCCGGATGCCCGCGCGGAAATCCGCCCAGCGCCGATTGCGTCCCTGCCGCCACGCCGCGGCCTGCCAGGCCCGTACGGTCTCCGGGCTGCGGGCGGCGGCCGCGATCGTCTCGGCGAGGGCTTCGGCGTCCGGGGCCGCGAGCACGCGCCCGCTGACGCCGTCCGCCGCGCCGGTGCCGGCCGCGTGGGTCTGGAGGATCCCCAGGCCGCTGCCCAGCGCCTCGGCGAGCACCACGGCGCCGCCCTCGAACAGGCTGGGGAAGACGAACAGGTCCGCGCGGGCGAAGTGGTCGGGCATCTTCGCCCGCGGTACCTGCGGGACGTGGCGTACGCGGCCGGCGTAGCGGGCGAAGGTCGCACGCGGCATGGCAAGCCGGCCGACCAGCGTCAGCGAGGCCACGGACTCGGGCAGCCGCGCCAGCGCCGGGAGCAGGTACTGCACGCCCTTGCGCGGCCCCACGGCGCCGGCGAAGAGGAGGTTCAGCGGGCGATTCCGCGGCACCGTGCGCACGGGCGGCCGTTCGGGAAACAGCCGCTCGTCGGCGCCGTAGGGCACGATGTGGATCTTCGCGCCGTCGACGCCGTTGGCGATGAGCGTGGCCGCGGCAGCGTCGCTGCCCACCACGACGTGGTCGGCGAGGTCGAGTTCTTCGGCGTTGCGCGCGATCCACGCGGCGTCGTGGCCGGTGTCGCCGGGGGCGAAGAAATCCGGGTGGCGGGTCCGTTCGGCGGCGAGCACGGCGTTCTCCGCCGCCGGGTGGCCGATCGACTGGTCAAGGACACAGGTCAGCCCGCGCGCCTTGGCCCAGCGGAACACCTCCAGGCTGGCCGAGTTGTAGCCCCAGACGACATCCACCGGCTCGCGCTGGATCTGGGCGATCACCGCCGCGCCGAAGCGCACATTGCCCCAGCGGTTCAGCCGGTGTGCATGGCCGTCGAGGCCGGCCCGGCGCAGCGCCACCTCGCCCAGCTCCATCGCACCCATGCGGCGCACCCGCGCGGGATCGAGCGGCGGGAACCAGCGCTTGAGCAGGCCCGCGCGCAGCCGCGAACCGGTGCGGCCCGGGATCCAGCCGGCGGCGCGCACGGGCGCGCTCTGCGGCTGGAAGTACGCGCTCGTGGCGAGCCAGGCGAGATTCCCCGATTCCTGAAAAGCGTAGGCGCGCTGCCAGACATTCTGCGAGCCGGGGTGGAACACGCCCACGCGCATGTCACGCCGCTCCCGGCCGCGGCGCGCGGCCCAGCACACTGGAATCCACGCCGAGAAGCACACGCGCCCGGCACACCAGCACCAGGTTCCACAGCGCCGTGCCCGCGGCCGTGGCGGCGGCTGCGCCGGTCGCGCCGAAGGGGGGAATCAGGGCGGCGTTGAGCACCAGGTTCGCAGCCGCGCCCAGGGCGACGCCGGCGAGCGCCGCATCCGCCCGGTCGTGCAGATTGAGCAGCACCGCCGCCGGGCCGCAGGCGAGATTGACCAGTTGCCCGAGCCACAGCCCGACCAGGGCGGGCGCGCCGGCGGCGAACCCAGGGCCCAGGCGTCCCAGCGCCGGTCCGGCGGCGAGCGCCACCACGGGCAGCGCCAGTGCGGCGGGCAGGGCCAGCGTGCGTGCACTCGCCGCGGCGAGGCGGGTCAGGCCCGCGCGGTTCCCGGCGGCGGCGTGGCGCGCGAGTTGCGGCCCCACCACGGTGCTTACCGCCGCCATGGCGAGCCCGAGGGTGAGGGCCACCCGGCTTGCCGCGTGGTACGCCCCGGCCGCGCCCGGGCCGGCGAGCGCGCCCAGCATCAGCACGTCCGCATTGGCCATGACGGCGTGGAGCAGTGCGATGCCCAAAAGCGGTGCGGTCCCGGCGAGACCGACATTCGTTTCGGCGGTCGCGGGCGCCGGGTCGCGTTCGCGCCCGCGCACCTGCCACGCGGTCACGAGCACGGCGCCAAGGAGCGCGCCGATGAACAGCCATGCGGCCGTTTCCGATTGCGCCGGCAGGCCCAGGCCGGCCGCCGCGCCGACGGCGAGTCCGAGGGCGCTGGGCCGGATCAGGCCGTCGCCGAGCTGCGCCGCCACGGGATGACCGCGCGCCTGGAGCCACGCCCCGAGCACGCGCAGCAGCGCCAGCGGCCCCGCGGCGAGGGCGCCCAGGGCCAGCGCATCCACGGGCAGGTGTGCGGCGATCGCGGTGCCGCTGCCTGCTGCGCGGATCAGGACGGCCGCCGGTGTCAGGACGGCTGCGACCACTGCGACCGCCCGGAGACTTCGCCAGAGCAGATGCCGGCCCGCGCCGGTGTGCCCGCTTGCGCGTTCCGCGGCGGGCACCTGGCGCAGCAGCCACTGCGGCAGGCCGAGCTGGGCGAGCACGGCGAGCAGCCCCGCCGTCGCCAGCACCGTGGCGAAGCGGCCGTAGGCGTCCGCGCCCAGCCAGCGTGCGGCCAGCGCCAGCGCCCCCAGCATCAGCCCGCTCTGTGCGCCCTTGAGCAGCGCGACGAGGGCGCTTTGCCCGAGAAGGCCGCCCGGCTGTGGTGGCTTGCCCGATGCGCAGGACCCGCGAACGACGCTGTGCATGTCCCTTCCGGCGGCTTGGCTGAACGCCGTGATGCGGCGAGCCTACCGCGCGAAGGGTGGTGGCGCGATACGCGTTTAGGTAGCAAATTCCCGCCTGTGCCCGGCATGGTTGCTTGCCCCGTGCGGCGGTAGCCGCGCGGTATCGGGACACGGTCGCGGGGGGGCGGGTGTTTGCGCCCACGATTCGGTCGACGTCGCGTGCGGGCATTTCGGACAGCGCCCGGAAAATCACTGTCGATCTGGGCTGGCTCCGGGTAAAACCTAGACAAGCTTCAGGGCCAACGCGGACTCACGCGAGAAACCGCCAGCGTTTTCCGCCTTGCATCGCTTCACCGTTGGCGCGTGCGCCTTGCACCGTTGGCACATGCGAACGGCGGCTGGAGACCCGGAGGTGGATGGAGCCGGACGCCTGTTGAGGCAGCGCATTCAGGCGCTGCGCGAGCTGGACGGCCGCACGCAGGCGCAGATCGCCGAAGCCCTCGTCCTGACCGGGCAAAGCATCTCGGAAATCGCGAACGGCCCCGAGGCGCCACGGTTCGCCACGCTCGTACGTATCGTCCGCGAACTCGGCGAACCGACCGAATCCCTGTTCGCCTTCCATACCCTCGGCCCCCGCGACACCGAGCACCAGCGCGCCGTCCGCGCCCTCCTCCGCCGCCTGCGCGACCAGCCACCCGAGGTGATCCGGGCGCTGACGAAGCAGGCGAAGGCGCTGATTTTGTTGGTCGGGCGCGGGAACCACGCTTCTTGATCGGGATGAGCCCTCTTATGGATTGCCAGGGTCGCGGCATCAGGCGATGTGGCCGCAACCCTGCGGTATCGATCCGTTAGCGAGAGCGGCAGTTCTATCCCATAGGCCGGCGTGCGAGACGCGGATGCCGTTCCGTCCGGTTGACGCTAAAGGCCGCTTCATGCTTTTAAACTGCATAAAACGCCGTGAAACGGTGTTGGAGAATGAGGTTAATTGGCGAAGGGCTTTGCCATGCTCTTGCGGTTCCGTGTCGCGAACCATCTTTCCTTTCGCGACGAACAAGAGCTGTCGCTCGTTGCGGACAATCTGCGAGCGGCCGAAGACACCTCAATCACCTTTCCTCTGGACCATGTGCCGGGGCTTCGGGGCGAGCGCGGCTTGCCGGTGGCAATCCTGTATGGCGCCAACGCCTCGGGGAAAAGCAATCTTGTCCAGGCGATCCGCTATATGCGTGGGGTTGTCCTGGACTCGCAACGGGCATGGGACCCCGAAGGCGCGATTGCTCGCACCCCGTTTGCCCTCGACCCATCTCTCGTTGAAACGCCCACGCGTTTCGAAATGGACTTCGTGATCGATGGCCGGTGGTACCAATACGGCTTCGAACTCACCGAGAAGCAGATCACCGGAGAATGGCTTTACGCCTATCCACACGGGCGGCGGGCACGGATGTTTCAGCGGGACGCCACGGGAATCCGGTTCGGAAAATCGTTGACGGGCGAAAAGGATACGATTTCTCGTTTAACACGAAAAAACAGTCTTTTTGTATCGGCCGGCGCGCAAAATGATCATCCGCTTCTTTCCAAAGTTTGGATGAATATACGGGCTATTTTTGGCTTTGAAGGCTTAGATGTTCGCCCCCAAGCTGTAAACGAGTATTTCCACAAAAAGGGCGACATTGACGACCGTGTTATCAAATTTTTGAATTTTGTTGGTACGGGTGTGGTCGATTATAAATGGGAGTCAGTTGTGGATGGCAATCGTGTCTCCTCCGCCGATGACTTATTCACAATGATCAAAGAAGAGTACCGCCAAAAATTCGAAAATCTGCGGTCGCTGTTTGAAGCGTCGCAGAAGCGTTTGATGCTTTTCCACGAGGTTGCCGGTGGTGGCTCGATCCCGCTGGATCTCTCCCGGGAGAGCGCGGGCACTCGACGTCTCCTCATGACCCTATCCGAAATTTTCCGCGCTCTCGATCATGGAACCCCGTTCGTTCTGGATGAGATCGATAGCAGTTTGCATACGCTGGCGGTCGAGAACATTCTTGAGTTGTTTGCCTCCAAAGAGACGAATCCTTATGGTGCACAACTGCTCACGACAACCCACGACACCAATCTCTTGCGATCGGCGCATCTACGGCGGGATGAAATCTGGTTCACGGAGAAGGATCGGAGCGGTGCAACGCAGCTTTACCCCCTCACGGATTTCAGCCCGCGGGCTTCTGCGAATCTCGAAAAGGGCTATCTCCTGGGGCGTTACGGGGGCATTCCATTCGCCGGGCCGTTGCCGCCGCAATTAGCGGAATCGAAATCGGCGAAAGATGAGCAAACACAGGAACAACATCCGGCGGCGGAAGAACCCTAAAGCGCAGCGTATCATTGTCTGGATTTTTACAGATGGCCAGAACACCGAACGCGCATATTTTCAGACGCTCGCCCGATATCAAAACGTCAACGTAAAAATCCCAAAAGAATGTGCCGGCAAGTCGCCCAATGACCTCTTTGACAAGGCCTTGGAAACGAAAACAGAAGCAAAGTCTTCCGATGACGCGTCACGCGACCAGTTCTGGGTTGTCTTCGATGATGATGGGCGCAATGGCGTGACAGAAGCGCGAACGCGCTGTCGGCAAGCAGGCCTCAACGCCGCCGTTTCAAACCCATGCTTTGAGGTCTGGCTTCTCCTCCATCTGACCGATTATGACCGCCCCGATAATCAGGCGGCGGTCCAGCGAGAGCTGGAATGTCAGTGCCCCACCTATGAACGCGGACGCCGTAAGCTTCCCGACTTTGAATCCTTTATCGAGAACATAAACATTGCCGAGAGCCGGGCGGAGAACCTGGACAATCGGCGTGTTGCGCAAGGAAATCCGAATGGCCGCCCCTCGACACAGGTTTACAAACTGACCCGTGCTCTACGGGACACATAAAGCAAAAAGTGCCGCTGGTCGGCCCGTCCGCGCTCCACGCCGCCGTCGCCTCACACATCCAGGTTCGCCACCTCCAGGGCGTGGCTCTGGATGAACTCGCGGCGCGGGTCGACGACGTCGCCCATGAGGGTGGAGAACAGGTCCTCGGCCTGGTCGGCGTGGGCGACCTTGACCTGGAGGAGGGAGCGGTTGTGCGGGTCCAGCGTGGTCTCCCACAACTGCTCGGGGTTCATCTCGCCCAGGCCCTTGTAGCGCGAGATCGTCATCCCCTTCTTGCCCAGCGCCATGACCGCGTCCGCGAG
>CAJXKW010000114.1 GCA_913055855.1 uncultured Limimonas sp. | reverse complement strand
ACCGCCTTCTCCGCCATGCGCGCCTCCAGCGCCGCCAGCCAGGCCGGATCGGCGGGCGCCTCCCGGCGCAGCAGGCGCGCGCGCTCGCGCAGGGCGTGTTCGTAGCTGGTAACCCGCCCGGCGTGCGCCGGGTCCAGGCCGAACACCAGGCGGTCCAGGAAGCGCCGCCGCGCTCCCGGCGTGTCCGTGAACAGCCGGTCCATCTGCGGCGTCAGCCAGGTGACCGCGACGATCTCGCCCAGCGCCGCCTGGCCGCCCGCGGGCAGGCCGTCCAGCTTGACCACGCGCCGGGTGCCGCCCTCGGGGTCGCGGCCGGTGCCGAGCAGGCGCGGCCCTTCGGGCGTGACCACCTCCGCCGCCACGGCCCAGGGCTGCGGCGGTCCCGCCGCGTGCGGCGCGTGGCGCTCGACCTCGGCGAGCCGCGCCCGGCGCAGCCCGCGCCCGGAGGCGAGGAAGGACACCGCCTCCAGGAGGTTGGTCTTGCCCGCGCCGTTGGGCCCGGTGAGCACCACCGGCCGGCCGTCGCAGGTCAGTTCGGCCGCCGCATAGTTGCGGAACGCGCTGACGCGTAGCCAGCGCACCCAGAGATCCGGGTCCGGCGCGGCTGGCGCTGTGGGGCTGGTCTCCGCCATGGCCGGCATATGGCAACGCGCGTGGGCAGCGGCGAGGTGTGCCCAGACGTGTTGGGCTTCGGCCAAAGGCCTCAGGCCAACCTACGAAACCGCCGTCCGCGTAGGTTGGGCCGAGCATCCGCGAGGCCCAACATTCGCCTACACCCGCATGGGCATGAGGACGTAGAGCGCGCTGCCGTCCTGGGGATCGCGCACGATCGTGGGGGAGGCGGAGTCGGACAGGCTGAACTGGGCTTGCGCGCCGTCGATGCGCTCGGCGATGTCGACCAGGTAGCGGGCGTTGAATCCGATGTCGATGGCGTCGCCGTCGTAGCCGATCTCCAGCTCTTCGTTCGCGCTGCCGTTCTCCGGGCTGGTCGCGGACAGAGTGAGCGTGCTCTCCGCGATGCTGAGCTTCACCGCCTTGCTCTTTTCGGTGGAGATCGTCGCCACGCGGTCCACCGCTTTGGCGAAGGCCTTGGTGTCCACGCTCATGGTCTTGTCGTTGCCCGACGGGATGACGCGCTCGTAGTCGGGGAAGGTGCCGTCGATCAGCTTGGAGCTGAGCACCGTCGAGTCGAACTGGAAGGTGATGCGGGTGTCCGAGAGCGAGACGGTGATACCGGCCTCGCTCTCGTCGATCAGCTTGCGCAGCTCGCCCACCGTCTTGCGCGGGACGATGATGCCGGGCATGTCCGCCGCGCCATCGGGCAGGTCCACCTCGAAGCGCGCCAGGCGGTGGCCGTCCGTGGCCACGCCGCGCAGCACGGGCTGTCCGCTGCTCTTGGTGGCGTGCATGTAGATGCCGTTGAGATAATAGCGTGTTTCCTCGGTGGAGATCGCAAAGCGCGTTCGGTCCACGAGGTTGCGCAGCTCTTCCGCGTGCAGCTTGAAGGATTGCGGCAGCTCCTCGGTGCCCGTGCTGGGGAAGTCCTCCTTGGGCAGCGTGGCGAGCTGGAACTGCGAGCGCCCGGCGGTGAGCTGCATCTGCCCCGTGTCGCCCTGGACCGAAAGCTCGACCTGGGCACCGTCCGGGAGCTTGCGCACGATGTCGTAGAGCGTGTGCGCCGGCGCGGTGGTCGCGCCCGGCTCGGTGATCTCCGCTTCGACGTCCTCGACGATGGTCAGGTCCATGTCCGTCGCGGTCAGGCCGAGCTTGCCGTTTCCGGCCTCGAGCAGGACGTTCGCCAGGATGGGGATGGTGTTGCGGCGCTCGACGACGCTCTGGACATGGCCCAGCGACTTGAGCAGCGCGGCGCGTTCGATCGTGACTTTCATCGGTCCCCGTCGTTGATCCGCGTTGGCGCGGTTGTTTCATGGCACATGGTCGCGGCGCACACACGACACCTGCGGCGCATCTCGGCTGCGCGCGGGGTCGGGCAGTGCGCATCCGCAAACGGCCACGCGCCCGAAGGGCGCCGGGCGCGTGGCCGCGCATTGGGGCGCAAGAGTATAGCACACGCGCTCGCGCACAAAACGCCCTGCGCCGCCGCAGCCGTCACATGCTGCCGTAGATCCGCCGGCGCCGGCCGCGGATCTTGCTGCAGTCGGGCAGATTCATCCCCTCGGGCAGGCCGGCGCCGCTGCCACAGGCGAAGCCGAGGTCCGCGCCGGCCAGGCGGGCTCGGGTCAGATCCGCGTTCGTGAGCTTGGCGTAGGCCAGATTCGCGCCGCGCAGGTCGGCCTTGCGCAGGCGCGCGCCGGTGAGAATGGCACCCTTGAGGTTGGCCCCGCGCAGATCCGCCTCGCCGAGCCGGGCCCTGCGCAGGTCCGCCGCGTGCAGCCCCACCCGCCGCAGGTCCGCGCCGCGCAGCCGGGCCCGGTACAGGCTGGCCTTTTTCAGGTTGGCGCCGCGCAGGTTTGCCTGCGTGAGATCGGCTTCCACGAGCCCGGCCTCGCGCAGCTCGGCCCGCCGGAGATCGCTGCGGCGCAGACGCGCCTTGGGCATGAAGGCCTCGTCAAACGCCGCGCGCGCGAGCACGCTGTTCGAAAGGTCGAGGCCGACAACCTTGTCCAGGCCCGGCGGCGGCACGGTGAGCGCGTCCCGTGCCTCGCGCACCGCCGCCTTGGGCGTCGCGGAATCGACCAGCACGGTCTTGCGCAGGTCGAGGGACAGGCTGGGCATGCCGATCATCGCTTCGGCCAGGACGTACAGGGCCGTCGCGGCCATCGCCGGGGCGCCGAGGTTGACCGCCGCCGCGCGCGGCGGCTCGAGCCGGCGGCCCAGGCGCAGCCAGCGGATGAGAAAACGCCCGCGCCGCGACCAGGCGGCGCGCGCCCGGAGCCCGCGCCAGCCGCGCAGCCACCAGTTCGCCTGAAACACTTCGCCGCGCACGGCGGCGATGCGCGCGCCGAAGAACCCCACCACCAGCAGGTCCGCAAGCACGGCCAGTCGCGGGATATCCACCAGGGCCGGATCGGGATAGCTGTGGAAGCGCAGCGCGCTGAACAGCACCAGGGCGAACGGCAGCACCGCCGTTGTCGCCAGCACGGCCGCGTCGATCAGCACGCGGATGCTGCGCGGATAGGGCTGGCTGACGGCGGCCTGGCAGAAGATCAGCGGGAAGATCTGCAGCCGTTCCGCCCGCGCCGCCGCCGGCGGAAGCTCGGCCACCGCGGCCTGGAAGATGTCCAGTTTGCACCACAGGAGATAGACGTTGAAAAGGAAGTTCATGTGGACGAGGACGAAGGCCCAGGGCGCTAGGGTGAAGAACGCCACCGTGGGCATGTCCACGCCCAGGACGGGCAGGTGGACCGGCGTATCCTTCAGGAACGCGACATCCCCCGTTCCGGCGACGGTCACGGCGAGGTAGCCGCCGAAAAACAGGAACGACAGATAGAGCGTGCGCACGATCTGCGCCGCCTCGCTGACGGCGCTGCGGCGCTGCGCCGCCCGGTCTTCCGCGCCGGCCATCGCGCCCTCCCTGCGGCCGTGGCAATCCTTCGGCCGAAGGGTGGCGCAATGCACGTATAAACTGCAAGATATGATTCCGCGTTCGCGGATCCGGTTCAGCCCTCCAGGGTCCGGCGGAGCATGTCCAGGTCTTCGGCGAACTGGCCGTCCTTGGTGCGCAGCTCGTCGACCTTGCGCACGGCGTGCATCACCGTGGTGTGGTCACGGCCGCCGAACTTGCGCCCGATCTCGGGGAGCGAGCGCGAGGTGAGCTGCTTGCACAGGTACATCGCCACCTGGCGCGGCCGGGCGATGGCGCGCGAGCGCCGCGCGGAACTCATGTCCGACACGCGCACGTTGTAATGCTGCGCGACTTTCTTCTGGATTTCGTCGATGCTGACCCGCCGGTCGTTGGCGCGCAGGATGTCGTGCAGCACCTCCTGGGTCGACTCGAGGGTGACCTCGCGGCCGACCAGGGTCGCGTGGGCGACGATGCGGTTCAGCGCGCCCTCCAGCTCGCGGATGTTGGCGGTGATCTTGTGCGCCAGGAACTCCATCACCTTGGCCGGGATGGCCACGCCCATCTCGTCCGCCTTCGCCTGCAGGATCGACAGGCGCAGCTCGTAGGTCGTGGGGTGGATGTCCGCCACCAGCCCCCAGCCCAGACGCGACTTCATCCGGTCCTCGACGCCCTCGAGGTCGGAGGGACTCTTGTCGGCGGAGATGATGACCTGGCGGTTCTGGTCCACCAGGGTGTTGAAGGTATGGAAGAATTCTTCCTGTGTCGCCTCGCGCCCGCCGATGAACTGCACGTCGTCGATCATCAGGACGTCGACGGTACGGAACTGCTCCTTGAAGGCCATGGTATTTTTCGTCCGCAGGGCGCGGACGAACTGATACATGAACTTCTCGGCGGAAAGGTAAATGATCTTCTTGTGCGGCGCGCGCCTGCGGATGTGCCAGGCGATGGCGTGCATCAGGTGGGTCTTGCCCAGGCCCACGCCGCCGTAGAGGAACAGCGGGTTGAACGGGACCGTCGCCGCCTCGGCCACGCGGCGGGCCGCGGCGTAGGCAAGCTCGTTGGGCTTGCCCACAACGAAGTTCTCGAAGGTGAAACGCGCGTCCAGGGGCGCGGAGAGTTCGGCGAAGCCGCCGGTGCCGGCCTCGTAGAGCCCGGAGTCGCTGCCCGAGACGGCCGAACCCGCCTCGGCCCCGGATCCGCTGGCGGCGGCCGGTACGGTCGGCGCGGGTGCCGGCGACTCCGCGGGCTCGGCCGCGTCGGGGGTGGCCGGTTCGGTTGGTGCCGCGGCCGGGGCGGGGGCGGCCGTGTGCGGCCGTGCGCCCTCGCCGTTGCGCTTGGGCGGCTGGACGATGATCTCGACGTTCGCGACGTCGGCCGACTCCGCCTTCCACAGGGCGCGCAGGCGGTCCGCATAGTTGCCCGAGATCCAGTCGCGCATGAAGCGCGTGGGCACGCCCAGGCGCACCACGCCGTCGCGGTGGGCGACCAGGGTCAGCGGCTTGAGCCACGACCGGAAGGCCGACTCCCCGATCTCGCTGCGCAGCCGGCCGCGCACGCGCGCCCAGTGCTGGGCGAGACGGGCGTCCACGCCCGGGTCGACGGGAGCCGTGTCCCCTTCGCCGCTCGACATGGGAGGCGCGCCGCCGGTCTGCCGGGCCGATTGTTCGACGTCGCCATCATCCTCGTGACCGGGCATGGGCACGGACATTTCCCTCTCCAACGCTGACACAACACCCCTCACCCACCGTGCACACCGAACAAAGCACGGCGCCCTGGCGAACCCAATCGTGTTAGAGGCCTACTGGCTGCGTAATGCGCTCGGATGAGTCAAGTCGCGTGTTACGCTGCTCAGTCGGAGCACACATCTCCCCCGCATCCAGTGCACCAACATTTAAGTGCACTGAGCGAAAGGCACGAATTTTACTTGACTAACGAATGTTATGCTGGCGGCCAGCGCCTCCTGCCTGGGTACGTAACTTACCGGTCACGTCGGCGGAAGGCAATAGGACCGAATAGAGAACAAGAATGTTGCGCGTGGTAACGTTGCGCAGATCCGGGATACGGGTATGAAAACGCCGCCGACGCGGTGTGCTCCCCGGGTCGGAGAGCCTCGTCGGCGGCGCGCGGGCGTCACACGGCTGTTAAGCGGGCACGATGGCCCGCACCGGTCAACCGAGTGCCTTAACCCGTTGATGCAGCCGGGAAACCTTGCGGTCGGCGGCGTTCCGGTGGATCGCACCCTTGTTCACCGCCCGGCGGAGTTCCGGCGCTGCCTGATCGAGCGCCGCCTCCGCGCCCGGCTTGTCGCCTTGCTGGATCGCGCGCTCCACCTTCTTGACGAAGGTGCGCACGCGGCTCTTGCGGGCGTGGTTGATCTCGTAGCGCCGCTGATTGCGACGAATGCGCTTTTTCGCGGACTTATGATGCGCCATCGGTTGCTCGTCACGTTTTCCAGGAACTTTGTTGGGCGCGGTGTATAGCGACCGCCTCCGGACGCGTCAAGCATCCGGGGCGGCGCGCCTTGCAATGGACGACGATTCCGGGGCGAGCGGGGGAAACACGCGCGCAACCCGGGAAACGTCGGGAGTCGCCGGGGGTTAGCGGTGACTCCAGTCCGGCTTGCGCTTCTCGGTGAATGCGGCCATGCCTTCCGCGCGGTCCGCGGTGGCGAAGGTGGCATGGAAGACCCGGCGCTCGAAGCGCAGGCCCTCGGCCAGGGTGGTCTCGAACGCGCGGTTCACCGACTCCTTGGCGTGCATGGCGATGGGCAGGGACTGGCCGGCGATGGCCTGAGCCGTTTCCATGACCGCGTCCAGGAAGCCCTCGGCGGGCAGCACCTGTGCGACCAGGCCGGTGCGCTCGGCCTCCGCGGCGCCCATGCTGCGCCCGGTGAGCACGAGTTCCATCGCCTTGGCCTTGCCCACCGCGCGCGTAAGCCGCTGCGTGCCGCCGGCGCCGGGGATGGTGCCCAGGGTGATCTCGGGCTGGCCGAATTTGGCCGTCTCCGCGGCGAGGATGATGTCGGCCATCATTGCCACCTCGCAGCCGCCGCCCAGCGCATGGCCGGCCACGGCGGCGATGGTGGGCGTGCGCGCCCGGGCCAGGACCTCCCAGTCGTCGGTGATGAAGTCTTCGAGGTGCACGTCGGCGTAGCTCTTGTCCTTCATCTCCTTGATGTCCGCGCCGGCGGCGAAGGCCTTCTCGGAGCCGGTGACGACGATGCAGCCGATGTTGGCGTCGGCGTCGAAGGCGCGCACGGCCGCGCCCAGGTCGGCGACGAGCTGCGCGTTCAGGGCGTTGCGCGCGGCCGGCCGGTCCAGGGTGATCAGGCCGACGCGCCCGCGCGTCTCGGTGCGGACGAGGCTTTCGCTCATGGCGGTCAGAGTCCTTGTGTCCGGTGGGTTTGCGCCGCGCCGCGTCAGCGCGGCTGAAGGGTGAAGCGCACGGTGAGATCGCCGTCGCCACCCAGATAGTCCAGGGTCAGGCGCTCGCCTTCGCGGGCGAAGGTGTCCGGCGCCGTCCGGGTCCAGCCGAGCTGGGGCAGGGTCTCGCGGTAGAAGCTGCGCACGGCCGCGCGCGCCACCTCGCCGTGGGCGAACGCCTCGACGATGCGGCCGGACGGCTTGTCGAAGGTCACCCCGGCGTCGGGCACCTCGCGCAGGCCCGTCATCAGGGGCAGGTCGGCGATGCGGTCGATGTAGGCGGGCGCATCCGCCGCCCCGGCGGGCGGAACCGGCGCCGTGAGCAGGGTCAGGACGCCCAGGAGGGCGGCGGCGATGCGGCGCGGCCGCCTTGCGGTGCAGCACAGCATGGCACCGTGTCTAGGCCACCGGCGGGCCGCGTTCAAGCGCCCCGACTCCCGGGCGTGCGGGGAGTCGGCCCTCACCGCTGCCGGTGCGGGCAGTAGAAGGTCGCACGGTTGCTCTGAACGATGCGCTGCACGCCCCCGGTGCGCGCGAGGTCGCAGGTGCAGTGCGCGCAGGCCGCGCCCGCGCGGCCGTAGACGGCCCAGGCGTGCTGGAAGTAGCCCAGCGTGCCGTCGCTCTGCCGGTGGTCGCGCAGCGACGAGCCCCCGGCGGCGATCGCACGCGCGAGCACGCCGCGCACCGATTCCGCCAGCCGGGCGGCGCGCTTGCCGGTCACGGTATAGGCCTGCCGGCGCGGCGATAGGCCGCCCGCGAACAGCGCCTCGCAGACGTAGATGTTGCCCAGCCCGGCGACCGTGGTCTGGTCGAGCAGGGCGGCCTTCACCGGCGTGCGCCGGCCGGCGAGGCGCGCCGCCAGCGCGGGGCCGTCGAACCCCGGGTCCAGCGGTTCCGGGCCGAGGTGCCGCAGCAGGCGGTGCGACTCCAGCTCGGCTTCGGGCACCACGTCCATCAGCCCGAAGCGGCGCGGGTCGTGGAAGCGGATCTGCGCGCCCGCGTCGGTGAGGAGGACGACGTGGTCGTGCGCGTCGAGCGGCGCGTTCGGGGCGCCCGCCACCACCATGCGCCCGGACATGCCCAGGTGCGCCAGCAGGACCTCGCCGCTGTCCAGGTGCACCAGGATGTACTTCGCCCGCCGCGCCACAGCCGTCACCCGCCGGCCCTGAAGCCGCGCGACGAAGTCCCCGGGCAGCGGCCGGCGCAGGTCCGGGCGGCGCTGGATCACCTCGGCCAGCACGCGCCCTTCCAGCCAGGGCCGCAGCCCGCGCACGACGGTCTCGACTTCGGGGAGTTCGGGCATGGGCGAGGGAAAGCGACCTTCTGGCGTTCCAGACGTGCGAAACGTAGGCTCTGGTGTGAGGCGTGTCGAACCCGCCCTTGTGAAGAGGCGACGGCATGGGCCGGAAACCTCGGGACCATCTTGGGCAGCTATCGCCGGCGCGCGTGCGGCGATTTCCGCCAGGCCGGCGCAATGACGTGGCATTACCCCGAACGCCGCGCTATGGTCCGCGCCATGAAGCGCCAGGATTCCCCCGACGACCTCCAAGGCCGCCCCTTCGCCGACGACGACGCTGCCTCCTTCGGCGCGCGCGACGTGCCGCCCGAGGAGAAGGCCTCGCTCGTGCGCGACGTCTTCACCAGCGTCGCCTCGCGCTATGATCTGATGAACGACCTGATGTCCGCGGGCATCCACCGCCTGTGGAAGGATTCCATGGTGCGCGCGGTGGACCCGCGGCCCGGCCAGACCATCCTCGACCTCGCCGGCGGGACGGGCGACATCGCGTTTCGAATGCACCGGCGCAGCGGCGGCCGGGCGGACATCGCGGTGTGCGACCTCACCGAGGCGATGCTGCGCGTGGGCCGCGATCGCGCCACGGACCGCGGGCTTGTGGACGGGCTGCACTGGCTCGCCGGGGACGCGCAGGCGCTGCCGCTCGATTCCCGCTGCGTGGATGCGGTCACCATGGCCTTCGGCCTGCGCAACGTCACCCGGATCGAGGACGTGCTCGCCGAGGCCTACCGGGTGCTGCGCCCGGGTGGGCGCTTCGTCTGCCTGGAGTTCTCCACGGTGGTGGTGCCGGTTCTGGACGATCTCTACGACCTCTACTCGTTCAACGTCCTGCCGCGCCTGGGCAGCCTGATCGCCCAGGACCGGGGGAGTTATCAGTACCTTGTCGAATCCATCCGCCGCTTTCCGGACCAGGAGACGCTTGCCGGCATGATGCGCGAGGCCGGGTTCACCCGCGTGACCTATCGCAACTATTCGGCGGGCATCGCCGCCCTGCACATCGGCCGCCGCCTCTAGCCCGCATGCTGCGCACGATCCGCGCCTTTTTCCGGCTGTTCCAGATCGCCCGGGTGCTGGCGCGCAACGACGCGCTGGCGCTGGTGGAGGAGCTGGGCATTCTCCGCCCCATCGTGCACACCGCGCGCATCCTCTCGGGCCAGCGCCGGCCCGGCCGCACGGGGCAGAAGCTCGCGCGCGCGTGCACCGACCTGGGGCCGTCGTTCATCAAGCTGGGCCAGTTCATCTCCACCCGCGCCGATCTCGTCGGCGACACCATGGCGCAGGACCTGGCGGAGCTTCAGGACCACCTGCCGCCCTTCGAGACGGACACGGCGCTGGCCATCATCGAGTCGGAGCTGGGCGACTCCATCGACAACCTCTACGCGCACTTCGACCGCGAGCCGCGTTCGGCCGCGTCGATCGCGCAGGTGCACATGGCCACCACCACCGACGGCCGCGAGGTCGCGGTGAAGGTGCTGCGCCCCGGGATCCAGCGCGCGTTCGACCGCGATCTGTCGCTCATGCGCTGGGCGGCGCAGATCGCCGAGCGCGCCGGTCCGCGCCTGCGCCGGCTCAAGCCCACGCAGCTCGTGGAGCTGTTCGCCGAGCAGGTGCGCCTGGAGATGGACCTGTCGCTGGAGGCCGCGGCGGCGCACGAGCTGGCGGAGAACTTCCGCGGCGATCCCACCTACAACGTGCCCGAGGTGGACTGGCAGCGCACGGGCGCGCGCGTCTTCACCGGCAGCGTCATCACCGGCATCCGCATCGACGACCGCGAGGCGCTGATCGCCGCGGGCCACGACCTGGACGCGGTGCTGGAGCGCGCGGCGGCCGTGTTCTTCAAGCAGGTCTTCCGCGACGGTTTCTTCCACGGCGACCAGCACCCGGGGAACATGTTCATCGACCCCGCGGGCAACATCGTTGCGGTCGATTTCGGCATCATGGGCCGGCTGGACAAGTTCACCCGCTACTTCCTGGCGGACATGCTGCTGGCCTTGCTCGACCGGGACTACCACAAGCTCGCGCAGGTGTTTGTGCGCTCGGGCTATCTCCCGGACCCGGAGGCGGGCGGGACCACCAGCCTGTCGGTGTTCGCGCAGGCGCTGCGCGCCATTTGCGAGCCGGTCTTCGGCCGGCCGCTGGCGGAGATCTCCTTCGCCCGCCTGCTGGGGCAGATGTTCCGGCTGTCGGAGTCCTTCCAGATGGAGGTGCAGCCGCAGCTCCTCCTGCTGCAGAAGAACATGATGATGGCGGAGGGGGTGAGCCGGAAGCTCAACCCGAATCTGAACACCTGGCAGCTTGCCGAGCCGCTGATCGAGGACTGGATGCGCGAGCACCGCGGGCCGGAGGCGCGCATCCGCGACGCGGCGCAGCAGTGGTGGCGCGTGACCAGCCGCCTGCCCGATACGCTGGAGCGCGTGGAGCGCGTCGTGGGCGAGGTGGAGGAGGGCGGCCTGCGCCTGAACCCCGACCAGAACGGCGGCAACGGCGCCAGCACCTGGCTCAAGCTCGCCGTGGGCCTCTCGGCCGGCGCGTTCGCCCTGGCCGCGTTCGCCCTGGGCGTCAGCGTGGGGTGAGGGCAGCAGTCGCCGCGTGCTCGTGGGACCGCCGCCGACCGACATGCGCCCACATTCGCCAACATGCGCCAACATCCGGCCGATGGCGATGTTGGTCCAGCGCGCACGCCAACCGACCGACATCCGCCAACATTGGCCAACATCGGCGCTCCGGCTGATGGCGATGTTGGTCCGGCGCGAATGTGAACCGACCGACATCCGCCTACATTCACCAACACGGGCCGACTCTGGCGCCGGCACCGCCGGCGCGACCCCGACCGCTCGTCCGACCCCACGGTCCCGCCGGGGACGGGACCGTGGGGCGGCGCGAAAAACCGGCTGTATCCGTCAACATCCGTCAACGCCCGTCACCACCGCGTCGCCTCTGGCCCCGGCACGGCCCGCCGCCCGATGTTGGCGCCCACGCCCGAGCAGCCGTTCACACCCGCCAACATGCGTTGCCGCGGCGCCGCACGCGGTCTCATCAGACCCGGCGGGCCGATCCAGCCCGCACGAACCGCGACCCTATCACAGAAACATACCATGAACAACGCCGAATACCGTCGGCGATGCCGCGGGCCGCGATCTCCGAATCGCGGCCCGCATTAGCTGCGCCACCCTCTGGCGGCCGACCTCCGGTGATCGAGGCCACCTTACGACCAGCCCCTTATCCTGACCTTTTCCCCCGCAAGATGGGAGAAGGACCATTCTTGGCTCGGGGCCGAGACGGTCAGCTTTCCCGACCGTGGATGCGCGAGGCCAGGAGGCCATTTTGACGGCGGCCAATCGGCGTTCGGCCACGCTGGTGCGCATCGAATCATTCATGGGCGAGGTGGTGGAAAGCGGATGGCGCCCGAACCCATCTAGAATGGCCGCCACTTTCGGGCTCGCACGGGCCGGACGCCGAAAAGCCGATCTGGATGGCTGCTAGCTGTGTTTCGGCCAGATTGGCGCGCGTAGCGAGCGTGACGACGAAAGCCGCGGATGG
>CAJXKW010000113.1 GCA_913055855.1 uncultured Limimonas sp. | reverse complement strand
ACGATTCGCCCCGCCAGCTTGGGCCCGACGCCGCTGGCGCGCGCCAGGGCGCGCTTGTCCTGCGCCGCCACCGCCTGGGTCAGGTCGCCGGGAGTCAGAACCGAAAGAATGGCAAGAGCATGACGTACACCCACGCCCTGCACCGTTTCCAGCAGCCGGAACCAATCGCGCTCGCCCGCCTCGGCGAAGCCATAAAGGTGGATGTGATCCTCGCGCACGTGCGTCTCGATGAGCAGGCTCGCGGTCTCGCCGACGGGCGGCAGCGCGCCCAGCGTGCGCCCGGAGACGTGCACCAGATAGCCCACACCGGCAACGTCGAGAATCACCCCCTCCGGCGTTATGCTGTCGAGGTGGCCGCGCAGCTTGCCGATCATCGCGTGCGCCCGTTCCCGGCCAGGGCCGCCTGCCAGCGGCTGCTGGTTCCCGCGTGGTGGGCGTGGGTGATCGCCACCGCGAGGGCATCCCCGGCGTCGGCGGAGGTCACCTCGGCGCCCGGCAGCAGGCGCCCGACCATCATCTGAACCTGCTCC
Source organism: uncultured Limimonas sp. (assembly GCA_913055855.1). Classification (GTDB taxonomy): domain Bacteria; phylum Pseudomonadota; class Alphaproteobacteria; order Kiloniellales; family Rhodovibrionaceae; genus CAJXKW01. Next base: position 11,498 of record CAJXKW010000113.1, on the reverse strand, counting down.
TTCGCCGCGTGGCCGTTGCCCACCACCGCCTTCTTGACGATCATGGGGAGATACTCGGCGACATCCAGGCCGGCGCGCGCGGGGACCAGCATGACCACGCCGCGCGCCACGCCCAGCTTGAGCGCCGCCTTGGGATTCTTGTTCACCAGGGTTTCCTCCACCGCCGCCGTATCGGGACGCATCTCGGCGAGCACCCGCTCCAGCCCGTCACCGAGCTCCACCAAACGCTGCGCCGTGTCGCGGGAATCGTCGGTGGTCACGCTGCCGTTGGCGACGTGGACGAGGCGCGCGCCCCGGGCGTCGATGACGCCCCAGCCGGTCCGCCGCAGCCCCGGATCCAGACCGATCACGCGCACCCGTTCGCCCTTTCAAATACGGAGGATAAACGACCTTTGCGCCTCATATTTCGACAAGCTCAATATGAGGCACCTCTACGCTAGGCCGCTGTGTCGAAGGGACCTCATCCTGAGCCCGTCGAAGGATGAGGTCCCGGCCAAACCGGAACGGCGTCACCACCATCATGCGCGCGCTCACGCCGAAAGCTTCTGCACGTCCTCGTCGGCGATCTCCACGTTGGTGGAGACCTGCTGGACGTCGTCGTTGTCCTCCAGCATGTCGACGAGCTTCATCAGGCGCTGCGCGTCCTCGCCCGAGACCGGCTGGGTGGAGACCGGGCGCCAGCCCAGGCGCGCCTCGCGCGTATCGCCGAAGCGCGCGGACAGGGTCTCGCGCACCTGGGAGAACGAATCCGCATCGGAGATCACCTCCCAGGTGCCCGGCTGGTCCTCGGAGCCGGGCGTCTCCTCGACATCCTCGGCACCCGCCTCGGCGGCGGCCTCGAACACGGTGTCGAAGTCGCCCACGGATTGGTTGAACACCACGCGCCCAACGCGCTCGAACATGATGGCGGCCGAATTGGTCTCGCCCATGTTGCCGCCGTACTTGCCGAAGGTGGCGCGCACCTCCGCGGCCGTGCGGTTGCGGTTGTCCGTCAGCCCGTCGACGATAATGGCGACGCCGCCGGGGCCGTAACCCTCGTAGCGGACGTACTCGTAATTCGCGCCGCCCTCGCCGCCTTCGGCCTTCTTGATGGCGCGGTCGATGTTGGTGTTCGGCATGTTGTTGGTGCGCGCCTGGGCGATGGCGCTGCGCAGACGGGGGTTGGAGTCGGGATCGCTGCCGCCCTCGCGGACCGCCACGGTGATCTCGCGGTTCAGCTTGGTGAAGAGCTTGGCGCGCTTGGCGTCCTGCGCGCCCTTGCGGTACATGATGTTCTTGAATTGCGAGTGACCCGCCATGGGTGTCGAAACTCCTATATGCTGTAGCCTCGTGCCGTGCGTGCGCGGCGATATGGTAGGCGCGCGGGCGGATCGCCGGGAACAGGATGCGTTATCCCGCCCCCGCGCGACAACCCGCGCGTACCGCCCCCTGCGCGCGTGTGGCAGGTTTCGCGCGCCAGGGCAAGGCGCTGCGGCCGCATCCTTAACGCGGTTTTAAGACCGCCCGTCGCACTTTTGCAGAAATTCGACCTGGAGGATCGTCGATGCTTCAGCCCGAGAGTCCCGGGCTCGACCTTGGTCGGGTCCTCGAGGAGGCGGCCGACATTTCGCCGGCAGTGCGCGATCAAGCGGCGGATCTGGTAGAGGGCTATGTGCGCGAGCAGGCGCTAAGCGCACTGGACAGCGTGCTCGCCGCGGCCGAGCGCGAGGCGCGCGCGGATCCGGATGCCGTGCGCACGGCCCACTACGCCAGCCGTCTGGTGGACGCCGAGGTCGCCCGCTTCCGCGCGCTCGCGCGGGATTGCGGGTGAGCTTGGCCGTCACGCGCTGAAGATGCGCCGCCCGCCGGCGTAGGTGGCGCGCGGCACGAACTCGGTGTCGAGTAGCGCGATATCGGCGTCCATGCCCACCGCAAGCCGGCCCTTCTGCGCGTCCAGGCCGAGTACGCGCGCGACGTTCCCGGAAATCAGATCCAGCGCCCGCGCAAAGGGCATCACGTCCGCCCGCGCCAGGCGCTGCCAGTCGGCCAGGAACGCGCCGTGGCCGGCCACGCGCATGCCGGCATAGCCGCCGGCCGTATCGAAGACCGGCAGACTGCCGCCGCAGTCCGAGCTGATCGTGATCTGTGCCGCGGGCACGCCCGCATTCAGGAGTTCGCGCACCGCCGCATCGGCGGTGATGTCGTCCGGCCCGGCATCGTCGAAAGCGGTGACGTCCACACAGCCGCCGAAGCGCATCGCATAATCCGCCGCGTCGGCGAGCAGCGCCGGGCGCCGGTTGACGTGCGTGGGAATCACCTGCCGCGCCGGGATCTCCGTCGTCGCCAGCAGGGTGCGCAGGCGGTTCAGGCCGCTCCCCCCATCGCCGACGTGGAAATGGCAGATCCCCAGCTTACCCGCGAGCATGGCGCCCACGCGCACCTCGCTGACCAGCCGCGCGATATCGGCGTCCGTGGCCTGGCTGCTGCGGTGGTCGGCGATGGCGATCTCCCCCACGCCCAGCACCTCGGGAATCCACGCCAGGTCCGTCTGCAGGTCGCCGGTCAGGGTGGGCGGCGGCACCCGATATGATCCGGTGTACATGTACGCCCCGAGGCCGTGGGCGCGCAGCCCGCGCACGGCCGCCAGCAGGTCCGCGGGTGTGCGGCTGATGCCGTCGGTGCCCAGCACGCCCACCACGGTGGCGATACCGGCCCGGGCGATCGCCTCGGCCGGGACGGGCGGGCAACGCGTCGCCGGGCCGCCCTCGCCGCCGCCGCCGGTGACATGGACGTGCTGGTCGATGAAGGCGGGCACCGCCGTCAGATCGGGCTCGTCCACGACCACCACGGGCCAGTCCGGCGGAACGGTAAGCCCCTGGCCCAGCGCGGCGATGCGCCCGCCCGCCAGGAGGATCTCCGTCGCCGCGACCGGTTCCGGGGTGTGGACGCTGCCCACACGGAGCAGGGTGATGGGGGCGTCGGGCACCGCGAAGGTCCTTCGGGTGAGATCGCCTCATGTTTCGACAAGCTCGACATGAGGCTTTTTATCGCTCGTTACAGCGACCTCAACTTGAGCACGTCGAAAGATGAGGTCGGGAACCTGCGATGCGCCGGCTCATCACCCGCCCGCCACGGGCGCGGCCGCAGGGCGGAAACGGTGCGCCTTCAGGCGCTGGATGGCGCGCTCGGTCCCGTCGATCAGGAGCACCAGCAGGTCGCCCTGCTCGGCCGTATCCAGCGCGGCGTCCACCGCGTCGGCCTCGGCCGTCACGGTGCGCACGCGGCCGGCGCGGCCGATGTTGCGCTGCGCCCCCTGATGGATGAGTCCCGCCGCCTCGCCGGGCGTACGCCCGCGCGGGTCGGACTCGCAGATGAACAGCACGTCGTGCATGCGCCCGAGCTGCTCGCCCAGGGCGATCAGATCTTCGTCGCGCCGGTTGCCCGGCGCGCTCGCCACGGCGATGCGCCGCCGGGCGGGGAGCGCGCGCACCAGCTCGTCCAGCGCCTGCAGCGCGGGGACATTGTGACCGTAGTCGATGACCGCGCGCACCCCGTCCGCCTCGATGACGTTGGACCGGCCCGGGAGCTGGCCCGGTGTGGGGTGGAAGGTCTGCAGTCCCATGCGGATGTCGCCCAGGCTGAGCCCCAGGGCGTATCCGGCCGCCGCGGCCGCCAGGGCGTTCTGGACGTTGAACCGGGCGTGCCCGTCGAACGCAATGGGCACCTCGTCCACCGGGATGATCTCGGCGGCGACGTGGCCCTGGCGCATGACCAGCTTGTCCTGGGCGAGCACGAAGGCCACGCCCTGGTCGCGGACGTGCTGGCGCACCGCGCGCGCGTCGGGATCCAGGCCGAACAGGACGACCTGTCCGCGCGCCCAGTCCTTCGCGGCGAGACAGCGCGGGTCGTCGGCGTTGAGCACGGCCGTGCCCGTCGGGCGCACGGCATCGATCACCACGCTCTTGCAGCGCGCCAGCTCGTCCAGGGTGTTGATGTCGCGCTCGCCCAGGTGGTCGTTGGCGACGTTGAGCATGATGCCAACCTCGCACGCGTCGAAGCCCAGGCCGCGGCGCATGATGCCGCCGCGCGCGACCTCCAGCACGGCGTGCTCGACGATGGGATCCTGGAGCACCGTCGCCGCCGCCTGCGGGCCGCTGTAGTCGCCGCGCGCGATGACGTGGTTGTCGATTTCGATGGTGCCCGTACAGGCGAGCCCGACCTGTCGACCCGCCTGGCGCAGCATGTGCGCGATCAGGCGGACGGTGGTGGTCTTGCCATTCGTGCCGGTGACGGCCGTGATCGGAATGCGCCCGTCATCCCCCTCGGGGAACAGCATGTCGATGACGGGCCCGCCGAGGTCGCGCGGCGTGCCTTCCGTGGGCGCGGTGTGCATGCGGAAGCCCGGGCCGGCGTTGACCTCGACCACGCCCGCGGCCTGCTCTTCCAATGGCCGCGCCAGCGTCTCCGCCACCAGGTCGATGCCAATGATGTCCAGCCCGATCAGGCGGGCGATGCGCTCGGCCGTGTAACGCACCTCGGGATGCACGTCGTCGGTGACGTCGGTCGCCGTGCCGCCGGTGCTCAGGTTCGCCGTGGCCTTGAGAAAAACCGTCTCGCCCGTCGGGATGACACTGTCCAGGGTCCAGCCCTGCTGCGCGATCAGGCGGTGCGCCTGATGATCCAAAGCGATGCGGGTGAGCACCTTCTCGTGCCCCACGCCCCGGCGCGGGTCGCGGTTCGCGGCGTCCACGAGCTGGCGCAGGCGGGATGCGCCGTCGCCCACGACGTGCGCCTTGCGCCGGCGCGCCGCGGCGACGAGCCGGCCGCCGATGACCAGGAGGCGGTGGTCCTCGCCCAGCAGATGGTTCTCCACGAGCACGCTGTCGTCGTGCGCCTGCGCCGCCGCGAACGCGTCCACGAGCGCCGCGGCGTCCGCGACCTCCGTGCTCACCCCGCGGCCGTGGTTGCCCACCAGCGGCTTGACCACCACCGGATAGCCGATCTCGGCGGCGGCTGCCTGCGCCGCCTCGACGCTATCGACGATGTGGCCGCGCGGCACGGGCACCCCGGCGTCGCCCAGGATCTGCTTGGTCCAGGCCTTGTCGTCGGCGATGCCGTGGCCGATCAGGCTGGTCCGCCCGGTGACGGTCGCCTGGATGTGCTGCTGCTTGCGGCCCTGACCGAGCTGGATATAGCTGCTCCCGGCGTAGAGGCGGTAATATGGGATATTGCGCGCCTTGGCGGCGTCGACGATGGCGGCGGTGGAGGGACCCAGCATGTTGGCCTCGCGCACCGCGTGCAGGCGCGCCAGGATCGCGGGCAGATCGACTTCCTGCCCGGCGAATAGCCGCTCGACGATGGCCACCGCTTCCACCCCGGCGGCCAGACCGGTGGCCTCGTCGCGGTAACGGTAGAGCACGTTGTAGATGCCGCGCGCGTCGGTATCCAGCGTCTTGCCGAAGCCGACGGAAAACCCGACCAGGTTCTGCAGCTCGATGGCGACGTGCTCGACGATGTGCCCGGCCCAGGTGCCGCGGCGCAGGCGCTCGACGAAGCCGCCCGGCCGCCCCACGGAGCAGCGGTGCTCGTGAAGCGTGGGCATGACGGCCAGCGCCCGATCGGCGAAGTCCGGAATGGTGTCGCTGGGCCAGTCCTCCAGCGCCTCGATGTCCAGGCGCATGAAGATGGTCAGATAGCGACTGTAATAGTTGGGCCCGCGCAGGGCCCGATGCTCCAGGATCTTCACGATTCCGTTTCCAATAGCGCGGCCAGCGCATCCCGGCCGAGATAGCGCCGGCCGTCCGTGTCGTAGCCATGGCCCGCGATCAGCGCGTGCATGACCACGTTCTCCACTGCCAGCGGGTCGCCCGGTTCGGCCTCGGCGACGTTCGAGCTGACGATGCCCTGGTTGTCCACGACGATGACGTGGCCCGAGCCCAGGGCCTCCAGGATGCGCCCGGGATGGATCACCACCGCGGCGTCCTCGCCCAGGCCCACGCCCAGGAGTTCCGGGTTGGTCGCACCCACCTCCATCAGCCGGGTGAAGCGCCCGCGTTCCAGGAAGTGGCTGTCGATGGTCAGCCCCTCGACGAAGCCCAGGCCCGGCGTCATGGTCACGCCGCCCTTGCGCAGCGCATCCGCGGCCGCGCCGTCGGCGATCATGGTGCGCGACATCGCCGCCGCACCCGCGCTCGTGCCCGCGATCACGGCGCCCTCGCCATAGCGCGTGCGGATCGCCGCGAGCGCGTCCGAGCCGCCCAGCACCGAGGTCAGGCGCATCTGGTCGCCGCCGGTGAAAAAGACGATGCCGCAGTGCGCCAGCGTCGCCACCGTCTCGGGCTCGGCAGCACCGTCGCGGTCGCGAATGTCCAGGGCGTGGACGGCGTCCACACCCAGCCGCCGGAACGCCGCCTCGTAGACGGGCAGCACCTCCGCGGGCACGCCACTCGCCGTGGCGACGATGGCCACGCTGCGCTTGTCCGGCGGGGCGAGGTCCACCACACGGCGAAGGATCTCGAGTTCGGAGGTCCGATCCTCGCCGCCGCCAATGGCGACGAGCCGGCCCACCGGGTCGTCGGGCGTTTTCACCATCAATCCGATATCACCGTTGTACCAATCCATAAGGAATTAGCCCCGAACGACGACGAGGGTCAACGCAATCCCGCAACTGGATAAGCCGTACCCCGAAGGCACACTTGCCGGAATCCACAAAATCAATCGCCGAAGATGGCCAAGTGCGCATGTCAAACGCATTTTGATATCAACCGCTTGCCGGCGTCGCCGACACGGCCGCGACCGCATGCGCGAGCAGGTCCAGCCCTTCGCGCAGCTCGCTTTCGGCAATGGTCAACGGCGGCATCACCTTCACCACGTCGCTCGCCGCGCCGGCCGTCTCCACGATCAGGCCGCGCTCGAACGCGGCGTGGACGATCGCCTGGCCCGCGCCTTCCAGGCCGCAGGCCAGGCCGTGGACCAACCCGCGCCCGCGCGTGGCCGGCTTCAGGTCGGGGTGCTGCTCGGCGATGGCGGCGAGGCGCTCGGCCACGATGGCGCCCTTGTGCGCCACCTCGCGGCTGAGCGCCTCGTCCTGCCAGAACTGCTCCAGCGCCGCGGTGGCGGCGACGAAGGCGGCGTTGTTGCCGCGGAAGGTGGCGTTGTGCTCGCCCGGCTTCCACAGGTCCAGCTCGCGCCGGAACAGGGTGAGCGCCATGGGCTGGCCCAGGCCGCCGATGGCCTTGGACAGGCAGACGATGTCCGGGACGATACCCGCCGGTTCGAAGCTGAAGAACGGACCGGTGCGGCCGCAGCCCATCTGGATGTCGTCGACGATGAGCAGCACCCCGTGCGCGCGGCAGAGCGCGGCGAGGCGCTGCAGCCAGCCGAAATCGGCGACGTGGATGCCGCCCTCGCCCTGCACCGTCTCCAAGATGGCCGCCGCGGGCGGGTCCATGCCGCTGCCCGGGTCGGCGAGCATCTGTTCGAACAGCGCGAGGCTGTCCGTATCGGAGCCGAGGTAGCCGTCGAACGGCAGGCGCACCACGCCCTCCAGCGGCACGCCGGCGCCGGCGCGCTTGGCGCGGTTTCCCGTGGCGGCGAGCGCGCCCAGGGTCATGCCATGGTAGCCGCGGGTGAACGCCGCGACGGTGTGCCGGCCGGTGGCCTTGCGCGCGAGCTTGAGCGCGGCCTCCACCGTGTTGGTGCCGGTGGGGCCTGGGAACTGCACGATGTAGGGGAGATCGCGCGGCTTGAGGATGACCTCGTCGAAGGCGCGCAGGAAGCGGCCCTTGGCCCGGGTCATCATGTCCAGGCTGTGCATCACCCCGTCGCCGGCCATGTGGTCGAGCACGGCCTGGCGGATCTGCGGCGGGTTGTGGCCGTAGTTGAGCACCCCCGCCCCGGCGAAGAAGTCGATGTAGCGCCGGCCCGGCTCGTCCCAGACGAACGCCCCGGCAGCGCGCGCGAACACCGTGGGGAAGTCGCGCGCGTAGGCGCGGACGTTGGATTCCAGCCGCTCGAACAGCGCCGGGTCGGTGGGCGCCTCTGGCCGGCGCGCGCCGATGGGGCCGATGCGCACGAGCATTTCGGCCTCCTGCGCCTCGCCCTCGGGGAACGCGGCCTCGGGAAACGCGACAGTGCGCGTCACCGGCGCGTCGAGGTGTTCGGCGAGCTTGTCGAACAGGGCGAAGGAGGCGGCGTTGCTGGGCGTCACCGTGGCCTCGACCCGGCGCACCCACTGGCACGCCGGCCGGTCGAGCAGCCGGTCCAGCATGGCGAAGGCCAGGCCCTGGCCGCGGAAGGCCGGGTCGACGCCGACCTGCCAGACGAACAGCACGTCCGGGGTCGGCGGCGGGATGTAGGCGATCACCATGCCCGCCAGCCGGTCGCCCGCGTCGGCGACCATGCAGGTCTCCGCAAACGAGCGGCAGAACATCAGGTAGCTGTACGGCGAGTTCTCCGCCAGCGCGCCGCTCGCGCGCACGAGCCGCCAGATCGCCTCGCCGTCGTCCACCGTGGGCGGGCGGTAGGTGATCTGGCTTTGCTGCGTCGTCTCGTTCATGGCGATGGGATGCGCCCCGGCCGATTGCACACGGCCGCCAAGCTACGACCCGCCGCACGCAGCTACCAACGACATGAACGGGGTACCGCCATGCCCCCGACGCGGGGCGCATCGGCGGAATCGGACGGGTTCGGGGCACACGATCCGCCGATCCGAGGCGGCCCTACCCTCGCGGTTCGTCGTCCCGGTTCGCCTCGCGGGTTTCGCGCTCGGTGCTGCGCTGTTCGTCCTCGTCGTCGAAGAGCACGCGGTACGCGGCGCCCTCCAGGTCGTCGAACTGGCCGGACTTGAGCGACCACAGGAACGCCGCGAGGCCGCACAAGCCCAGGAACAGCGCGGCGGGGATGAGGTAGACCAGCACGCTCATGGTCTCAGCGTCCCTGCAGGCTCAGGCGCAGCGCGTTGCCCGTCACCAGAAGCGACGAGCCGGACATGCACACCGCCGCGATCAGCGGCGTGACGAACCCGGCCACGGCGAGCGGCACCGCAAGCATGTTGTACCCGATTGCCAAGCCGAAGTTCTGCTTGACCAGCCGGCCCGCGCGCCGGGCGGTCGCCAGGAGTTCGAGAACAGGGGTCAGGCGCTCGCCCTGGAACACCGCGTCGGCGGCCGTCTGGCTGATGTCCACCGCGCTCGACGGCGAGACCGAGACGCTCGCGGCCGCCAGCGCGGGCGCGTCGTTCAGCCCGTCGCCCACCATGAGCACGCGCTTGCCGGCCGTCGTCAGCTTCGCCAGCCGGTCGGCCTTGTCCTGCGGCGTGGCCGCAGCCGTCCAGTCCGCCAGCCCAAGCTCGGCCGCCACCCGGCGCACCGTCTCGGGCCGGTCGCCCGACATCAGCACCACCTCGCGCCCCTGCGCCTGGAGCGCGCGCACCACCGCGCGCGCGTCCGGGCGCAGCGGGTCATCGAAGGCGAAGCGCACCGGCGCCTGGCCGGGCCGGGCCAGCCACAGCTCCGGCCCGTCCGCCGCGGGCGCATCGGGGTCACCGCACCAGTCGCGTTTGCCCAGCCGGATCTCGCCGTCCGCCGTGGCCAGGGCCAGGCCGCAGCCGGGTTCCTCGCGCACCCCCTCGGCCACGGGCACGCCCGGCGCCGCCCGCGCCAGCGCACGCGCCAGGGGATGCCGGGACGCACCGGCGAGCCGCGCCGCCTCGCGCAGGTCGTCATCGCACACGGCCTCGCCGCCCACGCCGTCGTCGCGCAGCGCCGGTCGGCCGCGGGTGAGCGTGCCGGTCTTGTCGAACACCACCGTGTCCACGCCCACGAGGCGCTCCAGCGCCGTGCCGCTCTTGAGCAGGATGCCCTGCTTCATCAGCCGGCCGCTGGCGATGACCTGAACCGCCGGCACCGCCAGGCCGAGCGCGCAGGGACAGGTCACAATGAGCACCGCCACCGCGATCAGCAGGGCCGGCTGCCACGCCAGACCGCCCAGGGTGACCCAGCCGATCAGCGCCCCCGCCGCGAGCAGGTGCACCACGGGTGCATAAAGGCGCGAGACCCGGTCGGCCACGGCGACGTAGCGCGCCCGGCGCTGCTCCGCCGCCTCCATCAGGCGCACGATCTCCGCCAGCAGGGTGTCCTCGCCGACGGCCGAGACCTCGAGCGTCAGCGGCGCGGAAAGGTTGAGCGTGCCGGAGAACACCTGCGTGCCCCTCTCGGCCGGGCGCGGCTCCGTCTCGCCCGTGATCAGGCTGGTATCCAGTTCCGAGGTTCCCGAAGCCACGGTGCCGTCGGCGGCGATACGCTCGCCCGCCGCGACCAGGACGCGCATGCCGGGCGCGAGCTGCTCGGCGGGGAGCACGCGCCGGCCGCCGTCGGCGTCGAGCACGGTCACCGAGCCGCCGCGCAGGGCGAGCAGGCGCTCCGCGGCCGAGCGCGCCTTGCCGCGCGCGCGTCGGTCCAAATAGCGCCCGATCAGCAGAAAGAAGAGCAGCGTCACGGCCGAGTCGAAATAGGCGTGGTCGCCGCTGTTGACGGTCTCGACCAGGCTCATGCCGCCGGCGAGCAGGACCGCCAGCGAGATGGGCACGTCCATGTTGCTCCGCCCCGCGCGCAGCGCCGACAGCGCCGAGCGGAAGAACGGCCGGCCCGCGTAGGCGATCGCCGGCAGCGCCACCAGCGCCGAGAACCAGTGCAGCAGGTCGCGCGTGGCATCCGCCATGCCCTGGGCGTGCCCGGCCCAGACGGAAACCGACAGAAGCATCACGTTGGCCGCGGCGAAGCCGGCCACGGCCATGGACCGGAGCAGTTCGCGTTCCTCGCGGGCATCGTCGTCGCTCACCCGGTCCGGGTCGTAGGGCACGGCCGGGTAGCCGAGCGCCCCCAGGCGTTCGACGACATCGTTGCCCAGCGCCGCCTCGCCGTCCCAGGTCACCTGGAGCCGGCGCGTGGTCATGTTCACCCGCGCCGTGCGAACGCCGTCCATGGCGTGCAGCGCGGTCTCGATGGTCTTGATGCAGCCGCCGCAGTGAATGCCCTCGACCATGAGGGCCAGGCGATGGCCGCCATCGTCGTTTTCACGGACGTAGGGCGTGACGTCCACCGGCTCAGCGCGCTCGGCCGCCTCGCGCGCGGCCGCGCCGCCTGCCCGGGCGGCTTCCGCCGCCAGATCGCCCACACCCGTGGTGCAGCAACTCATGGCTGCAACGTGACCCGCTTGCTCCGGTGAATGGAATCCGCGCCGCGTTCGGCGGCCACGCGAACCTCCCACAGCCCGGGAACGGGCAGGTCCACCGTGGCCATGTAGACGCCGGCACCCTGGGGACGCAGGCGGGCGGTGGTGTCGTAGCCGTCGTCCGTGGGCCGGATGAAGCCCACGCGCACGCGGTTGGCCTCGACCGCCTTGCCCGACGCCCCGGTCAGGCGCACGGCGACCTCGGCGCGGCGGCCGCCGTCGTGGCCGGTGACGTCAATGCCCACGCGCCAGTCCAGGCCGCCGCGCGCGGCATCGGGATCGACCAC
>CAJXKW010000112.1 GCA_913055855.1 uncultured Limimonas sp. | reverse complement strand
GCCAGATCGCGTTCCACTGCTTCGAGGCGCGCCTGCACGACGAGCGCCGCCACGGCGAGGTCACGGCCGAGCGCATCGGCGAGATCTGGATGGACACCCAGCGCGAGGCCCTGGGGCCGGCGTTCACCTTCGACGACGCGTACCGGAACTACTGGGCTTACATCCCGCACTTCATCCACGTTCCGTTTTACGTCTACGCCTACGCCTTCGGCGACTGCTTGGTGAATTCGCTCTACGCCGTGTACGAGACGGCCGACAGCGGCTTCGTCGAGCGCTACATCGACATGCTCGCCGCGGGCGGCACGCGCCGGCACCGCGAGCTGCTTGCGCCGTTCGGCCTGGACGCCTCGGACCCGGCGTTCTGGCACAAGGGCCTGGGCGTTATCGAACGCTTCATCGACGAGCTGGAAAGCTACGATTAACCGGTCCTTCGGCGCGCGTCTGCTGGACGGGCGCGGCCCGCGCCCCACATTCCGGGGGCAAGGAGGCTTCGCCCATGACCCACTCCGCCGAGAATCCACCGTTCGACACCGGGGCGCCGCACACGGCGGCCGCCGAGGCAGCCGGCCAGCACAACCACGGCCATCACGACACCGAATACGACGATCCGGGGGGCGCCGCCGCCCGCGAGCGCGGCGACGACGAGGGCGGCAGCTTCGGCGGCCGGATCCGCCGCTACGCCAAGGTCGGCCGCTCGGTGAGTGGCCTGGCGGCACAGGTGGTGGGCAACCGCTACCTGGGCGTGGAGCTGGATGCGGTGAAGCACTCCACCGATCTGGCGCGCGCGCTGGGCGGCATTAAGGGGCCGCTGATGAAGGCGGCCCAGATCCTCTCCACCATCCCCGACGCCCTGCCGCGCGAATACGCCGAGCAGCTCCAGCAGCTCCAGGCGGATGCGCCGCCCATGGGCTGGCCTTTCGTGAAACGGCGCATGACCACCGAGCTGGGCACGGGCTGGCGCCGGCGGTTCGTCGAGTTTTCCCGGGAATCCGTGTCTGCGGCCTCGCTCGGCCAGGTCCACCGCGCCGTCGACGACCAGGGGCGCGAACTCGCCTGCAAGCTCCAGTATCCCGACATGCAGGCGGCCGTGGACGCGGATCTGAAGCAGCTCCAGTGGATCCTGGCGATCTACCGGCGCTACGACAACGCCATCGACACCTCGGACATCTACCAAGAGCTGTGCGCGCGCCTGCGCGAAGAGCTGGACTACGACCTGGAGCGCCGGCACTTGCGCCTCTACGGCGAGATGCTGGCGGCGGAGCCGGGCGTGCACGTGCCCGAGCCGGTGGAGCCGTTCTGCACGCGGCGGCTGCTGACCATGACCTGGGTCCACGGCATGCGCATGATGTCGTTCATTGACACGCACGCCGACCAGGAGCAGCGCAACCGGGTCGCCTACAACATGTTCCGTGCTTGGTATGTGCCGTTTTATTACTACGGCATCATCCACGGCGACCCACACCTGGGCAACTACACCGTGCGGCCCGAGGATCAGTCGATCAATCTGATGGACTTCGGTTGCGTCCGGGTCTTCCGGCCGCAATTCGTCCACGGGGTCATTGAGCTTTATCACGCCCTGCAGACGAAGGATAACCGCCGGGCCAAGGACGCCTACGCCATGTGGGGCTTCGAGAACCTCAACGATGACGTGCTCGAGGTTCTCAACCAATGGGCCGAATACCTCTACGGCCCGCTGCTCATCGACGCGGTCCGCCCCATCCAGGGCGATGCGAGCACCGCCTACGGCGCCCAGCTCGCCAACCGCGTCCACAAGGAACTCAAGCGCCTGGGTGGGGTGAAGCCGCCGCGCGAATTCGTTCTCATGGACCGGGCGGCGATCGGCCTCGGCTCGGTGTTCATGCACCTCAAGGCGGAAATGAACTGGCACCGGCTGTTCGAGGACATGATCCAGGACTTCGACGCCGAAACCCTGACGGCGCGCCAGCGCGACGTGCTCGCGGCGCACGGCGTCCCCAACCCGGGGTGATGCCGGGGTTTCGCCTGGTCGCGCGTGGATCGCCGCTGTTTTCGGCGAAATCGAGACGATCTTAAACGGTTGTTAAGTTGCCTCCCCTATACCTCGGGTTAGGCACGCGGGACGGTCGCATGGCCCGGCGCAAATCGGGTCGCGGATCGTCCTCGGGATGAAGGGGGTGCCGCTCGGGACGCGTAGTGCATGGCGCACTGCGCGTCTTTTTTGTGTCGGGCCGCACGGCCGTTCCGGATCGGCGCGTTTTTCGTCATTATAAACGAAAACGTGACCGTCATCCCGCTGTCATCGAAGCTTCACCCGAGAGGGGTAGGGTCGCGAGTGCGAGCCGGTGCGTGCGCACGCCCGGCGTGGCCGGTCGTGCTCCGGGGGGATAGCGCGGCGGCCACCTTGATGCGGTTTTTTCCGACGTCCCGAGGGAGCGCTCCACGATGTCGTTGCGCATTGCGCAGAAGGTGCCGCTCGTCATTACCGGCGCGGCGATCGCGGTTGCCGTACTGACCGGCGGCGTGTCCGTGTTTCTGGCGCGCGACGCCCTGACGACCGCTTACCACGACCAGCTCCTCAGCCTTTTGGAAGCGCGCAAGATCGCGCTCGAGGAGTACACATCGGACACGCGCAACGACGTCAAGCTGCTGGCGCAGAGCGAGAAGGTCCTGCGCGCGATGGACGGCTTCAACATCGGCCGGACCTCAATTCCGTTCGACAAGAACAAGATCCTGCGCGACGCCTACGTGAAGAACAATCCGAACCCGGCGGGCGAGAAGGACAAGCTCAAGGACGCCAAGGACGGCACGTCCTACAGCGGCACGCACCGCCGCAACCACCAGTTCTTCCGTAACTTCATCGATACCCGCGGGTATGCCGACCTGATGCTCGTCGGCCCCAAGGGCAACGTCGTCTATAGCGTGGAAAAGCAGGGCGACTACGCGCGCAACCTGACCAAGGACACGTGGAAGGATACGGGCCCGGCGAAGGTCTACCGCAAGGTCTTCAATGCCGACGAGCCCAAGCAGGCGTTCGCCGATTTTCGCGAATACGCGCCGGCACAGGGGCGTCCGGCCGCGTTCATCGCCATGCCCGTGCTGGGCGATACCACGCGCGCCATGACCACGAAGAAGGGCGATCCGACCGGTGTCATCATCCTCCAGCTCTCGGGCGAGCGCCTCGCCGACGTCATGTCCCAGTCGGTGGGCATGGGCGAGACCGGCGACATCATCCTTGTCGGCAAGGACAAACGCATGCGCAACGACTCCCGTCTGCTGGACGGCAGCCAGCTCCTGAACAAAGAGGTCGACAATCCGGCGGTTCGGGCGGCGCTGAACGGCGAGGCGGGCACCACGGAAATCACCGGCCTGACCGAAGAGAAGGCGCTGGCCCTGTACGCCCCGCTCGACTTCCTGGGCACCCGCTGGGCCGTGGTGGCGGAGAAGAGCCTGTCGGAGATCGCCGCCCCGGTGCGGGACGTGCTGATCCGGCTGGCGCTGGTGAGCGCCGCCGCCGCCGCGCTCGTCGCCGCTATCGGCCTGGTCATCGCACGCGGCATTGCCCAGCCGCTCAGGGCCATCACCGGCGCCATGCGGCGCCTCGCCGACGGCGACACGGCGATCGAGCCGCCGTATGCCCGGCGGCGCGATGAGATCGGCGAGATGGCCGGCGCGGTTACCGTGTTCCGCGACAACAAGATCGAGGCCGACCGCCTCGCCGAGGACCAGCGCGCGCGCCAGGAGTCCGAGCTGGCCCGGGCGCGCGGGTTGGAACAGCTCACCAAGGGCTTCGACAGCACGGCGACCAATGTCCTCGACACCCTGTCCCGGACCACCGACGAGCTGCGCCAGACGGCGAATGCGATGAACCGCATCGCCAAGGACACCAACGCCAAGGCGGATTCGGCGTCCAAGGCCTCCGAGGACGCCTCGAACAGCGTCCAGACCGTGGCCAGCGCGAGCGAGGAACTCGACGCCGCCATTGGCGCCATTGCGGACCAGGTCTCCGCCACGACGCAGACCGCCAACGATGCGGTCCAGGAGGCCGACCGGGCGAGCGAGCAGGTGCGTGGCCTGTCCCAAGCGGCGGACAAGATCGGCGAGGTGGTCAACCTGATCCAGGACATCGCCGAGCAGACCAACCTGCTGGCACTGAACGCGACGATCGAGGCCGCGCGCGCCGGCGAGGCGGGCAAGGGCTTCGCCGTGGTCGCCGGCGAGGTCAAATCCCTGGCCAACCAGACCGCCAAGGCGACCGAGGACATCACCAGCCACGTCAAGCAGGTGCAGAACGAGACCGGCGACGTGGTCAAGGTCATCCAGCGCATCGGGACGTCCATCCGCGCGATCGACGAGCAGGCCCATTCGGTCGCCGAGGCGGTGGATCAGCAGCGCTCGGCCACCCAGCAGATCGCCCAGCACGTCAAGGCGGCCGCGGACGGCACCCAGAGCGCCAGCGAGCACATCGCCGAGGTCTCACAGGTTGCCCAGGAGGCCGATCAGGCCGCGGACCGCGTGGTCCACGCCTTCGACCAGCTCAACGGCCAGTCGAAGGACCTGCGCGAGGCCGTGGACAACTTCCTCGATCAGGTGCGGAACGCGTAAGGCGCCCTACTGGTCCATGGGCGGCTTGCCCTCGGCGGTGCTCATCCCGGGGCTGTTCTGACGGCCGATGGTGTCTTCGGGACGGTCGAGCCAGGCCTCGAAGCGCCGCCAGCGCAGGTCTTCCGTCTGGGCGTACCACGCGTGGTCCTGCCGGATCGCCTTCTCCAGGTGGCGCGGCGCTGTGGGCATGTGCGGACGCATGGGCACGCCCGTCTCGACGTGGCGGCCGATGCGCCGGCGCGCGGATTCCCGCGCGGGCCCGTAGGAGATGCGGTTCGCCTGGTCGCCCAGGTTGGCCGTGCGCGTGGCGAAGCGGATGAACCGCTCGGCGAGGTCCTTCTGCGGCGTGCCCTTGGGAATCGCCCAGGTCGTGTAGTCCAGGAGCTGGCTGTCCCAGATCACCGAGATGGGCGCATTGTCCACCGCCTGGGCGTGGAACACCCGGCCGTTGTAGGCCGTCGCCATGGCCACCCGGCCCTCCTTGAGCATCCGGACGGGCTCCGCGCCGGATTCCCACCACGCCAGGCGCGGGCGGATCTGGTCGAGCTTGCGCAGGGCGAGGTCGAAGCCGCGCTCCGTGCTCAGAAGGTTGTAGATCTGCCGCCGCGGCACGCCGTAGGCGCGCAGCGCCCACTCGAACAGCCCCACCGGCGCCTTGCGCAGCGCCCGCCGGCCCGGGAATGCCTCGAGATCGAAGAAGTCCGCGACCGTCTGCGGCTTGGCGCCCGGAAAGGCCCGGTCGTCGTAGGCGATGACCGTGGAAAAGACGGTCTGGGCGATGGCGCAGTCCATGATCGCCCCGTCGTCGAAATCCTCACGCGCGGGCGTGCCGTCGGGCGCGGGTGCGAGGATCGACGGATCGAACGGCTCCAGCAGGCCGGCGTCGCAGGCCGAGCGCGCGTCCGCCATGAGCATGTCGATGACGTCCCAGTGCGGCGGGTCGTTTTCCTTCAGGTGTTCACGCAGCGCTTTGACCCCGCCGTCGTAGCGTACGACCTCGATGGGGACGCCCTTGAGTTCGGTGAATTTGCGGAAGTACGCGGCCCGCTGGCTTTCCTCGTAGCTGCCGCCCCAGGTCACCACGGTGAGGACCTGATCCGACATCCCCGCCGTCGCATGCGCCGCGCCGGACCAGGCCGCCGCTGCGGCGAGGACGGCGCCCGCGAGCGCGAATCTACGCCGCTGCATTCTCCTCCCTTCGAAGGTCGTGGATCGCTTCCAGATAGGCGTCGATCACCGCGCCCTCGGGGACGACGCCGCGGAACGTGCCGTCGCGCGCCACGAGCGGCACGGCCTCGCCGACGAAGCCGCGCATGCGGTTCATGGCGTCCCAGATCGTGGTCGTCTCGTCGAAGGTGACGCCCGTCGTGTCGGCGATCTCCCGCAGCGGCGTGCTCCGGTCGGCCTGCTGGACATCCTGGATGCGCACCACGCCGAGGAAGCGCTGGTTATTGTCCACCAGAACGGCCTCCGACCGCCCTTCGTTCGCCAGGCGGCGGATCAGTTCGCCCACGCTCGCCGACGGGGACAGCCGCGTGCAGGCGTTCGTCATGTGATCGGCCGCGCGCATGACGTTGAGGATCGCCTTGTCCCGGCCGAAGGACAGGTCGAAGCCGCGTCCGGCGAGCTGCACGTCGAACAGCGACCGGCCGAACACACGGTAGGCGACCAGATTGGAAAACACCACCGCCACCATGGCGGCGATGGTGAGGTCGTAGTTCCGCGTCAACTCGAACACGATCAGGATCGTGGTCAGCGGGGCGCCGATCACCGGGCTGGTCACCGCCATCATGCCGCAGATGGCGTAGACCACCAGCCCCGATTGCGGCACCGGCAGCAGGTTGCCCAGCACCATGCTGTAGAGGGCCCCCGCCAGGATGCCGATGAGCAGGGCCGGGCTGAACACGCCGCCGACAAAGCCGAAGCCCACGCACAGCGCGGTCATCCCGATCTTGGCGAGCAGGATCAGGGTCAGCTCGTCGATCCGGAAGGCGCCCTCGATGGTGGCGAAGCGCAGGGTTTCCTTGCCCACCCCCAGAACCTCGGGGATGTAGAGCCCGCACACGCCGAGCCCGAGCCCGGCGACCGCGGGACGGAGCCAGTCCGGCACGCCCGTGGCGCGCGCAGCACGGCCGCTGAGCACGAGCAGGCGCATGAACGCCGCGGCGAGGCCGGCGGCGAGGACGCCCTCCAGGGCGAACAGGGGAAACTCGTAGCTGTGCTCCACGCCGTCGAAGTTGACCAGGAACAGCGGGGCGCGCTCGAAGATCACGTTGGCGAAGACGTAGCCCGTGGCGGAGGCAACCGTGACCGGGGCGAACGCACGCAGGGAATAGTGGCGCAGGATGACCTCGTGGGCGAAGACGAGTCCCGCGATGGGCGCGTTGAACGCTGTCGAGATGGCCGCCGCGACGCCGCAGCCGATGCCGATGGCCTGAAGGTCCCGGATGCCCAGGTTGAGCCGGCCGGCAAGCGAGCCGAAGATGGTCCCCAGATAGACCAGCGGTCCGTACTGGCCGACACTGGCGCCACAGCCCAGCGAAAGCAGCGCGGCAAGGGTCGAGCCGGCGCCGCTGGCCGGGGTGGGCGGGGCGCGCCGGGTCTGGACCGCCATGATCGAATCGGGGGGGCCGAGGCCGCGCGATTCGGTCACCAGCCAGCGGACCACGAGCCCGACGAGCAGCCCGCCCAGAACGGGCACGGCGACGGTCGCCGCGTTCAAAAGCCGGGGGTGCTGTTCGTGCTGGATACGGGCGTACGGCGAGACCAGGAGTTCCTGGTTGAGCCAGAGCACCGCATCGACGAACGCGATCGCCGTCAGCGAGGCTGCGGTGCCGACCACGACCCCGAGAAGGGAGACCACCAGGATGCGATAAGCGCTGCCGTTCGCCGTTTCGGGCATAAACGCCAGCGTGACAAAGAATGTGTCCGGTTCAAGGGGGCATGCGAACGGCGCCACGAAGCGGCGGGTGCGCCTTCAAAGAAAGCCGCGGCGTGGGGGGACGCCGCGGCAAGGTATCGAGGGGGACTCTCGGAGAGCGCATAGGCCGAAATCATGCGCTCGCCATAACTATGGCGCAGGTTGCTTACCGGCTCATTAAATCGATGGTCGTACGGCTCTAAGTTTGATCGCTGCACGTTGGGGTTGCTTCGACCGGCGGTGCAGCCGATCTTGACCTTTCGGGTCGCGGCGCAGGGCCGCTGCGGCTTAGCGGTCTGGTATGCGCCCCGTTGCATGCTACAACACACGCGCCAAGCCCGTGGAGTTGCGACGTGCCCAGTACCGGTCACCTGGACAGCATTCTCATCGTTCTCGTCGCGGCGCTGATCAGCGTACCGCTGGTGCAGCGCGTCCGGGTGACGCCCGTGATCGGCTATCTTCTCGCGGGCGTGGCCATCGGTCCGCACGTGCTCGGCCTGGTGAAGGAGACGCACAATGTCGAACTCCTCGCGGAGTTCGGCGTCCTGTTCCTGCTCTTCACCATCGGTCTCGACCTGCCGCTGCGCCGCCTGCGTGCCATGCGCGCGTACATCTTCGGCCTGGGCATGGGACAGGTGCTGACGACCGGCGTCGTCATCGCGCTGGTCGCCTATGCTTTCGGCCTACCCGCGCAAATGGCGCTCGTCGTCGGGGGCGCGCTGGCATTGTCCTCCACCGCAACGGTGCTCCAGCTCCTGGTCGAGCGGCGCGAGGTGACCGAGCACCACGGCCGCATTTCGGTGGCCATCCTGCTTTTCCAGGATCTCGCCGTGGTGCCGCTGCTCGCGCTGCTGCCCATTCTGGCCGGGGGCGGCACGGACGTTGCCCAGGCCCTCGGTCTGGCGGCGCTGAAAGCCGCGCTGGCCATCGGGGTCATCCTGATCGTGGGACGCTTGGTGCTGCGTCCCGTCTACCGCGTGATGGCGGGCACGCGCACGCCGGAGATTTTCGCCGCCACCAACCTGTTCCTGGTGCTCTTTACCGGCTGGGCGACGGCGCAGGCGGGCATGTCCATGGCGCTGGGCGCGTTCCTGGCCGGGCTCCTGCTCGCCGACAGCGAGTACCGCCATCAGGTCGAGGCGGACATCCAGCCCTTCCGCGGCCTTTTCCTCGGCCTGTTCTTCATGACCGTGGGCATGGGCATCGACCTGGGCCGGGTGGTCGACGAAGCCTGGACGGTCGCCGGCATCGTGGCGGCGCTGCTCGCCGGCAAGGCGGCCATCCTGTTCGCCATCATGCGCGCGTTCGGCCACCGCCCGCGGCGGGCCGGCCATGTCGCTCTCCTGCTTGCCCAGTGCGGGGAGTTCGCCTTCGTCATCCTGGGCCTGGCGATGCAGCTCGACGTGGTGACGCGCGACGCCGGCCAGACCCTGCTCCCGGCGGTGGCCATCAGCATGGCACTGACGCCCCTGTTCGCCTGGATAGGCAGGCAGATCGACGCGCCCGCCACGGACGGCTCGGACGGCATGGCGCCCAGCCTGGATGACGAAAAGGTCGAGCTTTCCGACCACGTCCTGGTGGCCGGTTTCGGTCGCGTGGGCTGGACGGTCTGCCAGGTGCTGGCGCGCAACAACGTTCCCTATCTCGCCATCGACACCGATCCCGAGCGGGTGCAGCGCGGCCAGGCGGCAGGGATGCCGGTGTACTACGGCGACGCTGCGCGCCTGCCCGTGCTTCAGGCGGCGGGCGTGACGCGGGCGCGCGCCGTGGTGATCACCCTGGACCAGCCGGGCACGGCCGAGCGTGCGGTGGCCACGATTCGCGCACACGATGCGACGGTCCCTGTGGTCTCGCGCGCCCGCGACGGCCGGCACCGCAAGAACCTGGAGGCGAGCGGCGCGAGCGCGGTGGTCTCGGAAGCGGTCGAGGCGAGCCTGCAGCTCGGCGCGCGGGTGCTGCGCCTGGCGGGGACCCCGGGCGAGCAGGTGGAGAACAGCCTGGAGGAATTCCGTCGCGACGACTACGCGCTCCTGGATACCCTGCTGAGCGACCGCGATGTTGCGGCCCGCGCCGCCGAGGACGGGGCGGGCGGCAACGTGGCCGAGGCCAAGTGGCTCAGCCGGCGCGTGTTTCCGCGCCGGCGCAGCAAGCGAACGCGGCGGACGTCGTAACCGAAGCGGGCGGGACAGCGCTCAGCGCGCGGCTCGGCGTGGTGCCGCATGCCGGACGAGCCGGGCACCGTCGAATTCGGTGAGGTCGTTGGCGGCAATGGTCCGGCGCACATCGCGCACATAGGCCTCGCGGCGCTCGGAGTATCGGGTCAGGGTACCCGCCAGGTCATGGCCGTCGAGGGCCAGCCCGGCGCGCCGGGCATGGCGGCGTTGCGTGCGGAAGGCCCGGTAGGCCGGATGTGTGTTCAGGTTGTCCATGTAGGCGCGCACCGAGGCCATCACCGTGGGAAACCGGCGCACCCGGAAGCCCGGATCCGAATCGTAGCCCCGGGGCTTGATGCCGCAGTCCGAGCAGCCGTAGACGCGCTGGCCGAACAGGGCGTTGGCTTTCTGGGCGAATCGCGAGCTGCCCCAGCCGCTTTCGATCGCGGCTTGTGCCAGCGCCAGCGACGGCGGAACGATGTCCACGCGCCGGCGCAGCGCGGCCAGTTCGTCCGGCTCGGTCTCGTAGCGCCGGGCGAGCCGCGCCAGCTTGCGGCGCGCCGGCGCATCGAGCGCCTGGCCCGCGGCACGGCGTCCCGCGACGTGCGCCAGGAACCGGCGCTCCTGCCGGATCCGGGCGTTGGCGCGCAGGACGGCGGGCAGCACGGTCTTGAGGAACACCCGCTTGCGCTCGGCCGCACGCGCTTTGCTTGCCAGCACGGCGGGCATGTCGCGCTGCACCTGTGCGGGTACGGGTGCATGGCCACGCCGGATGGCGGCGAGTTGGATCGCCTCCGGCCCTGTGTGGGCCCCGGGTGCGGCGCTTGCGACGGGCTCGGCGGCAGCCGGGGTCAGGCACACCCCGGACACGGCCGCAACGGCGGCCAGATATCGGACTGGCATGTATCGATCCCCCCTCTGTCGCCAGCGCACCGATAACAGCTGCATCGCTGCGCATTCGACATGAAGGCATCGTAGGTTTGACGTGACAGCGATTCAACGGTGCGATCGGTGATGAGGGAACCGATTCGGGTAAGATGTCGCCGGCGCCGTCACGGTTCCCGGCCCGACCTGCGATGCTGCGCCGCAGCGGATTTTGCCCGGCTTTTCGGCGCTGCGGGCATCGGGCGTGCGCGCACCACTTGGCAAAACCGGGGTCGGATGCCAAAGTCCGCGCCGCTTCGGGCCGAGTTCGGCAGAACAAGACCGTTGGGGCCCGGCCGAGTGTAGAGGGGGCAGAATGAAAATCGCCATACCGAAAGAGCGGCGCGCGCACGAGCGTCGCGTTGCCGCCTCGCCGGAGAGTGTGAAAAAGCTC
This sequence comes from uncultured Limimonas sp., assembly GCA_913055855.1. Classification (GTDB taxonomy): domain Bacteria; phylum Pseudomonadota; class Alphaproteobacteria; order Kiloniellales; family Rhodovibrionaceae; genus CAJXKW01. The sequence goes on along the minus strand of CAJXKW010000112.1, from coordinate 1,061 downwards.
CTCGGTCTCTCGCTGTCCAATTTGTCGGTCGTGGTGGAGTCCGGGGCCGGCCGCGGCGCGGCCTATACCGACCAGGCCTATCGGGACGCGGGGGCCGAGATCGGATCCGACTACGCCGCGACCGTGAAGGACGCGGACGTGGTGATGAAGGTGCAACGGCCGCTGATGGCCAGCGAGGGCGGCGAACTCGACGAGCTGGGGCAGCTTCCCAAGGGCTGCAAGCTCATCGGGCTGCTCGATCCGTTGCAGACGCCCGAGGCGGTCAAGGCCTACGCGGATGCTGGGGTCGACTCCTTTTCGATGGAGCTGATGCCGCGCATCACCCGCGCGCAGGACAAGGACGCCCTGTCCAGTCAGGCCAACCTCGCGGGCTATCGCTCGGTGATCGACGCCGCCGCGGGGTTCGCGCGCGGCTTTCCGATGATGATGACGGCCGCGGGTACGGTACCGCCGGCGCGGGTGTTCGTGATGGGGGCCGGCGTGGCCGGCCTGCAGGCGATCGCCACGGCGCGGCGCCTGGGCGGCGTGGTCTCCGCCACGGACGTACGCCCCGCGGCCAAGGAAGAGGTCGAGAGCCTGGGCGCGAGCTTCGTCGCCGTGGAGGACGAAGAGTTCAAGCAGGCCGAGGCCGCGGGCGGCTACGCCAAGGAGATGAGCGAGGAATACAAGAAAAAGCAGGCGCAGCTCGTCGCCGATACGGTGAAGAAGACGGACATCATCATCACCACCGCGCTCATCCCGGGCAAGCCCGCGCCCAAGCTGGTCACCAAGGACATGGTCGAGAGCATGAAGCCGGGTTCGGTGGTCGTCGACCTCGCCGTGCTGCAGGGCGGCAACTGCGAGGTCAGCCAGCCCGACGAGGTGATCGAGCACAACGGCGTCACGGTGGTCGGGCACACCAACTGGCCCAGCCGCCTGGCGGTCAGCGCGAGTTCGCTCTACGCCCGCAACCTGTTCAACTTCTTCAAGTTGATGGCGGATTCGGAAAGCGGCGGGCTCAGCGTGAACATGGAAGACCAGATCATGGCGGACACCTGCCTGACCCAAGGGGGCAAAGTGGT
>CAJXKW010000111.1 GCA_913055855.1 uncultured Limimonas sp. | reverse complement strand
ACCTGCTTGCCGTCGCGCAGGACGATGGCGTCCTTGCCGATCAGGTCGATGCGCGAGATGTGGCTGTCCAGGTTGATACGGATGAGCGGCCAATTCAGGCGCGCGGCCACCTGCTCGATGTGCGTGGACTTGCCCGTACCGTGATAGCCCTGGATCAGGACGCGCCGGTTATAGGCGAAGCCGGCGAGGATGGCGAGCGTGGTGTCGCGGTCGAAGCGATACGTCTCGTCCAGATCCGGCACGTGCTCGCTGTGCTGGCTGAACGCCGGCACCTGGAGATCCGTGTCGAGCCCGAAGGTCTGGCGCACCGACACCGTGATATCGGGCTTGTCCATTGGCGTGGTGGCCGCCTCGCCGTTGCTCATCTCGGTCGCCATCCTGTTCCTTTCCGTGCGGTTCTGCGCGCGTGCGCGGGTGCTCCGCCCATGTAAGCCGGTGAACCGGTCTTGCGTAGGGGCCTCAATAGCGGGCGTACGCGGCGCGCAGGGTGGCGTACGCCTGGTTGACCGTCTTTAGTCGATCCTCGTTGCTGGCGTCGCCCCCGTTGACGTCGGGATGGAGGGTCTTCACCAGCTCCTTGTAGCGTCGCTTGATGGCATCGAAGCTCACCGGCGGTTCAAGGTCGAGTTCGGCCAGCGCCTGTTCCTCCTCGGTCTCGCCGTTCAGGTCGGCCTTGCGGCCGCGTCCCTGCCCGTTCTCGCGGTATCGGCGGTGGCTCTCCCACTGCCGGCGCTGCTGGCGTTCCTGCGCCTGTTCCTCGTGGAAGAACCCGAAGTCGTCGCGGAAGGCATTGGGGCCGGTGCCCTGTCCCACACTTGCGAAGGGCCAGGACGGCCGGTTCCAGGTGGTATCCCAGCGCCGGATCGCCTCGATCTGGTCGGCCGACAACCCCTCGAAAAAATTCCAAGCCCGATTGTATTCGCGCACGTGTTCCAGGCAGAACCAGTAATACTCGTCGAGCCGGTCCCGATCCACGGGCGCGCGGTACAGCCCTTCCGCCGAGCAGTCCGGATGATCGCAGGTGCGCGTCGCGGGCTGGGAGTCCCGGCGCGTTTTGCGAAACGGGCGATGCAGGGCCTCGGCGTTGGCGCGTCGCATGGCGTAGCCGAGTATGGGCACGGCGCAGATACCTGACAAGCGGGCGCGTCCGCGCGGCGCGGTTGAGAGCGGCTGCCCCGGAACAGCCCGCTCAGTCGAACAGCACGGTCATCTGGGCCAACCGCGCTTCGATGTTTTCGATTTGCTTCGGCAGGCCTTGTTCCGGAGCCATCAAGGCATTCCGCCGGTCCACGCGCTATCCCTTCGGCGACACATCGTTATGCGCGGACATGCGCTCCAGGTTTCAATCTGTCAATGTTGCGCGCTTTCCGGCTGCCGCAGATCCGCAAGGTTCACCAGCGCCATCCCGGCCAGGATCAGCACCAGGCCGCCCAGGCGCGTTGCCGTCAGGGGCTCGCCCAGGATCAGGGCGGAGAGCAGCATGCCCGCCGTGGGCACGGCGAGCAGGCCGAGCGAAGTGGACACCGCGGGCAGGCCGCGCTGAACCGTCACCACCGCCCAGAAGCAGAAGGCCGTGGCGACGACGCCGTTGTAAATCAAATTGACCGCGATCCCGGGAGTCCAGGCAATATCGGGCGCGCCGTGCGTGCCCGCGGCAAGGGCGATCAGGACGGGGGCCGCCATGCTCATCTGCCAGGGCGCGAGCTGGAGTGGACTGGAGAACCACGTGTGCCGGCGCGTGTGCAGGATGGCGCCGGCCCAGCCGAAGGCGGCCAGGAGAAGCAGGCCGTTGCCCGTCACCACGGCGGGATCGGACCAGTCGAAGCCCAGCGGGTTGAACAGCACCACCACCCCGGTGAGCCCGAGAATGAGCCCGGCCGCCTTGCGCGCGCCCAGGTGTTCGCCCAGCAGCCCGACCGCCACGGGGGTGACCCAGAGCGGCGTGGTATAGGCGAGAATGGCGGCCCGTCCCGCATCCACCCGCATCAATCCAAGATTGACGAAGGCCAGGAACGCGACCATCTGCAGCAGCGCCACCGAGAACAGCACCGGCAGGTCCGCGCGGCGGGGCCGGTTCAGCCGCGAGGTGACCGCCAGGATGGCGAACAGCGTCAACGCCCCGATCACGAGGCGGGCGCTGGCGTACCACAGGGGCGGCACGACCTGCAGGCCGATCTTCATGACCGGCCAGTTCACGCCCCAGAACACGACGATCGCGGCGAGAAGGATGTAGGCACGCCCGTGCGACGGGCGCGGGACGGCAATACCGGTAGCGGCTGCGGACATGCTTTGACGTTGGCCTGATTCGCCTTGTGGGAATGGACACGCGCCGCCGGGGGCGCGCTTGACCGATCTGCGCGGACGCTAGCAATCTTGCGCGGTCACGCAATGCCGGGCGGCGGGAGGCTGCTATGCGAATGGCCGATCGAATCGAGCGCAAGCTTTGCCACGCGCTGCAGGCTTCGCGCGTCACGGTCCACGACGATTCGCGCAAGCACCGCGGTCACAGCGGCGCTGCCCCCGGCGGCGAGACCCATTTCCGCGTGGAGGTTGTGGCGCAGCAGTTCGCCGGGCTGAAGGCCGTGGAGCGCCACCGCCTGGTGTACGACGCGCTTGCGGCAGAACTGGGCGAGCGCGTCCATGCGCTCCAGGTGAGCGCCCGTACGCCGGACGAGGCGGCCGCCCGAACCCCCTGACGGCCGGGCGCGCCGCAAGCGCGAGCCCGGTCCCGAATCCCCATCCGCCTATCATGGCATGCGGCCGGTCGCGTCGCGCGCGACCGGGCATCGCAGCGGCGCCCGGGTCTGCCCGTTTTGCTTGTTTTCGTTTGTATGCCAGATTTCTATGGTTGCACCCTGCGCAAAAACGATTAAACTCCGGGCATATAACAATCTATGGTTGCAGGACGGACAGACCGGGTGCCGCAAATGGTTGGTTCAAGCAAACGCGAGAGTTCCACGCTCGTCAGCCGCAATGTGATCGTGAACGGCCGACGCACGAGCCTCCGCCTGGAGCCCGAGATGTGGGAAGCGCTGGAGGAGATCGCTCGCCGCGAGCACCAGACGATCAACGATCTCGTCGCCTTCGTCGACAGCCAGCGGGGTCCGGCCACGCTGACCTCGGACGTGCGGGTTTTCGTGCTGGGCTACTTCCGCAGCGCCGCCACCGAACGCGGGCACGCCGCGGCGGGACACGGCATCCTTTTCCCGCGCGGGTTGTCGGGCCCCAACGGCGAGGGCGGCGGCGGCGCCCCGGGCGTGCGCGGGCGCCTCCGCGGCCCGGCCCAGGCCCACGGCGTGTGAACCGCCGCCATCGCCGGAGGTCACGGCGGCGGTGTTGACCGTGTGCCGACACCAGACGCCTGAACGCGCTCCCCAGACATTTGGTTGGCGTAGCAACCGTCTTGTTGGCGGTTGCGACAAGGCTGATCAATTCGGGTTGGTGTCCACCGGCAATCGACCGCCGGCGTCTACCCTCGTGCGCGTCTTGCCGTCGCGGCGGACCCGTCCCACGCTGAAGGATGCAGGAAGGGCAAGAGAGAGGCCGTGGCCGATCCCGCGACCAACGTATGGGGCGAGGCCGTCAAGATCCGCCGCGCAGCGCGCCGCGTATCTGCCGGTCGTGATCGCTTTGGCGGGTTGCCTTCGGCGAACCCGCCCTACCCCAGGAACCGCCTCACCCGGTCGCGGCTTTCTTCTGCTCGCGCTTGCGCTGGTTCGGGTCGAGGGTCTTCTTGCGCAGGCGCAGGGCCTTGGGCGTGACCTCCACCAGCTCGTCGTCGGAAATGTAGGACAGCGCATTCTCCAGCGACAGCCGGCGCGGCGGGGTGAGCTTGATCGCCTCGTCCTTGCCCGCCGAGCGCACGTTGGTGAGCTGCTTCGCCTTGAGCGGGTTGACCTCAAGCTCCATGGGCCGGTTGTGCTCGCCCAGGATCATGCCCTGATACACGTCGTCGCCCGGGTCGATGAAGAAGGTGCCCCGGTCCTCCAGGTTGAAAATGGCGTAGGCCGACGCCTTGCCCTGGTCCTGCGAGACGATGACGCCGTTGCGCCGCGTCGGGATTGGGCCCGCGTACGGCCCGTAGCTGTCGAAGACGTTGTGCATGATCCCGGTGCCGCGGGTGTCCGTGAGGAACTCGCTCTGGTACCCGATCAGCCCGCGCGCCGGAATCCGGAAGGCGAGGCGCTGCTTGCCGCCGCCCGAGGGCTGCATGTCCAGCATCTCGCCCTTGCGCTGGTTCAGCTTTTCCACCACGACGCCGGAATACTCCTCGTCCACGTCCACCTGGACGTACTCGTAGGGCTCCTGCGTCTTGCCCGTCTCCGGGTCCTCGTGGAAGAGCACGCGCGGGCGCGAGATGGACATCTCGAAGCCCTCGCGGCGCATGGTCTCGATCAGCACGCCGAGCTGCAGCTCGCCGCGCCCGGCGACCTCGAACGCCTCCTTCTGGTCCGTCTCGCGCACGGACAAGGAGACGTTGCCCTCCGCCTCGCGGTCGAGCCGGGCCTTGATGAGACGGCTGGTGACCTTGTCGCCTTCCGTGCCCGCCAGCGGCGAATCGTTGACCGTGAAGGTCATGGCCAGCGTGGGCGGGTCGATGGGATCGGCCGGGATCGGTTCGGTCACGCTGGGATCGGCGATGGTGTCCGCGACCGTGGTCTCCTGCAGCCCCGCGACGGCGATGATGTCACCCGCCTTGGCCTCGTCCACGGGCTCGCGGTTGAGCCCGCGGTAGGCGAACAGCTTGGTCAGGCGCGCGCTCTCGGCCGCGCCCGAGCCGTCGCGCTTGAGCCCGCGGATCTGCATGTTCGCGCGCGCCGTGCCGGCGTGCACGCGGCCGGTGAGGATGCGCCCGAGATACGGGTCGGCTTCCAGCACCGTGGCCAACATGGCGAACGGCGCCTCCGGGTCGCCGCCGGCGCGCGGCACCTGTGCCTTGATGCCCTCGAACAGCGGGGTGAGATCCTCGCGCGTGCCCTCGGGATCGGTGTTCGCCCAGCCCTCCTTGGCGGAGGCGAAGATGGTGGGGAAGTCGAGCTGTTCGTCGTCGGCGTCCAGGCCGGCAAAGAGGTCGAATACCTCCGCCTGCACCTCCCAGGGGCGCGCGTCCGGCTTGTCCGCCTTGTTCACCACCACGATGGGCTTCAGGCCCTTGGCCAGCGCCTTCATGGTGACGAACTTGGTCTGCGGCATGGGGCCCTCGGCCGCGTCCACCAGCAGGAGCACGCCGTCGACCATGTTCAGGATGCGCTCGACCTCGCCGCCGAAGTCGGCGTGACCGGGCGTGTCCACGATGTTGATGCGCTCGCCGTCGCGGATCACCGAGGTGCACTTGGCCAGGATCGTGATGCCGCGCTCGCGCTCCTGGTCGTTGGTGTCCATCGCGCGTTCGGCGACCTGCTGATTGGCGCGGAAGGTCCCCGATTGCCAGAACATCTGGTCGACCAGGGTGGTCTTGCCGTGGTCGACGTGCGCGATGATCGCGAGATTGCGCGGCGCGTCGGCGCGGTCGGTGTCAGCCATGGTGCCTGTGTCGGTCCTCGTGTTCCCGGGCGACGAGCTTGTGCAGCGGCGTCTGGGGGCGCGCGCCAACGTGGGTAACCACCTCGGCGGCGCTGACCGCCCCGGCGCGGCCGCAGTCGTACAGGCTGTAGCCCTGTGTGAAGCCGTGGAGAAAGCCGGCGGCGTACATATCGCCGGCGCCCGTGGTGTCCACGAGCTCGGAGATCGGTTCCGCATCCACTACGTGGACCTCGTCCCCCGAAAGCACAAGGGAACCCTTCTCGCTGCGCGTCAGCGCGGCGACCTCGCAATGCCCGCGCACGTGCTGCAGCGCCTCGTCGAAGGTGTCCACCTCGTAGAGCGAGGTGATCTCGTGCTCGTTGGCGAAGAGGATGTCCACGTGGCCCTCGACCAGCTCGCGGAAGGAACTGCGGTGGCGCTCCACGCAGAACGGGTCGGAGAGCGACAGCGCCACCCGCTTGCCCGCGTCGTGGGCCGCCTTGGCCGCCCGGACGAAGGCCTCCTTCGCCGGCGGCGCGTCCCAGAGATACCCCTCCAGGTAGGTGATCTTGGCGCGCTGGATCAGGTCGGTGTCCAGGTCCTCGGGCGCGAGCGCGGTGGAGATGCCCAGAAAGGTCGCCATGGTGCGCTGCGCGTCGGGCGTGACGAAGACCAGGCAGCGCGCGGTGGGCGGTCCCTGCTCCGCCGAGGGGCTGTCGAAGGCGATGCCCGTGGCGCGCAGGTCGTGGCGGAAGATACCGCCGAGCTGGTCGTTGCGCACCTTGCCGATGAAGGCGCCGCGCCCGCCCAGGGAGGCCAGCCCGGCCATGGTGTTCGCCACCGAGCCGCCGGAACTCTCCTGCGCGGGCCCCATGGCGTTGTAGAGGTCGTGCGCCTGGTCGGCATCGATCAGGGTCATCGCACCCTTGGGCAGCCCGTGCTCGGCGATGGTGGCATCGTCCGCGCGCGCGATCACGTCGACGATGGCGTTGCCGATGCCGACGACGTCCAGCTCGTGATCGGCCATGCGCCGTGGTCCTCCCGCTTTGCCTCGCAGTGTCGATATACCCGGCTCCGGCCGCGCCCGAGGGCACGCCAGCCACCCGGCGTTCCGGCAGGCCGCGAGTATAGGAGCGCGCGCCGTGCGCGCAACCGTGCTCTTGGTAACGCGCCAGGCGGCCGCACGACGGGGCACCACCTTGTTCCAGCCGGCGCGTGCGGCTACACCTCCCGTATGATTGGCGGATTGATCAAAGCGGTGACACAGCTCGAGGACGCGGATTTCCGCCGCGTGCTCTGGAAGGCGCTGGGCGTGGCACTGGCCATGTTCCTGGTGGTCTGGGTGGCGGCCGCGTACGGCCTGAGCTGGGCCGGAGACGCGCTGGGCGACTGGGCCGCCGAGGAAGGCTTCTGGAACAACGCCGTCGAGTGGCTGATCTCCCTGGGCGGCATCGCGGCGGTCCTTGTCGCCAGTTTCCTGCTCTTTCCGGCCGTCATGGGCCTGGCGCAGTCATTCTTTCTCGAAGAGGCCGCGGGCGCCGTGGAGGCGCGGCACTACCCGGACCTGCCCCCGGCGGGCGAACAGCCCATCCTGGAGGGGGTCTGGGACGGCCTGCGCCTTGCGGCGGTGACCATCGTGGTCAACCTCATCGCGCTGCCGCTGTATCTTTTACCTTTGGTGAACTTTATTGTGTTCTATGCGGTAAATGGGTACCTGCTCGGCCGCGAGTACTTCGAGGTCGTCGCCGTGCGCCGCATGACGTCACAGCAGGTGCAGCATCTGCGCCGCGCGGCATCGGGCCGGATGATGGCGGCGGGCATCGTCATCGCCGTGCTGTTGACGATCCCGCTGCTCAACCTGCTGGCCCCCGTGGTGGCGACAGCGTTCATGGTGCACGTGGTCGAGCGGGCGCGGCGGCGTGCCGGCATGCCCGCCGTGCGCGGAGCCTAGGCGACCGGCGTGCCCGGCGAGGCGAAGGATCGGATCGACATGTTCGGCAAGCGCAAGCAACAGAACGCCAAGGGCACCTGGCAGGAGCCCAAGGCCACGCCGCCCGCCGGCGACGGCGCGGGCGAGAACGAAACGGGCGAAACGGCGCGCGAAAGCGAGACGCCCGCCGCCGCACGGCCGGTGCAGCCGGCCCAGCCCGCCAAGCCCACGGGCAAGGCCGCGGCCACCCCGCGCAGCCGCCAGCCCAACCCGCCCTGGCGGCCCGACCAGCAGCGCCGCGGCGAGCGCCATACCGGCCGCGCCGGCGCGGAGGAACGCAAGCTTCTGGTCGGCCGGAACATCACCATGTCCGGCCGCATCCAGGCCTGTGACCAGCTCGTCGTCGAGGGGCAGATCGAGGCCGAGCTAAGCGACAGCGAATCCTTGGAGGTGACCGAAAGCGGCGCCTTCAAGGGTCAAGCCGTCATCGACACCGCGGACATCGCCGGCTCGTTCGAGGGCGACCTCACCGTGCGCGAGCGCCTTTACGTCCGCGCCACCGGCCAGGTCCACGGCACCATCCGGTACCGCGCCCTTGAGATCGAGGGCGGCGGGCGCGTCGGCGGCACGCTGCAGGAACTGGACGATACCGAAGTGGCGCGTCTGGGCGAAGAGAGCACGGCCGATACCGCCGAAGCCGACCAGCCGGCCGGGCGCAACGGCGCCGACGCGGGTCCCGCCGAGGCGGGTGCGGACACGCTTGGCTCCGTCGAAGCCCCCGAGCCCGCGCGCCAGCCCGCGGCGGACACGGCGCCCGCCGCCTCGCCCAACGGCTTGTCGCGCTAGCCGGCGCCCGTGACCCCGAGCCGGCCCGCCACACGGTTGGCCGCGGCGCTGCTCGCGGTGTTGGCGGTGCCCGCCTGTCAGCCCAAACGTGGCACTGCCCCGGTCGCCCAAGGCACCGGCGGCGGCGCCCCGGCGGCCGCGGAAACCGCAAACGCCCGGGACACCCAGACAGCGCGCGGCCGCGCGGCGGAAACCGCGCGTGGCGAGACCTCGGAAACGCCCGAGGCACCCCGGATCCGGCCAATCGACGCCAATGCGCAGCGCATGCTGGGCGCCGACGCCGACGGCCTTGCCGCCCGCCTGGGCGAGCCCACACGCCAGCGCCGCGAAGCGGCTGCGCGGGTGTGGCAGTACCGCCTCGACGCCTGTGTCCTGGACGTCGTGCTCTACCCCGAGAGCGGCAAACCCGTGGTCGCGCACCTGGAGGCCCGCGATCGAAGCGGCGCGCGCATGCCCACCGACCGGTGCCTGCGCCGCCTGCTCGAGAAGCGGGCTACGAGGCAGAATGGCGCCACCCGGCGCTAGCGTGCGAGGCGATCCGGATGGATCGCTGAAGCGCACGCGACCCTTTGAAGATCGGGCAAGATCCAGCGATCAGGTAACCCAACCTGATCGCATCCTGCCCTCGCGTGCGGCGAAGCCCAGCGTGCCGGCACGCGGGCGTTCCGTCCCGTGGGCCGGCGGCCGCGACCGCAGCTATCCCGCGCTTTGAAGGGCCTCCCGGCGCTCCTCCAGTTCGAGCCAGCGGGTCTCCGCTTTTTCCAGGGCCGTCTGGGCCTTTTCCAGGGCGTCCACAGCTTCCTGAAAGCGCTCCGGATCGCGCTGGTAGAAATTGGGATCGTCGATCTGCGCCTGCAGCGCCGCGATCTTCTGCTGCAGTCGCTCGATCTGCCCCGGAAGCTGGTCGAGTTCGCGCTGCTCCTTGTACGAGAGCTTGCCCGCGCGCTGTGACGCCTCGCCGGAGACGCGCTTGCCCGCGCGCTTGCCCGCTGACTTGCCGGCGCGCTTGCCCTTGCCGCCGCCCATGTCGCGGCGCTGCTTGAGCGCATCCGAATAGCCGCCGGGGAACTCCTCGACCGCACCGTCGCCCTCCATGACCACGACGGAGGTCACGGTCTTGTCCAGGAAGTCGCGGTCGTGGCTGACCAGCAGCAGCGTCCCGTTGTAGTCGCCCAGCACATCGATCAGGAGGTCGAGCGTCTCCATGTCCAGGTCGTTGGTGGGCTCGTCCATGACGATCAGGTTGCTCGGCCGGGCGAACAACGTGGCCAGGAGCAGGCGGTTGGTCTCGCCGCCGGAGAGTGCCTTCACCGGCTGGCGCGCCTGACCGTCGCGGAACAGGAAGTCGCGCAGGTAGGCCACGACGTGGCGCGGCTGGTCGCCCACCATGACCTGATCCCCGCCGCCGGGGCACAGCGTCTCCCAGAGCGTCTTCTCCGGATCGAGCTGGTCGCGGCGCTGGTCGAAGTAGATGGGCTCCAGGCGCTTGCCGTGTTTCACCTTGCCGGTGTCGGGGTCGATCTCGCCCGTGAGCATCTTGATGAGCGTGGTCTTGCCCGCACCGTTGGGGCCCACGATGCCGATGCGGTCGCCCTTGCGGATGCGCGTGGAGAAATCGCGCACGATGGGCACGGCCGAGCCGTCCGCGCCGGTGAAGGTCTTGGATATGTGCTCGGCCTCGATGACCGTCTTGCCGCTGCCTTCCGCCTCGGCGACCTGGAGGTTGGCGCTCCCCGTCCGGTTGGTAAGCATCTCCTTGCGCTGCTCGCGCAGTTCGTTCAGGCGCTTGAGCCGGCCCTGGTTGCGCTTGCGCCGCGCCGAGAGGCCCTGGTGCAGCCACAGCTCCTCGCGCTGGAGCTTTTTCTTGAGCTGGTACAGGCGCTGTTCCTCTTCGGCGAAGACCTGTTCCTGCCATGCGTCGAAGTGCGCGAAGCCCTTGTCCAGCCGGCGCATGGTGCCGCGGTCAAGCCAGTACACCAGATTGGTGAGGCTGCGCAGGAAGGTACGGTCGTGGCTGATCACGCAGAGGGCACCCTCGAAGCGCTGAAGTTCCCCCTCCAGCCACTGGATCGTGGGCATGTCCAGGTGGTTGGTCGGCTCGTCCAGGAGCAGGATGTCGGGCTCGCTGACCAGCGTACGCGCCAGCGCGGTTCGCCGGCCCTCGCCGCCCGAGAGGTGGCCCAGGCGCCAGTCGCCTTCTACGCCCAGGCGCGCCATCACCGCGTCCACGCGGTGGCGCGTGTCGGCGACGTCGTGGGGCAGCCCGCCGGCCACGTAGTCGGCGACCGTGTGGTCCGGCGGCAGGTCGGGATGCTGCGGGAGGTAGGCGACGCGCGCGGCCGGCTGGATGAAGCGGTCGCCGTCGTCGAGTTCGAGCTGGCCCGCCAGCGCGCGCAGGAGCGTGGACTTGCCGCTGCCGTTGCGCCCCACCAGCGCGGCACGGTCGCCGGGCGCGAGGGCGAGGTCCACCTCTTCCGCGAGCACCTGGTGGCCCAGCGCGAGCGTGGCGTTCTTGAGTTGGATCAGCGGTGGTGCCATGGCGGTTTCGACGCTTCGGCGAAGATCATGCGTAGGGCGGATCTGCGGCCGAAGGCCGCGATCCGCCGCGACGAGCCGTGTGCCGTTCCGGCGGATCGCCGCTGACGCGGCAGATCCGCCCTACATTCCCCGCTGCTTGCGGATCTGTTCGTAGGCGCTGTTGATGGCGGCGAGCTTGTCGTTGGCCATGTCGATGAACTCCTGCGGCATGCCCTGGGAGACCAGGCGGTCCGGGTGATTCTCGCGGACCAGCTTGCGGTAGGCGCTCTTGACGGCGTCGTCCGAGGCCTGCGGGTCGAGGCCGAGCAGCTCGTAGGGGTCCTGGCCCTCCTCGGCCGCGGCGCTGGCCTTCACGCGCTCCCAGGCCGCCTCGTCCAGGCCAAAGATCTCGGCGACCTGGCGCAGGTAGGCCAGCTCGGCGTTGGAGACCTGCCCGTCCGCGCGCGCGATGTGGAACAACCCGTCCAGCAGTTCCTCCAGCACGTTGGGGTTGTGCCGGAACATGCGCGCGATCTGCCGGGCATAGGGCTCGAAGCCGGCCGAGTCCTTGCGTGCCTGATTGAACACACGCCCGACGTTCTTCATCTCCTCCGGCGGGACGTGGAAGACCTGCTTGAACGCGTGAACCTCGTCCTTGGTGACCACGCCGTCGGCCTTGGCCATCTTGGCGCCCAGGACGATCACGGCGATGGTGAAGGCCACCTTCTTGGTGTTGTCGTCGGCGCGGTGGTCGGCCTCGGCCTCGCCCACGGGCGCTTCCTGCTCCTGCAGGCTGCGCGTGGAGTCGCGCATCCAGTCCACGGCGTGCCCGGCCAGCCCGCCCAGCAGCGCGCCGAACGGCCCGCCCATCGCAAACCCCGTGGCGCCGCCGAGGACCTTGCCCCAGACCGTCATGCCCGCGCGTTCCCGTATCTCGCCCCGTGTCGCGCCGCGCGCCGTATGCGCGGTGTGCGCCATGTGCGCCGGTCTTTATTTCACGCGCGCACGCGCCGCGGCAAGCCCCGCACGGGCTCACCCGTCGGTGGCCGCGCCGCCGGCGTTGCGGCGCATGGCCACGTGCGGGATACCGTCCTCCTCGTAGACACCCGAGGTCGCGGTGAAGCCCAGGCGTTCGTAGAAGCCCTGCACGCGCCTCTGCGCGCTCACCAGCACGGGCGCGCCGGGCCCGTGGCGGCGCGCGATCCGGGCCAGCCCGTCGCGAATCAGCGCCGCACCCACGCCCAGCCCCCGGTGCGCCGGATGGGTCACGACGCGGCCGATCTTCGTCTCCCCGTCGTCCGTCGCCAGCAGGCGTGCCGTGGCGATCACCGCGCCGTCCGCGAGCGCGACGCCGTGGACCGCGTCGGGGTCGCGGCCGTCGATCTCGGAGAACGGGCAGGCCTGTTCGGTGACGAAGACGTCGCTGCGCAGCTTGAGCAGGTCGTGGAGGATGCGCGGCGTCAGTGCGTCGAAGGCGTGCCACGCGATCGCGAGATCCGGCGGGGCGGGCATGGCGGCTCCGGTGGAATTCGACGGGACGGCCGGGCACCCGCCGGCC
>CAJXKW010000110.1 GCA_913055855.1 uncultured Limimonas sp. | reverse complement strand
GGTTACATCCGGTTTTGCCGGCGGGCGCAGCCCGCCGGTGCTCGCGTCCGATGCAATCCAGATGGATCGCTGAATCGCACGCGAGCCTTTCCGCCTCCGGTGCTCTAGATTCAGCGATCAGCCGAGCTAACCGGATCGGATCGTGCCCTACGTCACGATCCCCTGCTCGCGCGCCAGAGCGTAGGCCGATCTGGGGCCGAGCCAGAGCGAAGGCAGGATGACCAGCGAAACGGGGATCGCGGTGATCACGATGAACTGCTGCAGCGCGCTCACCTGCCCCTCGCCCATGTAGAGCAGGATCGCCGCCATCACCGCCATCGAGATGCCCCAGAACGCGCGCACGCTGGTCGCCGGCTTGTCGTGGCCCGAGGCGACCATGGACACCGTATAGCTCATGGAATCCCCCGTCGTGGCGACGAAGATCGTCGTCAGGATCAGGATGAGCACCGCCATGAGGCCGCCCAGCGGCAGGGCCTGCGCCACCGTCAGGGTCGCGATATCGAAGCCGAAGTTGGTCAGCGCTTCCTTGAGGTCGATCACCCCGGCCATCTGATAATGGATGCCCGCACCGCCCAGAAGCGTGAACCAGATCGTCGCCGCGATGGGCGCGGCCACGGCCACGGCGATGATCATCTCGCGGATCGTCCGGCCGCGCGAGATGCGCGCGACGAAGAGCGCCATCAGCGGCCCGTAACCCAGGAACCAGGCGAAGAAAAACACCGTCCACCACTTCATCCACCAGTCCGGCGCCGTCTGGCTGGTCATGGTCGCCATGGTGACGAAGGACGTCAGGTACTCGCCGAAGCCCTGCAGATAGGCATTCATCAGGAACACCGTCGGGCCGAAGACGAAGATGAACGCGGCGATACCGAGCGCCAGGTAGACGTTCATCCGGCTGAGGAACTGGATCCCGCGGTGGATCCCGGTCAGCGCGGAGGAGACGTAGATCACGCCGAGCACGCACAGCACGGCGAGCTGCGTGCCGTAGCTGTCGGGCACGCCGAAGAGCACGTTGCCGCCGTAGGCAACCTGCGTGGCCAGGAAGCCGATGGGGCCCACCGTACCCGCGACCACGGCGATCACGCACAGCGCGTCGACGACCCCGCCGAACGCGCCGCGCATGACGCGGTCGCCGAAGATGGGATAGAGCAGCGTGCGCGGCTGCAGCGGCTGGCCGTGGGTGTAGTGCGCGTGCGAGAGCACGATGCTGGTGAGCGAGCCGAGCACGGCCCAGGCCAGGAATCCCCAGTGGGTGAAGGATTGCGCGAGCGCCCCGCGCACGGCCTCGGCGGTGCCCAGCTCGGCGCTGAACGCGGGCGGCGATTGCGCGATGAAGTGATACACCGGCTCGCCCGCGGCGAAGAACACGCCCCCGCCGGCGAGCAGCGTGCACATGATGATGGACACCCACTTGAAGGTGCTCATCTCGGGCTCATCAAGGTGGCCCATCTTGGCGCTGGCGGCCGGCGTGGCGGCAACCCCGATGGCGATGATGAAGGTCAGGAGCAGGATGAGCTGGAAAAAGGAGCCGAGGTACTTCGCCGTCCAGGTGAACCCGCCGCTCACCAGCGCGCTCAACAGATCGACGTCGTACACCGACAAGCCAATAAAGGCGACAATGAAGCCGGCGCTGATCCCGAGCACCCACGGGTCACCCAGCGTGGCGTTCATGCCGATCGGGTCATCCTCTTCCCAGACCCGCTCCCGTTCGGAGGCCAATTGCGTCATCACGTGCCTCTTTGACGTGGTTTTGTAGGGAAAGCGGTTGTTCGGTCGGACACACGGCAACGCTGCGCTTGGTCCAGACCGCAACCTAAACGGTAGGACAGGCATACTCCATAAATAAAATTTAAAAAATATATTGCGCTATATATTCTTCTTATATATGAACGCGCGGCCGCGTGCGCGTTGGTACAGTCATTGCCGATCGTCTTACCCGGCGGTATCCGACTCCGCGGCGGCCTGGATCATCGCCGCCAGGGAAGCCGCCGCCGGCGAAAGCGAACGGTCGCGCAACTGGATCAGACAGATCCGGCGGGTCAGTTCCGGCTCGATCATGGGCCGGCAAACGCAGCGCGCCTTGGGGGCCTGGGGCACCGCCATCCGGGGCAGCACCGTGATTCCCATGCCCGCCCCCAGCAGGCCGTCCAGCGTGGCGATGTTGGAGACCTCGTAGCGCGGCCGCTGAACGTTCGCCGGCAGCTCGGGTACCGTGTCCAGCAGCGGCCGGATCCCGGTGTCCGGCGCCAGGCCCAGGAAAACCCAGTCGGCCAGCTCGTGCCAGCGCACCGGCTCGGTGCTTGCGGCCAGCGGGTGATCATGCCGGCACACCAGGTGGAAGCTGTCCGAGAGCAGCGGCGTGAAGCTCAGATCCGCGTCGCTACGCCATGCGCTGGCGATGCCGAAATCGACCTCGCGGTTCTTCACCCGCGTCTGCACCGCGCTCGCGTTGGCATCGTGCAGGTGGACCGTGATTCCCGGATAGCACTCGCCGAAACGCGCCAGGATGGGCGGCAGGAGGTCCGTCGCCACCGAGGGCAGGCTCACCAGGCGCACCTGCCCGCGTCGCCGCTCGGCGACCTCGCGCAGATCCGCCACGGCCTCGTGCACGTCGTTGAGCAGACGCTCGGCGGTGGGCAGGAACCCGGCGCCCTCCTGCGTGAGCTGGACCTTCCGCGTGGTCCGGTCGAACAGGCGCACACCCAGATCGCGCTCCAGATCCCGGACGGTCACGGTCAACGCCGGCTGCGAGACGAGGAGCCGCTTCGCCGCGCCGGTGAAACTTCCCTGGCGCGCCACCTCGACGAAGGCCTGGAGCTGCTTCAGCGTGACATTCATAGGCCAGTCTTATCGATGAATTGCGCCTTTCTAGTTCCGTTATGGGCGAACCCGCGCTAGCGTACAAGCGTGCACCGCAATACAGCGCATGGGTCTCGGCCGCCGCCCGGTAGCCCGGGCGCGGCCCCGGCCCAAACCCCAAAGACCCCGGAGGATTCGTCCGTGAGCGAGTCGGCCGCATACGGCAACTTCATCGCCGGCGCCTGGCACGCCGGCGCGCGCGAAACCCTGGAAAACCGCAACCCGTCGGACCTGGACGACGTGATCGGTCACTACGCCTGCGCCGAACAGGCGGACGTTGACGCCGCCGTGGCGGCGGCGCGCGCGGCCCTGCCCGCGTGGGCGGACGCGGAGCTGGAGACACGCCACGCCGTCCTGAACCGGATCGGCACCGAACTCATGGCGCGCAAGGACGAGCTGGGCCGCCTGCTCGCGCGCGAGGAGGGCAAGACCCTGCCCGAGGCCACGGGCGAGGTCGCGCGTGCCGGTCAGTTCTTCAGCTTCTATGCCGGCGAAGTGCTGCGCAACTTCGGCGAGCTGGCGCCCAGCGTGCGGCCGGGCATCGAGGTCGAGGTGCGCCGCGAGCCCATCGGCGTCGTCGGCCTGATCACGCCCTGGAACTTCCCCGCCGCGATCCCGGCGTGGAAGATCGCCCCCGCCCTAGCCTACGGCAACACCGTGGTGTTCAAGCCCGCCGAGCTGGTCCCCGGCACCGCCTGGGCGCTGGCGGAGATCATCGGGCGCAGCGGCATCCCCGAGGGCGCGTTCAACATGGTCATGGGCCACGGCGCGGTCGTGGGCGAGGCGCTGCTCGGCCACGACGATGTCGCGGGCATCTCCTTTACCGGCTCGGTGGAGACGGGGCGCCACGTCGCCCGGCGCTGCGCCGAGGGCTTCAAGAAGGTCCAGCTCGAGCTGGGCGGCAAGAACCCGCTGGTGGTGCTCGACGACGCCGACGTCGAGACGGCCGCGGATGCGGCGCTCAACGGCGCCTATTCGGGCAGCGGGCAGAAGTGCACGGCGAGCGAGCGCCTCATCGTCACCCAGGGCATCCACGACCGCTTCGTCGAAGCGCTCATCGCGAAGCTCCAGGATTACAAGGTGGGCCACGCCCTGGCCGCGGACAGCAAGATGGGCCCGCTGGTGGACGAACGGCAACTGGACAAGAGCCTGGGCTACATCGCGCTTGCCCAGCAGGAGGGTGCCGAGCTGGTCTTCGGCGGGCAGCGCCTGAACCGCGAGACGCGCGGCCACTACCTCGCCCCGGCGCTTTTCACGGGCACGCACAACGACATGCGCATCAACCGCGAGGAGATGTTCGGCCCCATCGCGGCGGTCCAGCGCGTGCGCGACTACGACGAAGCGCTGGAGAAGGCCAACGACACCAGCTTCGGCCTGACCTCGGGCATCTGCACCACCTCGCTCAAGCATGCCACGCACTTCAAGCAGCACAGCGCCGCCGGCATCGCGACGGTGAACCTGCCCACCGGCGGCATGGACTATCACGTCCCCTTCGGCGGCAAGAAGATGTCCAGCTACGGCCCGCGCGAGCAGGGCCAGCACGCGCGCGACTTCTACACCGTGACCAAGACCGCCTACACCAAGGTCTAGCGCCGGACGACGAGGAGACGATCGTGGACGAGGCCGGCCCCGAGCCCCTGATCGACGCGCTCCAGTACGCCGACTGGACGCGGGCGCACTTCGCGGACTGGCACGCGGCGGGGCTGGCGGCCGTCCACGTCACGGTCGCCTATCACGAGGGCGCGCGCGAGACCCTCACGCGGCTGGCGGACTGGAACCAGCGCTTTCGCGACCATGCCGACCTGATCCGGCCGGTGCGCGCACCCGAGGATCTGGCGGCCGCCCGCCGGGAGGGACGCGTCGGCGTCATCCTGGGTGCGCAGAACCCCTCGCCCATCGAGAACGAGGCCGGGCTGGTCCAGGTGCTGCGCGACGCCGGCCTCGCGGTGATGCAGCTCACCTACAACAACCTCAGCCTGCTGGGCGCGGGCTGTGCCGAGCTTGACGACCCGGGCCTGTCGCGCATGGGCCGCGAGGTCCTCCGGGAAATGAACCGCGCGGGCATGCTGGTCGACATCGCGCACGCCGGCGAGCGCACCCAGCTCGACGCGATCGAACAGGCGGCGCGCCCGGTGGCGCTGACCCACGGCAACCCGCGCTTTTTCCACGACAGCCCACGCGGCACGGCGGCCCCGGTGCTGCGCGCGCTGGCGGAGACGGGCGGCATGATGGGGTTTTCGCTCTACGTCCGCCATCTCGCCGGCGAGGCGCGCTGCACCCGCCGGCAGTTCGCCGAGATGGTCGCGCGCACGGCGGAGATCATGGGCCCCGAGCACCTGGGCATCGGCTCCGATCTGTGCCGCGGCTGGGGCGGCGAGACCATCGACTGGATGCGCAACGGCCGCTGGCGCCTCGTCCCGGAAACGGAGCGCGCGGCCCATCGCGCCGCCGGCTGGCCCGCGCAGCCCGAGTGGTTCCAGCGCACCACGGATCTGCACGGGATCGCGGCCGAGCTGCGCGAAGTCGGCTTTCAACCCCGCGAGGTCGCGGGGATCATGGGCGGCAACTGGGCACGCTTCTTCAGCAAGGCCCTGGCGGCCGACACGGCGGACACCGCAAGGGCGGCGGCCGAGTGAGCGGCCCCGCCCGGGCACGACACGACACGAAAACCCCCGGGGAGGCGCGGCGATGGCGACGAACGCGGACGAAACCCTCACCCTGAGCGAGGTTCGCGCGCTCGCGCGCCGGGCCCTGGCCGCCTGCGGCGTGACCGAGGCCAACCTCGATCCCGTCGCCGCTTCCGTGGTTGCGGCGGAGGCCGAAGGCATCCGGAGCCACGGGCTGGCGCGCCTGCCCACCTATTGCGAGCATGCGCGCGTGGGCAAGGTCGATGGGGCGGCCGAGCCCGTCGCCGAACGGCCGAGCCCGGGCGCCCTCAAGGTCGACGCCCGGGACGGCTTCGCCCATCCGGCCATCGACCTGGGGCTGGGCGAGCTGCCCGACATGGCGCGCGAGACGGGCATCGCGGCCATGGCCGTGCGCAACTCGTACAACTGCGGCGTGGTGGGCTACCACGTCGAGCGCCTCGCCGACCGCGGCCTGCTCGCGCTGGGCTTTGTCAACGCCCCGGCGTCGATCGCCCCGTTCGGTGCCAAGGATCCCGTCTTCGGCACCAATCCCGTCGCCTGCGCGGTGCCGCGGCCGGATGGCGCGCCGCTGGTGATCGACCAGTCATCCAGTGTCGTCGCCAAGAGCGAGATCGTGGTCCACAAGCAAAAGGGCGAGGCGATCCCCGAGGGCTGGGCACTCGATGCGGCCGGCGCGCCAACCACCGACCCCGAAGCGGCGCTCGCCGGCGGCACCATGGTCCCCTTCGGCGGCCACAAGGGCGCCAACCAGGCGCTGCTGGTGGAGCTGCTGGCCGCCGTGCTCACCGGTGCGACGCTCTCCCTCGACGCCTCGTCCTTCGCGACCAACGACGGCGGCCCGCCCCGCACCGGCCAGTTCTTCATCGCCATGGCGCCCGAAACCTTCGGCGGTTCCCGCTACCCGGACCGGCTCACCCGGCTGCTGACCGCCGTGAGCGAGCAGGACGGCGGCCGCCTGCCCGGCGAGGGCCGATTGGCGGCGCGCGCCCGGACCACCCGCGCCGGGGTCGCCGTCCCGGCAAGCCTGCTCGACACGATCCGCCGATACGCCGTCACCTGACCCACCCGGCGCATGGACGCGCGGCCCCGCAGCGCTACCGTCCTCGTGGGAGGCTCGCCATGGCCACGCATGCCGAGGGCACCAAATCCGGCTCGCACCGGGGCGGCGGCGTCACGCCGGCGCCGCTGCGCGATCCGGATACGGTGATGCGCCTGCCGCGGCTGGGCGCCATGCACCCGTCGCGGCTGAGCTTCCTGCGCAACCTGATCCGGCGCATGGGCCGCGAGCAGTGGCGCATCGGCTGCCCGCGCTTCGACGTCGGCACGGACGAGTGCGGCGAGGCGGTCTATACCGTGGACACGCCACAGGGGCGTTACAGCTTCGTCGTCTTCGCCCAGCTCATTCCCGAAGCCGCGCGCACCGACCGTGTCATCGCCGAGCGCTGGGACTACACCTTCGCGCTCACCGAGGGCGAGCCGGACGCCGCGCACATGGCCCGGCTGCGCGCGAACGTACCCCGCCAGGAAGCGGGCCGGGTAACCAGCCGGGAACTGGTTCTCGCCCGCGGGAACAAGAGCGTGCGCCTGTTCGACCACATGGTCGCCCAGCTCGCCGCGGGCCGGCAGCCCGCGATCGCCGAGGTGACCGAGGTGGGCTACCTGATGCGCACCACGGCCGTGTACGGCAACGGCAAGTTCGGCCTCGCCGACTACGCGCGGCTGCGCGACGGCACGCCGTTCCACCGGCCGTTCGCCGCGCAGATGCTCGCCGTCTACCTCGCCCGGCTGTTCAGCCTCGACCTCGTGGATCACCTGGCGTGGCGCCACGGGGGCAGCGCAGCGACCCGGCTGAGCGCGCCGCTGCGCCGCGCAGTGGGCGTGGGCAACGCGACGGGGCTGGGCATGGCGCCGTTCATCGTCAGCCACCCCGAACTCATGCACGCCTGGGTGAACGCACGCGAGACGGCCATCGCCCGGGTCAAGGGCGTCCCGCGGGCCCAGCGGCCCCGTGTGCGGCATTTCCGGGCGCTTCTGGAGCGCGCAATCGCGCACGCGGACCAGTGGTGGACGGCCGATGCCGCGCAGCACGCCGCCATCTGCGCCTTGCGCCGGGAACTCCGCGAGATTGCCGGGAGCCTGTTTCCCGCCCGCGGGGCGGATCCGCTCGCCGGCGCCTACCCCTGGCGGGCGTTCGCGGAGCGGGTGATGCGCGGCGGCTTCAGCCTGGAGACCCAGGAGCTGATGCACAGCCTCATCCTGGAGCCCTACCCGGATCTCGCGGACGACCTCGCGGACACCATGGCCGCCGACGAGACGGCCCGTGTGCACGCCGCGGAGCCGCTCCGCGCCGTGATCGCGCGCATCGAATCCGGCTATGCCTGGGCGCTGCGCATCGACCCCGACGACCCGGCCGAGGCGCACTATTTCTGGTACCGCGCCGTGGAGAAGGAAGAACCGCGACTTGGGACCCGGCACGGCGACCCGGGCGCGGCGCGGGAAATGCCCATCGGCGTGGGTCACGCCGTGGCGCGCCTGCATCGCGAGCTGGCGGCGCTGTCCGCGGCGGAACTGGCCCGGCCGGTGGGCGAGTTCCTGATGCACCGGCCCGAGCACCGGGCGCTGATCGCGCGAATCCAGACCCTGTCGGCCAAGCCCTATGCCGAGGTGCGCGACAATCTGCTTCATCGGGACATGCGGCCCGTGGACCTGCTCCGCTTCAAGCTCGCCTTCTTCGGCGCCGTGCGCTTCGACCCGAAGTCGGACCGCTGGACGCGCATCACGCTGTTCTCGGGCGCGCCGCTGCCCGCGGACTTCGCCGATCCGCGGATCGACTGCGACGACAGCTTTGCCCCGACATGGCCGGCGACGCCGTGACCCGCGTTTCGTTAAACGAACTCCGTGTGCGCTACACCCGTGCGCTCCAGGGAATCGGCCTGCCCGCCGGCACCGCTGCCGACGCCGCGGCGATCGCGCAGTGGCACGACATCGTCGGGCTGGACGGGGCGCGGCGCCTACTCGACGCCCTGCCGCGCCTGGGCGAGACGGCGACGGCCCCGCCCGCGCTGTCGCGCCAGCCCGACGGCTGGCGGCTGGATGCGGCGGGCGCCTCGCTCTTCGCCCTGGGCGGGGTCCTCGTGGACACGCTGGAAATGGCGGCGAGCGCGGGCGTACCCGCGGTGATCCTGGCCGAGGCCCGGGACGTCGCGGTCCTGGGCGGATGCGCCGATCTCGCCGCGGCGCGCGGGCTCGCCGCGGATCTGCGCTGCGCCGACGCGGCGGGCACGCTCACCGCCGCCAGCGACGGCGCGCGGGTGTGGTGGGCGCTGCGCCGCGGTCCCGCCGACCCGGACGTCCCCGCCAACAGCGTGGTCGCCCGCACCGCCCGGCCGGCGGCCGAACCGGGGGCGGACGCCGGGCCGTGCCGGCGCGATCCCGGCACCATCGCGCGCCACCGCGCCGCCGCCCTGGACCGCGGCGTGCCCGTGGCCGACGCCGAATGGCGGCGAATCGTCGCGCTTGCGGAACTCTGCCTGGTCGAGGACCGCGAGACGGGGATCGGCCGTAGCTGACCGGTTGCCCCCGCGGACCGGCGCGCACGCAAGAAAGCGCCGCCCCGGTGGGGAGCCGGGACGGCGCGAACGGTCGCCAGGATTGGATCGGGGTCGGGGGATGAAGGGGGTCGGGATCTTGGCCTGACGACCGGAACCTCTCGTGCTGTGCGGCGCGGCCTTGCCACCGGACGCACTGCGTTTCGCCCCGTGACTTGGTAACGACTCGCAGCGCGGCGTAACGACTCGCAGCGCGGTGGTCGTGGCAACCGGTGCCTTTCTGACCTTCAAGTATATGAAAAATGACGCGCCACGCAAGAGCAAAAATACACGGCCTTTTAACCATATCGTGCGGAACGCCGGGGCGGCACGGCGCCGCGCGGGGAAGGGCCTTGCCAAGGGGCGTCCAGACCGGCAAACTCGCGCCCTGTATCGTGGCTTGTCCCACGCTTCGCGCGCGCCGCGCGTCACGGCGCGGTTTTTGCCGATCACCGCAGACACGCGCACCCAGCGGATCCCATGAACCTGCAGGACCTGAAGGCCAAGTCGCCGGCCGATCTCCTCGCCTATGCCGAGGAGCTGGACATCGAGAACGCGAGCACCCTGCGCAAGCAGGAGATGATGTTCGCCATTCTGGAAAAGCTCGCGCAGCAGGACATCTCGATCTACGGCTCGGGCGTCCTGGAGATCATGCAGGACGGTTTCGGCTTTCTGCGCTCGCCGGAGTCGAACTACCTGCCCGGCCCCGACGACATCTACGTCAGCCCCTCGCAGATCCGGCGCTTCGGCCTGCGCACCGGGGACACCGTGGCCGGCGAGATCCGCTCGCCCAACAAGGGGGAGCGCTACTTCGCGCTGCTCCGGGTCAACCGGGTCAACTTCGGCCCGCCCGAGGAGCTGCGCCACCGGATCAACTTCGACAACTTGACCCCGCTGTATCCCCAGGAAAAGCTCGAGCTGGAGATGCCGGGGGACAAGGACACGACGAACCGGGTCATCGACCTGGTCGCCCCCCTGGGCAAGGGCCAGCGCGCGCTCATCGTCTCCCCGCCGCGGGCGGGCAAGACCATGATCCTGCAGAACCTGGCGCGCGCGGTCGAAACCAACCATCCCGAGTGCTACCTCATCGTGCTGCTGATCGACGAGCGGCCCGAGGAGGTCACGGACATGGCGCGCTCGGTCGCGGGCGAGGTGGTCTCCTCCACCTTCGACGAGCCCGCCCAGCGCCACGTCCAGGTCACCGAGATGGTGCTGCAGAAGGCGCGCCGCCTGGTCGAGGCGAAAAAGGACGTGGTCATCCTGCTCGATTCGATCACACGCCTGGGCCGGGCCTACAACACCGTGGTGCCCTCCTCGGGCAAGGTGCTCACCGGCGGCGTGGACGCCAACGCCCTCCAGCGGCCCAAGCGCTTCTTCGGCGCGGCGCGCAACATCGAGGAGGGCGGCTCGCTCACCATCGTGGGCACGGCCCTTGTGGACACGGGCAGCCGCATGGACGAGGTCATCTTCGAGGAGTTCAAGGGCACCGGCAACTGCGAGATCGTCCTCGACCGCAAGCTCGCCGACAAGCGCGTCTTCCCCGCGATCAACGTCGGCCCCTCGGGCACGCGGCGCGAGGAGCTGCTGCTCGACGAGGGGCGGCTGAACAAGATGATCGTCCTGCGCCGCATCCTGCAGCCCATGGGCTCCATGGACGCCATGGAGTTCCTCCTGGATAAGCTGCGCAAGTCCAAGACGAACACCGAATTCTTCGACATGATGAACCAGTAGCGGGGCGCCCATCCCGCGCGGGCTGGCCTGTCGTGGTCGAGTGCCGGCCCGTTCACAAAAGCACCCGAAGGTTGGCTTCTCGCGGTCGCCTCGTCTTTGATTCCAATCCTGGACCCCATCTTTCGACAGGCGCACCCTTCGACAGGCGCACCCTTCGACAGGCTCCCCCTTCGACAAGCTCAGGGTGAAGTCTGCATGCGGCGCCCGTCGACGCGTGCGCTGCCGCGTGCGCCGACCGCCATGTCGCTGCTCGCGCCCATCGCGCCTGGGCGGCGGGTCGGCACGGCTTTCCCGACCAACCGACATCCGCCAACATCCGCCAACACGGCCTCGCCATCAGCGTCCGCGCCGTCACGCGTATCCGACCGACATTCGCCAACATCCGCCAACACGGCCTCGCCATCGGCGTCCGCGTCGCCGCCCGCATCCGACCGACATTCACCGACATCCGCCAACATGGCCTGCCCCGCCGCGAGGACGTCGCCGTCGGCATCCGCGACCGGCACGTCCGGATCGGCGTGCCCCTCGGCGGCGTCGGCGTCCGCATCGGCTTCCGCGGCGGCGCCGTCGAGCAGGATGTCCTGGGTATCCGGGGGCGTGGCGGGCATGCCGAGCTGACGAACCAGATGCAGCGTGGTGTTGATGGCGCGCAACGCCATGCCGTCGTCGCCGTTTTCCATGGCGCGCTCGCGCACGGCATGAACGTCCTGAAGCAGCCGGCCGCAGAGCGCCGCCTTGGCGCCGTCCTCGTCGGCGCGCAACTGCTCGATGCGGTGCTGGACCTTGGGATGCTGGAGCAGCCGCGCGGCCTGCGCGCGCGCCGTGGTCTCGGCATAGCCGGCCGCGCGCGCCGCGGCCACGGCGGACCCGCCGGCAATGAAGTTGCGGCAGAACGCCTCCTGCCGCGCGTTCAGGAATCCGGCATCGGCCGTTTCGGTATCCATGCGCGCCTCCGTCCTCGCCGAACACACATCGGCGCCAATGTACACGATATGTTCTTTATGTTCAAGACATGTTCCGGTTTTTCCCGATTCGCGAGAAGCGCGTAACGGGCGTCACCGGGCCAGTCGGGTGTTTCGCCGCGCCAGCGCGCAAAGTGGCTTCGCCGTCAGGCAAGCCACCTTGGTCCGCGATATGATGGTGGCTTGCTTTTCTGGCGAAACGCGAAGCCACTTTACGCGGGTTACGGTGTGGGGTGATGGCCGTGCGGGGGGTGGGGTGCCTTGGCGCGAAGCGCCAGGACGCGTGCCGCAACACCGAAGGCCAGAACGATCCCCATGCCGATAAACGCCGCTTCCGTGAAGGTCATTCTTCATCCTCCAGTGCAAGTAAAAGCGCCGACACGGTTTGACAGGCAACCCACCAGAAAAACGCGCCGAGAACGACGACGGGCGCATCGGTCGACTAGCCCAGGACACCAATCGCAATGCCACCGAACGTTGAAACCTTCTAAAGCTCGGCAGCGATCGTCTGCCGAACGTCTTGGTTGAACCGCAGCTTCATCGTCCATGCATCATCCGCGCCCCCGGGCCCGACGCACATCGTAAGACGAAGCTACGGCCCGTGACACCACGATGCAAGACGGCCCCCAAACAAGAACGGCCCCGCCCCCGGCAATCGCCGCCGCCCGTCCGCCCCCTCTCCCCATGCGAGGGCTTTTTCACAGGGCGTTTTCGGACCAGCGCCGCACGTGGTGGCTTGCCGGAAGGCGCGAATCCACCTTCCCGCGTGCAATCGGAAAACGGACCTGGGCGAAGAGAATTCTATCCTTGCATCCGGCTCGACATCCTGGCACGGATGTTCACGTTCCGTTCATGTCGAGGGAGGTTGAACGTGATGTCCCGCATCCAAACGCCGCAAAACCTGTTCGAGATCTCGGGCCAGGCCGGGTTCGCCTTATTCGGGCTGGGTGTGAACCAGAACCCCCAGCAACTGTTCGAGGCGAACGCGCTGACGTCATACAGCCGCGCGCTGCGCAATGGGGATCTGATCGTGGTGAATTACCAACCGCAGCATCCGGACGAGCCGGGCCGGTGCATTTTTGGGATGATCCACCGCGACCGGGACGCGAACGTGAGCGTTACCAAGCTCGTCGAGGTGCCGCACGACCCGACGGCGCTGCGGGCGCTCCTGGCCGGGGTGCCGGCGGCGCTCCGGCCCGAGCC
>CAJXKW010000109.1 GCA_913055855.1 uncultured Limimonas sp. | reverse complement strand
AGGCTGCCGTCCGGCGTCTGCTCGACCAAGGATACCACAAGCTCAACCGGCACGCCCCGCTCGCGCGCGTGCTTGAGCGCCATCAGCACGCCGCGCACCGCCCGGTGCCGGGCAAGCTCGGCGTCCGGGATCGGCCCCAGCTCGCGCAGCACGTAGCCGAAGTCCGCCACCTCCTCGCGGATCGCCGCCGGGGCGTCGAGCCAGCCCGCCATCGACGTCGGCACCGTCCAGGGCGCACGGCCGTGATAGAGCACCATGGGCACGATCGCCGGCATCGCCGCCGGCGTGCGCACGCACCGGCCGAGATAGCGGTCCCAGATCCGCGCCATGTAGCTCAGCACCTGGATCGGCGTGCGCGGGTCCGGCTGGCTCTTGTGCTCCAACAGCGTGTAGATGAACGCAAAGCCGCCGCGCGCCAATTCCACCCGGAACAGCCGGTCGCTCTGGCTGCCGCGCAGGCGCTCGTCCACGAAGGTCCCGTCCTCCGGAACCGGCAGCGTCTCCGCCAGCTCGGCGACGACACCGGCCGGCAGATGATCCGCCAAGAGCGCCCGCGCCCGCTCCGGATCGTCCAGCAGCGCGCGGAACAGCTTGTCGTGCGGGTCGGACGGCTGCGTCATCCCCGGCTTTTCCGTCCCCAGCGCCCGACCACAATCCCAGCACCACACCGCAACCTGCGCAACCGGCCCACCGCGCCCGGTCGCGTCAAACGGCCTCGCAACGTAGGTCTTCTTATGCGCACAACGGCGCCGTCGCCGTGTCCAGCCAATCGGCCGTTTCGGCGTCCACCAGCGGGCGGATCGCCGCCTTCACCCGGGCATGGTAGGCGTCGACCCAGGCGATTTCCCCGGTCGTTAACAGGGCCGTGTCGATCAGGGCCCGGTCGTACGGCACCAGCGTCAGCGTCTCGAAGCCCTGCATGCCGGCGATGTCGGCGGGCTCGCCATCGGGCTCCCCGTCGGCACGGTCGCTGCCCGGCGCCGTCACCGCCACCAGGTTCTCGATGCGGATGCCGTAGGCACCCGCACGGTAGTAGCCGGGCTCGTTGGAGCAGATCATCCCCGGCGCCAGCGCGACACGGCTGGGCAGCTTGGAAATCCGTTGCGGGCCCTCGTGGACGCCGAGGTAGCTCCCCACACCGTGCCCCGTGCCGTGGGCGTAGTCCATGCCCGCGTCCCAGAGCGGCCTGCGCGCGAACCCGTCGAGCTGGCTGCCCGTCGTGCCTGCGGGAAAGCGGGCCGTGGCGAGCGCGATGTGCCCCTTGAGCACGCGCGTGTAGGCGGCGCGCATCTCCGCCGTGGGCGTGCCCACGGCAATCGTCCGCGTGACGTCGGTGGTGCCGTCGAGATACTGGCCACCGGAATCACACAGGAAAAGCTCCCCGCGATGCAGCGGCCGGTCGCTTTCCGGTGTCGCGTGGTAGTGGACGATGGCGCCGTGCTCGCCCGCTCCGGCAATGGTGGCGAAGGCCGCGTCGCGGTACGGCTCAGCGTCCAGCCGCTCGGCCGCGAGAACGTTCGCCGCCTCGATCTCCGTAACCGGTTTGCCCGCGTCGGCCCGTTCGGGCGCCGTTCGGGCGAGCCATGCCAGGAAGCGCGTCACAGCGGCGCCGTCGCGCAGGTGGGCGGCGCGCGCCCCCGCCAACTCCGCCGGATTCTTGCGCGCCTTCATCGCCTGCACGGGATCGGGCTTGCGGTACAGCCCCACGCCGGCCTCGCCAAGCCGCTCGGCCACGCGCGCCGGCGCGGTGCCGGTATCGAGCCAGACCCGCCGGCACGATTCGGCCAGCGCATCCAATGCGGGCAGAAGATCGTCCTCGTGACGCAGGCGCACCCCGGCGTCCAGGGCCGCGTGCGCAGCGGGCGTGAGCTTGCGCGCATCCACGAACCAGTCCACCGATGCGTCGGCATGCACCACGGCGAAGCTCAGCGGCACCGGCGTGTGCGCGATATCCGCGCCGCGGAGGTTGAGCAGCCACGCGATCGCGGCGGGCAGCGTCAGGACCAGCGCGTCCGCCTTCGCCGCACCCAGCTTGTCCGCCACGCGGCGGCGCTTGTCCGGGCTCGCCTCACCCGCAAAGGCCAGGTCGTGCGCCACCACGGGGGCCAGCGGCCGGGCCGGCTGATCCGGCCACACCGCGTCCAGCGGGTTGTCCGGCTCGGGCACCAGCTCGGCCTCGACGCCATCGCGCAGGTCGGCGAGCCCGTCGGGCGTGTGCAGCCACGGATCGTACCCCACCCGCGCCCCGCCGCCGAGGCGCGCGGCCAGCCAAGCCGCGGGCGTGGTCTCGCTGCTGTCCAGAACGGCGATGTGGTCGGTATCCACCTCCTCCGCGGCCTGCAGGGTATAGCGGCCGTCGACGAAGATGGCCGCGCTGTGGGCCGTCACCACGGCCGAGCCCGCCGAGCCGGTGAAGCCGGTGAGCCAGCGCAGGCGCTGGGCGTGCGGGGGGACGAACTCGCCCTGGTGCGCGTCCGTGCGCGGCACGATGAAACCGTCCAGGTCGCGCTCGGCGAGCGCGCCGCGCAGCGCGCGCAGACGCCCGGCCGTGGCCGCCCTGCCCGCCGCAAGGCCGTCGTCGACCATCGCCGCCGCCCGCTCACGATAGGCGCGCAACGCCGCAGCGAGATCGGCATCCGCGCCAGGCGCGACGAGCGCCATCCAGGCATCCGGGTCACCGGCGCGCTGCGGCGCGGCGAGAACGCCCGCCATGCGCGCGCGCAGGTCTTCCGGATCGAGGTTCAGACCCGCCGCACGAAGCCGGTCCATCAGATCGCCCCCAGGTTGCGGCAGCTCCTGCTCGCGCATGCGCCTCTCCTTTCGGTGATTCGGTCCTTCGCCTCGGCCCGCCGCCCCGGTCCGTGCCGGCGTCAGCGTAACGCCCGGCGTCGGGGCGCGGCCAGCGCCCCCTGACGCGGTCGCTGGTCAAACGCCCGCTATTGAGGCAACCTCACCGTCTTTCCGCCATCACGATCGGAGGATCCCATGGCCGAAAACGCAGATACAGGCGCCACACCCGACAGGGAACGCGGGCGGGCGCCGCACGGTGGCGCCCTCGGGCTTGCCCTTGCGCTCATCGGTGTCGTCGTGCCGGCCGCGCTCGCCATCGTGCTCGCCGTGGGGCCGGGGCCGCTGACGCGGGACCTGCCCAGCACCACGACGCTGCGCGAGGTCTCCCTCGGGACGGCGCCGGGCGACCCCCTGCCCGTGCCGCAGCGCAAGGTGGCCGCGCTGAGCATCGCGCCGCAAAACCTGCACACCCTGACGGCTGTCTTCGACCGCCACGACTATGCCCTGGCCCGCATCGCCACGGGCGAGGCCGCGGTGCCGCCGATCTTCGTCAAGACCCTGCCGCACGACTGGCGCAGCATGGACCAAGCGGAGACGCGCAAGCGCGTGTTTGTGAAGACCGTCCTTCCCCTCATCGTCAAGGCGAACGCGGCCATTCGGACCGACCGGAAACGCCTGCTCACCCTGGCCGAGCGTGCGGACGGCGACCCGAGCAACCTCAGCGAAGGCGCGCGCTATTGGCTCAGCCAACTCGCCAGGCGCTACGGCCTCGACTCGGTCAACTTCGCGGCGCTCAAGCGGCGCGTGGACGTCATCCCGGCCTCGCTCGCCATCGCCCAGGCGGCAAACGAGTCCGGCTGGGGCACCTCCCGCTTCGCCCGCCAGGGGAACGCCCTGTTCGGCCAATGGACCTGGGACAGCAGCGAGGGCATCCGTCCGAAAGCGCTGCAGGCGGGCAAGGGCGACTATGCGGTCAAGCGTTTCGATTCTCTGGGTGCGTCGGTGGCAGCGTACATGCACAACCTCAATACGCATTCAGCCTACGCCCCAATGCGCAAGAAACGCGCAAGTCTCCGCGCGGCAGACCACAAGCTCTCGGGTTCGGCGCTCGCCGGGGGACTGACGCGGTACTCCCAAAGGGGCGCCGCGTACGTGGAAGAGATCCGCGGCATGATTTCCTATAATGACTTTCACCGGTATGATGGAAGCCACTTGGCGAACGCGGTGCTGGGCTAACGCAGGCGGTTGCAAATTTGCGAAACTTTGTTGTTTTTCAGGGCCTTGAGCTATGCGCGGCGGGCAAAACTGGGCTGACCAAAAAGCGCTGTGCGCCTTCGGAATCACGTCCCATCTTGTGGCTGAAGACGATCGCACAATGCCCGTTAGCCCGTTCGTCCAAGGAGGTCCGAAATGAGCCGCGCCACCGATACCGCCCGCCGTCCCGCCGGCCCGCTGGGCCGTCTTATCGCCGCCGTTCGCCGGATGAACGCGCGTCGCCGCGCCAACGCCGAGTTGAGCGGCCTGGATAGCCGTCTGCTCGCGGACATTGGCATCAGCCCCGAGCGCGCGGAGGGCCTCGGCAACCGCCTGCGCCGGGCCTCGCGCAACGACAACCCGCACCGGTTCGCCGATCTCGTGCGCGAGTTCGACGGCCCCGCCGCGCCGCTGCATCCGGTGGCGAACGACCGGACGAGCCACCCGTACCGCAGCGCTCCCGCGGCGTACGTCGCGGACAGCGTCATGCCCCGGCGCCACCGGACCGCGGCGGCGAACAGCAACGCCCCGGTTCAGGACGTCTCGACGGCCTGACCACCCGCCGCGATCCGGACGGGTTCACATGGAGCCCGGCGTCATCCGTGACGCCGGGCTTGGTGTTTGGGCTTGCGGAGAATCAGGGTCGTCCAGTCGCCCAGCTCGATCCGGCGGTCCAGGACGAGGCCCTGCGCCCGATGCCGGCGGAAGACCCGGCGCGCCTGGCGCGTCAGCAGCCCCGCGAGCACGGCATATCCACCCGGTGCCAGGTGGGCGTCCAGCCGGCCCGCCATGGCGATCAGCGGCTCGGCCAGGATGTTTGCCGTGACGAGGTCGTAGGGCGCGCCCGCGCGCACACGGCGGTGGGCGTAGCCCTCGCTGACCACGCTGGTGACACGGTCGGCCACACCGTTCTCGCGCGCATTCTGGCGGCAGACGCGCACCGCGATAGGATCGTTGTCCGCGGCCACGGCCGAACAGCGCCACAGCCGCACCATGGCGAAGGCGAGCACACCCGTGCCCGCACCCACGTCCAGGCCGCGCCGCACCCGGATCCCGCGCTTCGCCAAATCGTCCAGAGCGAGCAGACAGCCCTGCGTGCTCTCGTGGTGTCCCGTCCCGAAGGCCTGCGCCGCCTCGATGCGGAATGCGATCGCGCCCGAGGGCCGGTCGCGCGCCGCGTGGTGCCGGCCATAGACGTAGAACCGCCCGGCGCGGATGGGCGGAATGCTTTCATAGCTCTGCTGCAGCCAGTCCACATCCGGCAGCGGCTGGCTCTGCACCGCCGGCTCGGCCACGCCCGCCGCCGCCGCGGCCGTGGCGATGAGCGCGTTGAGCTTTCCCCGATCCGGCTTTTCCGCAAGATAAACATCCACCGGAACGTTGCCGTCGGCGTCCGTACCGCCGGTGACGTAGCCGCCGCCGAGCTGGCTCAGCGCGGTCTCGAACACGGGCAGCGCCGTCTCCGGGACATCGAGATGCAGGTGGTGGCCTTGAGGCACGGTCGTGTGTCTCCGCTCCGTAATCGCCAATGGTATCTTGGATGGCCTCGCTTGGCGCCAGCCAAGCAGGCCGCCGTCACGCGCCGATGCCAAACCGGCAACCTGCGCCCTGACGGGCGCGAGGCCACCGTCCGCTTCTTTACGTCGCCTTCGCCGCCGGCACCACGAACGACGCCATGACCTTTTTCGTCCCGGCGTGGTCGAAGACGATGGTCAGGCGTTCGCCCTCGGCCGTGTCCACGGTGCCGTAGCCGAACTTGCGGTGGAAGACGCGGTCGCCGGGGTCGTAGCTGCCCGGCGTGCTGTCGATAACCTCGGCGGTGCCCTCGATGAAGTTCGCCGCCTCGCCCTGGCGGGCGCGGGCGCGTTCCATCCCGGGTGAGATGCGCGAGGCCGGCTCGGTGAAGCCGCCGCCGAACGGGCCCTGCCGGCCGCCGCCGGTGCCGCTGCCGTACAGGCCGGGGTCGCTTTCCACGGTGGTATGCTCGCCCGGTAGTTCGTCGACGAAGCGCGACGGAATGGCGGCGTTGAACGATCCGTACATGCGCCGGTTGGCGCAGAACGTCACGACGGCGCGCCGGCGCGCACGCGTCAGCCCGACGTAGGCGAGCCGGCGCTCTTCTTCGAGGCCCTTGGCGCCGTGCTCGTCCAGCGCGCGCTGGTTGGGGAACAGGCCCTCCTCCCAGCCGGCGAGGAAAACGGTGTCGAACTCCAGGCCCTTGGCGCCGTGCAGGGTCATCACGGTGACCATGTCGGCGTCCTCGGCCTCGACGTTTTCCATCACCAGGCTGACATGCTCCAGGAACCCGGCGAGGCTGTCGAAGTCGCCCATGGCGGCGACCAACTCCTTGAGGTTCTCCAGCCGTCCCGGCGCCTCGGCGGAGGTGTCCGCCTGCCACATCTCGGTGTAGCCGCTCTCGTCGAGCACGGTCCGGGCCAACTCGGTGTGCGCCACCTCCTGCGAAAGCCGACGCCAGCGGGCGAAGGCTTCCAGCAGGTTGCGAAGCGCCTTGCGCGCCGGCGGACGCAGCTCCTCGGTATCCACCAGGCGCATGGCGGCGCGCATGAGCGAGGTGCCCGAGGTGCGCGCGGCCGTGTGCAGGGTCTGCAGCGCCTTGTTGCCCAGGCCGCGCTTGGGGACGTTGACGATGCGCTCGAACGCGAGGTCGTCGTCGGGTGACTGGATCAGGCGCAGGTAGGCCAGCGCGTCGCGGATTTCCCGGCGCTCGTAGAAGCGCGGTCCGCCCACCACGCGGTACGGCATCCCCAGGGTCAGGAAACGCTCCTCGAAAGCGCGCGTCTGCGCACCCGTGCGCACCAGGACGGCGATCTCGCCCAGCGCGTGGCCCTCCCGCTGGAGCGCCTCCACCTCCTCGCCGATGAAGCGCGCCTCGGCCTCGTTGTCCCAGACCCCGCGCACGCGGATGGCCTCGCCCTCGGCGGCGTCGGTCCAGAGGGTCTTGCCCATGCGCCCCTCGTTGTGGGCGATGAGGTGCCCCGCGGCGGCGAGGATGGGCTGGGTGGAGCGGTAGTTCTTCTCCAGCCGGATCACGCGCGCATCCGGGAACTCCTCCTCGAAACGCAGGATGTTGCCGATCTCTGCGCCGCGCCAACCGTATATCGAGTTGTGCGTAACCAGGCCGTCGGCGATGAAGTTGTGCGTGCCCTCGACATCCAGATCGTGGACAGTGCCGGTCGCGGCGACCGCCTCGACGTTCGTGACCACCTCCGGTCGACCGTCGGCGTTGACGACCACCATGCCGGGCCGCACGTCCCGCGCCCGCCGCATGGTCAACGCTCGCCGATCTGCCATCAGACGTGCCTTGTAGACGAGATCGAGATCGAAGACCGCCCCAAGCTTCTCTCGAATCGATTCGATCTCGCCGAAGTCACGGAACAGCGTCTCATAACGCCAGTTCGCGGGATTTCGCGTGTAGCTGCGTGGGTTGAGCCCAAGCGCGCGCACCGCGTCGCGACCTTCGGCATCGTTGCCGCTCAACGCGATGCGGTGCATGGGCGTCCGGCCGCGCGCTTCCGCGTTCAGCGTGACCTGAAGGGTTCGCCGCTGCCCGCGACTGGACTGCGGCACGTGGTGGGGCGCGTCGCGGCGCAAGCCATATGCGGCAAGAACCCCCTCCGCCGCCGCGTCGCTGGCGAGATCGGCGTGCAGGCGGTCGAGGCGGGCCTGATCGTGCACCAAGCCATTCTCACCTTTGCCCTTGCGTGCGACAAAGGGAAACGTGGTGATGCCGTAGTGCAGGCTCAGCCGGTGCTCACGCTCGCGCGCATCGTTCTCGCTGTCGAACGCGTCCAGGAGCCAGACGGCGTCCGCACCTTCTTGAAGGCAGCGCTGGCGATAGCCCACGACGGGCGTCTTCTGGTTCCGCGTGTAGACCTGCGAGGTGCCCAGGCGGAAGCCCACACCGCGCTTTTCCATGAGATACACGTAATAGGTCTGTGGGCTGGCGCTGTGCACGACGTCGGCGAAATGGGTGTGCTCCTCCGTCGTGGTAAGATGGCGGCCACTTTCCGTGGTGATGCGGATGAGCGGGCGGTTGGTGTTGTGCGCGTGCGTACGCAAAACCCGCGCGGGGCGCACGCGCCCGCGGCCATAGTTGGACAACACCCGATCCTCCGCCTGAACCGCCTCCACCGGTTTTTCCGTGCCATCCGCCATGGCGATGGCGGTACCGGCCGCGACGCACTGATCGTCGTCGCCCACACAACACATGTTGCGGTGGCCCTGCGCCAGAAGGCGCAGCCAGAGATACTGCGCGACGTTGGTGTCCTGGTACTCGTCGACCAGAATGTAGCGGAACTTGTCCTGATACTTCGCCAGCACGTCCGGATCCTGCTGGAAGAGGGTCAGGTTGTGCAGCAGGAGGTCGCCGAAGTCGCACGCGTTGAGGGTCTGCAGGCGCGCCTGATAGGCGTGGTAGAGTTCGATCGCGCGCCCGCCCGCGAGGTCCCCGGCATCCGCCGCGCTCACCTTGTCCGGCGTCAGGCCGCGGTCCTTCCAGCGCTGGATGGCGTTCAGCACCGCCCGCGCCGGCCACTTCTTCTCGTCGATATTTTCGGCCCGCAGAAGCTGCTTGACCAGGCGGAGCTGGTCGTCCGTGTCGATGATGGTGAAGTTGCTCGACAGGGACACGCGCTCGGCATTGGCGCGCAGGATGCGCGCCGCCAGGGCGTGGAACGTCCCGAGCCAAAGCCCATCCACGGGCGCGCCCAGTTGCTCGGCAACGCGCGTGCGCATCTCGCGCGCGGCCTTGTTGGTGAAGGTCACGGCCAGGATCTCGCCCGGATGCCGGACCAGGCCCGTGCGGATGATGTAGGCCAGGCGCGTGGTGAGCACGCGCGTCTTGCCGGTGCCCGCGCCGGCAAGCACGAGCACCGGCCCTTCGGTCGCCGTCACCGCCGTGCCCTGGGACTCGTTCAGGCCGTCGAGGAGGTTTTCGGCAATCTGCCGGGTTGGAGGAGATGTCGAACACATGGCGCCTGTATAGCGCAGCCGGGCGGCAATCTTCAGCCCCAGAATGCGGCCGGGGGCTCCGAGCGGCGGCCGGGCGAATGTTGCGGAAGGGGCGGCCACACACCGATAAAGCGCAAGTCACCCACGGGATTGCATGGGACTGGGGAATGCGCTGGCGCGCGATAACGCGAATAGCTTTTGTTTGAACCTACAACTGTCGCCATGTCAAGTCTCGGATCAACTTTAAGTGTTTATTTACTGTCCAAGCGCAGCCTTTTACATACTTGTCATCTTTCGACAGGGCTGGCAAAGGGTTATACTTTAGGTTGTGCGACTCCCTTAGGCTTTCGCGGGGACACATCACATGACGACAGCGGACGGCGGCGTGGGCCGGATGACCGGTCGTGCCCGGCGCGGTTTCAGCATCAAGGCGCGGCTTTTTCTGGTTTTCAACCTCGTCGCCGGCCTGACGGTGCTCGCCGGCGGCGTGGGCTGGCTGCTTTTCGGCCAGGTCAAGCACAACATGCAGGATGTTGCCGAAGACGCCGTCCCGCGCATGGCCAGCGCCATGGAGATGGCGCAGACCAGTGTCCGACTTTCCGCGAAAGCCCCCGCGCTCGAAAGCGCGACCAGCGACGACGCCCGGACCAAGGTCAAGGAGCGCCTCGATGCACGCACCCGCAAGCTGACGGCCCTGCTCGACCAGCTTGAGGCGAAGGGCGCCGAGGTGGGCGAGATCCGCGGCGAGGTGACGACGCTCCAAGGCGCCGTCGGCGATCTCAACGCAGCCGTCGCGGACAGGTTGCAGACGGAAAAGGCCATCCAGGCGCGCATCGACCGGGCCAGCAAGCGCCACACCGCGATCCTGGATACGCTGGAGCCGCTGGAGAGTGAGGCCCAGGATGCGCTGCGCACCGGTTCCTCCGAGGCGACGAACAAAGCGGTCAAGACCATCAACGCGATCGTCAAGGATAAGCTGACCAAGCTGGAGGCGATCCTGGCGCTGCGCGCGCAGGCGTATCGGGTCGAGGCGCTGCTGGCGCGCGCCGCCGCCGCGTCCGACGCTGAGGCACGCAACACGGCGAATCAGACGCTGGGCAAGGTGGCCGAGGCGATGAAGGCCGACATCGCCGCCCTGGGCGACGGTGTGGTGGTGAAATCGCTCAAGGAATCCGCCCGCGACCTGCGCGCCCTTGCCGCAGACGGCGACACGCCCGCGGCCCAGCGGCTGCCCGAGGCGCGCAAGGCGGCCGACTCCCTGCGCACCGTTGCCATCGGCCTGGGCCAGTCGGCGCTCGCCGAGATCCGCAAGAGCGGCCGCCAGTTCACCGCCCAGAATGCCACCACCATCTCCAACCTGATCAACGTCGAGGTGGCGACGCTGCAGAGTTTTCTGCGCTTGCGCGCCGCCGTGAACCACGCGAACGGCTTGCTCCAGACGGCCGCAACCGCGGACAAAGAAAAGCGTGTCAAGGCGCTGTCCGGCAAGTTCGACGAAACGATCCGGCTGGCAAAGTATCAGCTGCGCCAGCTCGACGACGGGGACGCGGTCAAGAAGCTCGGCTCGCAAGTGGATGCGCTGGCCCAACTGGGCTCAGGGGACGACAGCCTGTTCGCCACGCGGCGCAGGTTCCTGACCGTGCGGGCGGCCGCGGCCGATGCCCTGTCGGAGACGCACCGGGTCGCGGAAGGCCTGTCCTCGCGGGTGGACAGCCTGGTCAGCCGCAGCCGGGACGCCGTGCGCGCCGAAACGGCCGCTGTGAATAGCGCCGTCATGCAAGGGCGCACCATGCTGGCCGCCATGGCGGTGGCGAGCCTCGTTGTCGCCATGCTGATCGGCTGGCTCTACGTCGATCGCAACATTTGCGCCCGTCTGCACCGCGTGAGCCGGTCGATGCGCCACGTTGCCCAGGGCGATTACCACGCCGAGATCGACACCCGGGGCAGCGATGAAATCGCCGAGATGGCGGATACCCTGCTGATCTTCCGCGACAGCCTCGCCGAAGGCGAACGCGCCCAGGCGCGCGAAGCCGAGGAACGCATGCGCGCGGGCGAGCGGCGCAAGGAGGAGATGCGCCAACTCGCCGACCGCTTCGAATCCACGGTGATGGCCGCGGTAGACCGCGTGGCCCACGCCGCCGAAGGCATGCAGGGAACCGCCAAGACGCTCACCGGTAACGCCGAGCAAACCAAGCAGCAAAGCGCCGCCGCAGCGCAGGCGACGGAGGACGCCAACACCAACGTTCAGCAGGTTGCCGGCGCCTCGGAACAGATGTCCAAGTCGATCGAGGAGGTCCAGCAGCTCGTGGAGAAATCCACGAAAATCGCCAACACGGCGAGCGAGCGCGCCGCCGACACGAGCGAGACGGTGCGCTCGCTGGAACAGGCGTCACAGAAGATCGGCGAGGTCATCAACCTGATCCAGGACATCGCCGAACAGACCAACCTGCTCGCGCTGAACGCAACGATCGAGGCGGCGCGTGCCGGAGAGGCCGGCAAGGGCTTCGCCGTCGTCGCCAACGAGGTCAAATCCCTGGCGAATCAGACGGGCAAGGCGACCGAGGAGGTCTCCAGCCAAGTCCAGGAAATCCAGCGCATCACCAGCCAGACGGTGCACGCGATCTCGGAGATCAGCAGCACCATCGACGAGATCAACGAAATCACCGGCACCATCGCGTCCTCGGTCGAGGAACAGAGTTCGGCCACGCAGGAGATCGCGCGCAGCGCCCAGCAGGCGGCCAGCGGCACCCAGCAGGTGAGCGACAACATCGCCCGCGTGGACTCCGCGGCCGGCGAGACCGGTCAGGCCGCGCAGGGGGTGCTCGATTCGGCGAGGGAGATGCGCGAACTCTCCGACAACCTCCGCGCCGAGGTGGACGGTTTCGTGCGCAAGGTGCGCGAGGACGCCGAAAGCGAAGCGGCCTGACGCGACGGCCGCGGTCTATCGCCGAATATCGGCGGCAAGCAGGAACAGGCCGTGCTCGGCCAGCAGGTTGGCCCAGCGCGGGGTGACGATGCGCTTGTCCTGGCCCTCCGCGTCCAGGGCCAGGGAACGCTCCACGCGCACGCCCAGCTCGGCGCACAGCGCACGGAAGTCGTGGATGGTGCACAGGTGGATGTTGGGCGTTTCGTACCAGGTATCGGGCAGCGCCCGCGAGCGCGGCATCATCCCGCCGAACAGGAGCGCCGCACGCACGCGCCAGTGGCCGAAGTTGGGGAAGGACACGATCGCCCGGCGGCCGATGCGCACGAGATGCTCCAGCACCACCCGGGGCTGGCGCGTCGCCTGGAGCGTCTGGCTCAACACGATGTAGTCGAAGGCGTTCGAGGGATAGTCCTTCAGGTCCGTGTCCGCGTCGCCCTGGATCGCCGTCAGCCCGCGCGCGACACAGGCGTTCACCCCCGCCTGGCTGATCTCCACACCACGGCCCACGACGTTCTTGTCGTGCGCCAGCAGATCGAGCAGCGCGCCGTCGCCGCAGCCCACGTCGAGCACGCGCGAGCCGGGCTCGATCATCTCCGCGATCAATTCGAGGTCGGCACGAATCTGCCCGCGCCGGTAGCCGCTTGCGTCCAAGGGGCTCATTGGCCGCGCTCCCGGCGTTCGGCGCAGCCCTGGAGAAAGCCGCGCAGCACGGCGAACAGCTCGGGCTCGTCGAGCAGGAAGGCGTCGTGGCCCTTGTCCGACTCGATCTCGACGAAGCTCACGTCCGCGGCGGCGGCATTGAGGGCGTGGACGATCTCGCGGCTCTCTGTCGTCGGGAAGAGCCAGTCGCTGGTGAACGAGATCACGCAAAAACGAACCGGCGTGTCGGCGAAGGCGTTGGCCAGCGCGCCGCCGTGCTCCGCCGCCAGGTCGAAGTAGTCCATGGCGCGCGTGATGTAGAGATAGGAGTTCGCGTCGAAGCGCGAGACGAAGGACGACCCCTGGTGGCGCAGGTAGCTCTCGACCTGGAAATCGGCGTCGAAGCCGTAGGTAAGTTCGGAGCGGTCCTGCAGGCGCCGGCCGAACTTGCGATGCAGCGC
>CAJXKW010000108.1 GCA_913055855.1 uncultured Limimonas sp. | reverse complement strand
GGCGGCATGGCCACACCCGGCCCGGCATGCCGGGCCGGGTGTGAACCAACCTGTCAGGCGAATACCGTCACGTCACATTCAGAATTCTTCGATGTCATTCCCGACGGCTTCGATCGTGAAGGTCATGTCGTTCACGGCCTCATACATTTTAAGTCAGAATACATCTTTTGCGATTGTCCAGCGTGCGCGCCGTCACGCCAGCGTTTCCGGCGCGCATGAGGGAGCCATTCGGTCGGTACACCCAAGGCAAACGGCCTTCGACCCGGCGGCGACCGACAGCGGCGTGGTCGCGATGTGAGCGCGCTTTTTTGCCGCACCGGGATATGTTAGCTGTTCCTCATCGACGTGGGCTGGTCGAAGCGCAAAGCGCCTGACATCCGCACGGGAAAGGCGATGCCGCGGCATCGGAACGTTGATGGGTAGATACGCCGGGTCGGAGCCGCCTTTGATGAAGTCGCCGGCGCGCGAGCGCTTGGTCACGACCGAGGTGCTGTTCGATTCCCTGATCGTGCCCTCGGTGATGCTCGACAGGGCTGGCACGATTTTCGCGGTTAACGCGGCCTGGCGGCAGACCGCGCGGCGTGGCGGCATGGCCGATTCCGATCTGGGGGTGGGGACGAACTATCTCGAGCTGTGCCGCAACGTGCGCGACGACGGGGCGCAGCATGCACGGTCCGTTGCGCAGGGCCTGGAGGCCGTGCTCGCGGGCACCGAACCGAGCTTCGTCCATATCTATCCGTGTCCCGATGCCGACGGCCGGCCCTGCTGGTACGAACTCATGGCCGGCCCGTTGCGCGACGATGAGACGGTGCTGGGCGCGCTGGTCCAGCACCTGGATCTCACCCGGCGGGATTCGCCCCGGCTGTCGGCGCTGACGCCGCGCGAGACGGTGGTCCTCGCCGGCGTAGTGGAAGGCCTGTCGAACAAGGGGATCGCCCGCCGCGAGGGCATCAGCGAAAGCGCGGTGAAGTTTCACCTGCACAAGATCTATCCCAAGCTCGGCGTGGTCAATCGCGCCCAAGCCGCGCAGGTCGGCGAGCGCCTGATGATCGCGGGTGTGGAACCGGCGCCGCCGACCTGAGCGTCCAGGCCTACAGGCAGCGCGAGTGCCCGCAGGCGGTACAGAGGTCGCAGCCTTCCTGTTCGATCAGGGCCGCGGCGCCGCACGCCGGACACTGGCGCGGCGGCGGTGCGTTGCTGTCGGCGGCGGTGGTGCGCCCGTTCCCGCCGGCCGGCGCGGCGCGGAATCCGATCTCGATCATGTGGCGTTCGATGATCTCGCCGATCGCCGCGAGCAGCGAGGGCTTGTAGCGCCCCTGGTGCCAAGCGCCGCCGCGCGGGTCGAACACGGCCTTCAGCTCCTCGACGACGAAGGAGACGTCGCCGCCGCGCCGGAAGACCGCCGAGATCATGCGGGTGAGCGCCACGGTCCAGGCATAGTGCTCCATGTTCTTGGAATTGATGAAAATCTCGAAGGGCCGGCGCTGGCCGTCCACGACGGTGTCGTTGAGGGTGATGTAAATGGCGTGGTCGCTGCCCGGCCAGACCAGCTTGTAGGTGCGCCCCGGGAGAACCTCGGGGCGCGCCAGGGGCTCCGCCGTGGCGGTGACGTCGGCCCGGCGCGCGGGCATCGGTACCTTGTCGCCGGTACCGCCGGCCTGGGCCGGGGCGCTGCTGCGCCGGTTTTCGTCGCCGCTTTCGAGCACCGCCCCCGTGACCGGGTTGGGCCGGTAGGTGGTGCAGCCCTTGCAACCCAGGGCGTAAGCGCGCCGATAGACGCGCTCGAACTCGGCGAAGGGGATGTCCGCGGGCACGTTGATGGTCTTGGACACCGAGGCGTCGACATAGTGCTGCACGGCCGCCTGCATGCGCAGGTGCGCCTCGGGGGTGAGTTCGCCCACGTCGACGAAGGATTCGGGCAGCTCGGCGTCCGGCCCGTGCACGCGCCGGAACACATCGAGAGCGTAGTCGGTGACCGCCTCGCGCGAGCGCGAGCCGTCGGACTCCAGCACGTGACGCGTGTAGTGCTTGCTGTAGATGGGCTCCAGGCCGCTGGAGACATTGTCGGCCAGGAGCGAGATCGTGCCCGTGGGGGCCACCGAGGTGACCAGGGCGTTGCGGATGCCCGAGCGCGCGATGCGCGTGCGCAGCTCCGGGTCCAGGTCCCGGATCATGACGCCCCGGCTGTACTTTTCGGCGTCGAACAGTGGGAACGCGCCGCGCTCCTCCGCGAGGTCCACGGACGCGCGATAGGCGTGGTTGCGCAGCGCGGCCATCCAGCGCTCGGTGACCGCGACCGCCGCGTCGCTGCCGTAGGTGTAGCCGCACATCGCCAGCGCATCGGCCAGGCCGGTGATGCCCAGGCCGATCCGGCGCTTCGCCCGCGCCTCGCTGTGCTGCGCCTCCAGGGGAAAGCCCGAGGCGTCGATGGCGTTGTCCAGCATGCGCACGGCCACGGGCACCAGCTCGGCCAGATCCGCCGTGTCCAGCGCAGCCGCATCGGTGAAGGGCTGTTTTACCAGCCGGGCGAGATTGATCGACCCCAGCAGGCAGGCGCCGTACGGCGGCAAGGGCTGCTCACCGCATGGGTTGGTTGCGTGAATGTCTTCACAATACCAAAGGTTGTTGTTCCGGTTGATCCGGTCGATGAAGATCACGCCCGGCTCGGCGTAGGCGTAATTCGCTTCCATGATGCGCTGCCAGAGTTCGCGCGCGCGCACCGTGCGGTGGGTCTCGCCGCCGAACACCAGCGGCCATTCGGCGTCGGCCTCAACGGCCTGCATGAACGCATCGGTGACCAGGACCGAGACGTTGAACATGCGCAGCCGCTCCGGGTCCTGCTTGGCCGCGACGAAATCCGCGATGTCCGGGTGATCGCAGCGCAGGGTTCCCATCATGGCGCCGCGGCGCGAGCCCGCGCTCATGATCGTCCGGCACATGGAGTCCCAGACGTCCATGAAGCTGATGGGGCCGGAGGCGTCGGCGCCCACGCCCCGGACCAGGGCCCCCCTTGGCCGGAGCGTGGAAAAATCGTAGCCGATGCCGCCGCCCTGCTGCATGGTCAGCGCGGCCTCGCGCAGATGTGCGAAGATCCCGCCCATGTCGTCGGGGATCGTCCCCATGACGAAGCAGTTGAACAGGGTGAGGTCGCGCTCGGATCCGGCCCCGGCGAGGATGCGCCCGGCGGGCATGAAGCGGAAATCCCGAAGCGCACCGGCGAAGCGCGCGCGCCATGCCGCGCGTTGCTCGGCCGCCTCCACGGCCGCCAGCGCGTCCGCCACGCGCTGCCAGGTGTCCGCGACCGAATCCTCGCGTGGCCGCCCGTCGGCGTCGGTGAGCCGGTACTTCATCGTCCAGATGCGCTGCGAGATGGGCGCGAGATCCACCATGCCGCTCCCGCCGCCGGGCGTGCGTTCATCGGTCGCGGGGCAAGCGTCCGGTATCCGCCGCGCGCCGTCAAGACAGCGTTGTTCGGCGGATGTTCTTCGGAAACGATCCACGGGCGCCCCGCATCTTGTGGACAAGTTTGTGGGTCGTCCACGAGGTTGTCCACAAGCGCCTTGTGCAGAATGCGGGGGCGGACTGTGGAGAAACCGGGGATCACTCCCGCGAATCGCGCTCCAGCGCCTCGGACAGGCGCGCCATCACCTCCCGCCGGGAAAGCCCCGGCGGGATGGCGGGCCGGAATTCCACAACGATGGTCCCCGGGTTCTTGCGGAACTTGCGCCGGCCCCAGAACCAGCCCGAATTGAGCGTTACTGGGACGAGGGGGACATCAAGCTCGCGGTACAGGCCCGCCACGCCGGGGTGATAGGGGCGCGTCTCGCCCGGCGGCACCCGCGTGCCCTCCGGGAAGATGACCACCGAGCGGCCGCGCGCCATTTCCGCTTTCGCCCGGCGCAGCATGCCGCGTAGCGCTGACGCGCCGGCCTTGCGGTCGACGGGCACGGCGCCGTAGCGGCGCAGGAACCAGCCGAAAAAGGGAACGTGCATCAGCTCCTTCTTGAGCACGAAGGTGGGCTGGTCGAGAAGCACCGACAGGGCGAAGATGTCCCAGGCCGACTGGTGCTTGGCGGCGATGATGCACGGCCGGTCGGGCATGTTCGCTTCGCCGCGGACCTCGTAGGTGATGCCCGCGGTGTGGCGCGCGAGCCAGAGCACGCCGCCCAGCCACACCCGGGACATCGCCATGAACACGGGGCGCGGTCCCAGCACCAGCACCACGCCGAGCAGGTGCATGACCACCGCCCAGATCCAGAACGCGGCGGCGAAGGCGAACGAGCGCAGGAATGTCATGGCGTCGGTTGCTCTTGCAGATCGTACGGATCGGTCCGGCGAGTCAGGAGACAGCCCGGGCGGGTAGCACGCCACGCAGCAGCGTCACCAGGAGCTTGTTGTACTCGCCGGCAAGCAGGGCGGCGCTGCCGGGCCAGCGCCACCATGCCTCCTGCTTGACGTGGTCGGGGAAAACCGGGTGCGGCACGATCGCCACACCGGGCATGGCGCGCCGGAA
Source organism: uncultured Limimonas sp. (assembly GCA_913055855.1). Classification (GTDB taxonomy): domain Bacteria; phylum Pseudomonadota; class Alphaproteobacteria; order Kiloniellales; family Rhodovibrionaceae; genus CAJXKW01. The sequence continues at coordinate 8,696 of CAJXKW010000108.1, read as the reverse complement.
TTCGAGCAGGCTGCGCGGCATGTGATAGGCGGCCGTGACCAGGCGCAGGGAGGCGATGTCCTTGTCGGCGATCCAGGTTGCGGTTTCGCGCGCGTTGCCGCGCGTGGTCAGCGCCTCGTAGCCCAGGGTCACGCCGTCGGCCCGCGTGTCGGCGGCGTCCGTCTGGGCCTTGAGAAGCGCGTCCACGTTCACACCGCGATGTACCCCGGAGACGAACATGCGCTCGGCGCGCTTGGCGTGGAGCAGGCGCAGCCCCTGGTTCACCCGGCCGCTGCCGCCGGTGAGCACGACGATGGCGTCGGTGGTTTTCGCCGGTTCGGGCACGCGCTCGGGCAGACTGCTCACGAACCACAGGAAACCGCCGGCCCAGGCGACAGCGGCGCATCCGGCGAGCGCGGCCAAGCGGCGCAGCCAGCGCCAGCGTGTCCGTCGCGTGCGCGCCCGCCCGGCGGCCATGCCTACTCCATCCGGGCCAGCGTGCGCAGCACCGTCACGCGCGCCGTCACCGTGGCGATGCCGGCGGTGATCACGGGCAGCAACAGGAGTGTGCCCCACTGCCACAGGGCCAGGCGGACCTCGGGGACCACCGCGCTGTCGGGCATGGTCACCACCTGGGACAGCACGAACAGGGTCACCACGGCCAGGCCCAGACCGATAACGCCGCCCAGGAGGCCCAGGCGCATCGCGTGACGCTGGAACTGTGCGGCGACGTAGCTATCGTGCGCACCGATCAGGTGGAGCAGCTCGATGACCTGCCGGTGCACCGCCAGGCCCGTGCGGGTGACGAAGATCACCGTGATCACGGCGGCCCCCGCGACGAGGCCCAGCACGAGCAGGGCGAGCATGCGTACGGTCCAGACCACGTCCAGGAATCGGCCGAGCGTTTTCTGGTGGTCCTCCACCACGGCATTCGGCACCGCGGGGCCGATCGCGTCCTGGAGCCGGGCCGCCGTGACCCCGCTCGTGGTGTCGACGGTCACCGAGATCAGCTTGGGCAGGGGCAGATCGGCCTCCGCCGCGTCGCCGCCCAGCCAGGGGCGGAGCAGTTCGTTCATGCGTGCTTCGCTCACCGGCTCGGCGCGGACCACGCCCTGCCGGCTGCGCAGCACGTCCAGCACCGTTTGCACCCGCGAGGCCATGTTCGTGGTGTCCTCGGTTCCCGGCGCGGGCGGCGGGACCTGCACGGTCATCCGGCCGGTCAGGCCGGTGTCCCAGCGGTCGGCGAGGTTGGTTACGGCGCTGGTCGCGGCGACCGCGAGCGCGGCAAGGAACACCATGAAGCCGATCAGCCATGGCAGGAAACGCGCCGAGGCGTCCTTTTCCAGCGGAACGTCGGAACGTCGGAACATCAGCCCCCGCGCGCGTCGGTCACTGCCGGGCCTTCGCCGTGCGCCGCCGGTCCCCGGGTAGCGGCGCGTCACCGCCGGTCAGGCGGATCATGGGCTGGCGGAAACGCTCGGCGAGGGCCTCGTTGTGGGTGGCGATGACCACGGTTGTTCCCATCTTGTTGAGTTCCTCGAAGAGGTAGAGGAGCCGCAGGGCAAGGCGGTCGTCCACGTTGCCCGTGGGCTCGTCGGCGAGCAAGAGGCTCGGGCGCGCGATGACCGCGCGGGCGATGGCCACCCGCTGCTGTTGCCCGCCCGAGAGGGTCGGCGGATAGTTGTGCAGATGATCGCCCAGCCCGACCCAGGAGAGAAGCTCGGCCGTGTGCTCGTCGAGGGAGGGGCGGTTGCGCCCGGCCACGCGAAGGGGCAGGGCGACGTTCTCCAGCGTCGTGAGATGGTCCAGCAGGCGGAAATCCTGGAAGACCACACCGATTCGCCGGCGCATGAGCGCCTTGTCGTGGCGGTTCAACTCGCGCGTGTCCCGGCCGAAAAGACTGATCCGGCCCTCGCTGGGCCGCTGCCACAGGTACATGAGCTGGAGCAGCGAGGACTTGCCCGCGCCGCTGGCGCCCAGGATGAAGTGAAACGATCCCGGCTCGAGATGGAACGACAGATCGTCCAGGACCGGCGCAGCGGCCCCGTAGCGCAGGCTTACCTTGTCGAAACGGACCAAGGCTGTCTCCCCGGGACGCGGCCGGACGCACGCACACACTGCGGCGGCGGCCAGTGCGCGCGGACCCTAACACGCTCGTCGAAGCGGATCATCCGGGCCGTTCCAAACCTGTAACCTTGCGGTACTAGGGTTTGCGGGCTATAAAACCGACGGCTACAAGGGTTTGGCCAGACCAGCCGCATCATGATTCTATCTTGTCCTGCATGTTCCGCCCGCTTCCGCATCGACGCCGACCAGCTCGGCGTTGCGGGGCGTAAGGTGCGGTGCGCCAAGTGCGGCCACGTCTGGCATGCCACCCCGGATCAGGACGAAGAGGAACCGGCCCCGGCTGCCGATTCGGGCGCCGCGGCCAGCGGTGCCGACGACGACGCGTCCGCGGAGACGGCCGCGGCCTCGGCGGGCGAGGAGGACCTGCCCGACGAGCCGCCGCCGTTCGAGAGCTTCGAGGCGATGCGCGAGCAGATGGCGGGCGAGCGGCGCGCGCGCTCGCGCGCACGGGCGCGGGAAGCGGTTGCCCAGAAGCCCCGGCGTTCCTGGCTCCGCCCGCTACTGGGCTGGCTCGTCCTGCTCGCGGTCGTGGGCGGGATCGCCGGCGGGGCATGGTACGCCCGCTACAGCGTCGTGGGCACGTTCCCCACTGCGGCCCGGCTGTACGACATGGCGGGCATCTCCATCAGCACGGTCGCGCCCGGCCTGCGCATTCAGGACGTGCAGCCCGCCCGGCAGACCCAGGGGGACGAGACCCTCCTCGTGGTTACCGGCCGCGTGGTCAACGACACCGACTCCACCCAGCCCGTGCCCGCGCTTCGCGTGACCCTCAAGGGCGCCGACGGCACCGTGCTGGCGAACTTGCGGGTTGCGGCCAAGTCGGCGGCCGTCCCGCCGGGCGGTAGCACGGCGTTCGAAGCGCGCCAGAAGAACCCCCCAGCCGGTGCGAGCGAAATCACCGTGCGCTTCATTCGGCCGGGGGCTTGAACGAGCCCCCGCGGCGTCCCCGGCATGCCACGCCGCCATGTGAGAATCCCAAACTTCGGCCGGGACGACATCCGGTTCGGTGTGGCATACTGCCGCCGTTTGCCGCCCGAGGGAGACCCGGATGGCCAAAATCCTGGTCGTCGATGACGACACGGCCGTTCGTACCTTCGTCACACGTGCGCTGCATCAGCACGGCCATGCGGTCGTGCCCGCCGCGAACGGCGATGACGCCCTGGCGGTGCTTGCCCGCGAGCGCGATGTTGTGCTTCTGGTGACCGATATCGTGATGCCGGGCATGGACGGCATCGAACTCGCGCAGGCGGCAACGGCGCGCCGGCCCGACCTGAAGGTTCTGCTGATGACCGGCTTCGCCGCCGGCCGCACGCAGGCGGACGCAAGCGCGCACGGCTTGCTCAGCAAGCCGTTTTCCCTGGTCACGGTGTGCGCGACCGTGGACGACCTGCTGAGGGGAAACGGCGGCTGACGCCCGTTCAGCGGTCGCGGGTGCCGTTCAGAAGGGCGCACAGCGCCGGATAGACGGGCTCCGTGTCGGGCTCCAGCCAGCCGTGCCGGATGAAGAAGTCGATCATCACCGGGGCGACGTTGAACTTGAACCCGTCGCTCGCCGCCACCTCGGCCATGGCGTCGCGCACGGGCCAGCATTCGAAGCCCGTCAGCTCCCCGTCCGTGTTCTGCGGCGTGAAGTCGGCCGGGAGATGCAGGTCGAACAGGAACAGGGTGTCGTCGCGCAAGCCGTTTTCCGCCTCGCAGATGTAGCTCAGCGCGCCCACCGGGCGTGCGGCCGCGGCCAGATCGGCCGGCACGTCGGCCTCTTCCGCCGCTTCCTTCACCAGCGTGTCCCGGATGCCGTAACCGTGCGCCACACCGCCCGCGACGAGGTGATCCAGCTTGCCGGGCGCGACTCGCTTGTTGGGGTCGCGCCGGCCGATCCAGATCGCCTGCTCCGCGCCGTGGCCGACGTAGCCGTTGACGTGAACGCCGTACGACGGCGTGCCGAACAGCGGCACCAGCCCGCGGTCGATGCGCATGCGGTCCGGCGCCCCCCAGGTCTCGGCGACGCCGTAGGTCTCCCCGCGCAGCGGCTTGATTTCCCCGCGCTCGGCCAGCTCGGCGCCGACCTCGTGGACGGCGCGCGTGCGCCCGTCCGGGTCGGCGAGCGTTTCGGCGAGGGCCACGCGCTCGGGGGTGACCTCGAACACATCGGGGAAATCCGCGAGCCGGCGCGCGAAAGCATGGCGCACCCGGCCGACGCGCACCCCGTCGAGGACGAAGGGCCGGTACGCGCTCGGATCCCACTGGCGCAGCGGCCGCAACCGGTCGAAAAAGCTCACGCGTACCCCTTCTCGGCGGTGAGAACCGTCTCCACACCCCAGATCTGGCGCAGACAGCGCGCGAGGAAAGCACCTTTCTCCGGCGACAGCCCGGCGACCTGGAGATCGATGGCGAGTTCCTCCGAGTCCGCGGTGCCGCCCACGCGGTCCGCATGCCAGCGCAGCGGAACCAGGCTCCGCTTGGCGAAGACCTCGAGCACACGGGGCATCACCCCGGGCTCGGCCTGGGCGCGGATGGAAAAGCAGGTGACCGGTTCGGGTCGAACGGATGGCGCGGGTGCGTTGGAAGCGCGCGCCGTCGAATCAATATCGTTTTGGGCAGGCATGATCCCGGCTCCCATACCCGGACGGTTGAACACGGCGAGACGTTAAAGACCCCCGGCGCCCGCGCGGGACGCCGGGCCCCTAATTCGCCATCCGAGTTGGAGCCGGCTGCATGTCATCCCCCGCAAGATGAGCCAGGCGCCGGGGCGCGGTCAAGCTGCACCCGGTGTCGCAGCCGCCTTGCCGGCGGGTTCGATCACCCGCCGGCGGCGTGTCCCTCCACCTCGATATACAGCTTCATCGCATCGCCGACGGCCGGCGCGAACTTGCCCACGCCCCAGCGCGAGCGCTGGATCGTCCCGCGCGCGGAGAACCCGGCGGTGAGAACGTCGTCATACTGCGGCAAGGGATGGGGCGCGATCTTGTTGAAGGTCACATCGAGGGTGACCGGGTGGGTCTGGCCGTGGAGCGTCAGATCGCCGGTGACCTCGGCGGTGTTCTTGCCGGTGACCTCGACGGCCGTGGATTCGAAAGTGATCTCGGGGAATTCCCGGGCATTGAGAAAGTCCGGGCTGCGCAGGTGCTCGTCGCGCTTCTTGTGGCTCGTGTCCACGCTCGCCGCCCGGATGGTCAGGGTCACCGACGCCGCTTCCGGTTTCTCGGGATCGAAGGCGAAACGCCCGCCCACCTCGCCAAAGCTGCCAAAGACCTTCGAATAGCCCAGGTGGTCGAGGCTGAACACGACATCCGTGTGCGCGGCGTCGATCTCGAAGGTTGCGGCGTGGGCCGGGCTGACGGGGGCTGCCACGGCGGCGGCGCAGAGGCCGAACGCAGCGGCCTGATCGCGGAAAGGGCGCATGCGACGTCGCTCCGGGCTGCGGCAAAAGGGCTCCCTCGAACGGGCTACCCTGATGCCACGATCGCCGGGCGCGCGAAAGAACCGCGTTCCCGTTCCCCGAAACGAAAAGCCCCGGCCTCAATCCGCCGGACGCGTCGCCACGATGCGGATTTCGATGCGCACCGCGTTGGGCACCATATTGGTCGATTCCCACTGGCCCTGGCCGATTCCCCAGCGCAGCCGCTTGACGGTGACGGCGCCCTCGGCGACGGCGCGCAACGTTCCGTCCGACCGCGTGATCGCCAAGTCGAAGGGCAGGTCCACAGGATGCGTTGTGCCGCGCATGGTCAGCTCGCCCTGCGCGATATAATCGCCATTGGTGCCTTCGCGGAAGCTTTCGGCGGTGAAACGCGCATTCGGATACTTGCCCGCGTGGAACAGCGAGGGCGAGGTGATGGTCTGGTTGCGCTCGCCCCCACCCGCGTCGACGCTGGCGATCTTGATCCGCACGTCGACCCGGCTTTCGGCGAGCTGGTCGGGATCGAACCGGATCTCCGCGTCGAAATTCCGGAATTCGCCGGGCACGGGGTCGCCGGACTGCTGTGCGACGAAGCCGACGCGGCTGGCGTCGCGATCGACAGTCCATTCCGGCGCGGCCGCACGCAGCGTGCTGGTGAGACCGAGCACCGCGACGGCGAGCATGACGGCGAGGCAGAGGGTGGCGAAGCGCATGGGCTTTGGGGTCCTATGAGCGCCGGCCGCGGTGGGGCAGCATGCGGACCAGCACGTCGTCCTTCAGGATGATGTGGTGGCGCAGGGCTGCCGCGGCGTGCACCGCGACCAGGGCGACGACGATCCACTGAATATAGCTGTGGGTGGCGCCGAAGGCGTCGGCGACGGTCTCGTCATGTGTTATACGCGGCAGCTTCACCCCCCAGATCACCGAGGGAAACTGCGAAAAAAGAACCTGCGCCAGCCCGGTCAAGGGCTGAAGGAAGATCAGCCCATACAATCCGGCATGGCTCGCGCGCGACGCGGCATGCTCCCAACGCGGCCGCCCCGGCGGCAGGGCCGGTACCGGATTCGCCCAGCGCCACGCCAGGCGCACCACGGCGAGCGCCAGCAGCGTGACGCCGATGGACTTGTGCAGGTTGTACATTTCGAACTTGAACGGCCCGTTGGGCAGGCCGGTCATGTAATAGGCGAGGGCGAACTGCCCGGCGAAGCCCGCGGCGATGAGCCAGTGCAGGACCTGCGTCACGGCTCCGTAGCGTTCGGCGGTGTTGCGCAGGCCCATGGCAGCCACCTCCCGTTTCCTGTCGGCGCATTGCCGGCGTTGACGGCGCCCGCGGGCTGCGCCCGGTTCAGGCGTACAGCGGGCCGCCCGCCGCGTAGGCCACGCCCACCGCGGCCGCCGCGGGCAGCAGCGCCAGCCCGCCCTGGATCGCCATGTGCAGCGCCGGCCCGGCCTTGCCCCTGCCGGCGGCGGCGAGCTGCCCCTCGATCCACGCGACCAGGCTCGTGGTCAGCGGAATCACCGCGAGCAGGATCAGGGCGAGCGGTTCCGCCAGCGTGTACAGCCCGAGCATGGTGAGCAAGCCGGTTGCCGGACCGGCCACGGCGAGCTGCGCGGCGCGGCCGAAGCCGGCCGGCGCGCTTCCGGCCGCGGCGGCCGCGCCGGCGATGGCCGCCGCGAGCGTCGCGATCAGCATGGCCATTTTGTACGACGACGCGTACAGGCCGACACCGGCCGTCGCGGCAACGATGATCACGGCCAGCACGACGCCGCCGCCCCGGTCCGTGGTTTCCAACCGGTCGAGCGTCCACACCACGAAACCCAGGATGAGAACCCCGGCGAGCACGGCCTGACCCTCAAGATCGGACAGACGCGCCCAGCCGATCCAGAGGATGCCCAGCCCGACAGCCACGGCCAGGATGATCTGCCGGCGCCGAGCGTCCGCCACGCGGTCCAGCAGCACCCCGAGACCGGCGCCGACGAGTCCCATCCACAGGAGCTTGTCCACCGCACCTTCCGGCGGCACCGACGGCCAGTGGCTGACCGCGACATGGCCGCCCAGGTGCCCGGCAAGCACCCCAAGGGCCAACGCCAGTCCCGAGGCGGTGAGGCCGGCATAGCGCCCGATCAGCGCCGCGCCGGCGGCGACCGCGAAGGGAATGGCAAGGCTGTTCACGAGCGCGCTGAGGACGACTTCGTTCATTGCGGGCGAACCTCGTCGTGGCTGTGGGCCGGATGTGGTGACGGATCGGGCCCGGCGCCGCCCACGCCGGGAATCTGGGGCGCCGCCACCCGGAAACCAATCTGCGCACGCTTGGCCAAGGGTGCGACCGCGGCGAAACCGCCCGCGCGATGCGGAAGGGCATTGCCCGGGCGGGCGCACCGGCGGGTGCCGCGCTTGCACGCGCCCCGCGCCGGTGATCGGATAACGCGGCAGTTCGCGAAGGGGGAAAGACCATGAACATCGCCATCCCGGTCCATGTGACGGCGTTCTACACGGGGCTCATGGTGCTCTGGCTCGCCGTGCTGTCGGTTCCGGTGCTGCGCCTGCGGTTCAAGTACCGGGTGAGCACGGGCAGCGGCGGCTACCGCGCGCTCGAGCTGGCCCAGCGGATTCACGGCAATGCCGCGGAGTGGACGCCGCTCGGCCTGGCGCCGATCCTCGTTCTGGAACTGCTGGCCGCCTCGCCGTGGCTGCTCCACGGGCTGGGGGTGCTCCTGCTTGTGGCGCGCGTGCTCCACGCCGCCGGCCTTCAGCGCACGGGCGCCGAATCCTGGGAGCGCGGCGTCGGCATGCTGCTCCAGCTGATGCAGTACCTCGCGGGCGGTCTCGCGTGCCTGGTGTATGCGCTGGTGGTCTGAGTCGCCGTCATGCTGCACTGCGACATTTTGGCCGGGTGCGCAGACGGCCCTTGGCGCACTTTAAAATCATTCGTATAAGTGTTCGCGCTTAATTAGCCATACCTAATTTTAAGGAGGCACAGATGGCCGAACAGACCAACGGCGGCCCCGTCATGCCGCGCCTGAACGAGCCGGCGCCGGACTTCCACGCCAAGACGACGCATGGCCCGCGCTCGCTCGCGGACTACCAGGGCCGCTGGCTGATCCTGTTCTCGCACCCGGCGGACTTCACGCCGGTGTGCACCACGGAGTTCATGGGCTTCGCCACGCGCTACGAACGATTCCAGGAGCT
>CAJXKW010000107.1 GCA_913055855.1 uncultured Limimonas sp. | reverse complement strand
CGGCCTCCGCCATGAGCAGCTCTTCCGGGTCCACGTCGCCGAGCGGCACCATCCGCGGCAGCAGCATCGCCCGCCCCCCGGACAGGCGCAGGAACGCCTCGTGCAGCGCGCGCGCCGTGCGTCGCTGGGGCAGGAGTACGGTGGTCTCGGCGAGGCGGAGCGGATCGCCGCCCGCCTGGTCGATCAGCCCCTGCGCTAGGGCGTCCACGAAGGGCGTGCCCGGGGGAATGGTGTAGACGGTGGGCTCGTGCCCGACGCGCATCGCGGGATCACGCCGCTTCCGGAGCCGGCTCGTGGTGGAAGCCCATGTCGAGCAGGTGCGCCTCGGCCAGCTCCATGTCGCCGGGCGTGCTCAGGTGGAACCACAGCCCGTCGTGGGGCAGCGCGAACAGGCGCTCGCTCGCCTCGGCCTGGTCATAGAGCTGGTTCAACGAGAACGCACCCTCCGGCGCGTAGCGGAACAGCCGCGGATGCAGGATCTGGATGCCAGTGAAGGCGAAGGGTGCGACCTCCAGCTCCTGGCGCCGGCGCGCCTGCCCGCCGATGTCCACCATGAAGTCGCCCGGACCGGCGTAGCCGATGGCGTCGGTGGTCTTGGTCACCAGCAGCAGCGCGTCCATGCGCTCGGGGTCCCAGGCGGCGGCGAGCCGGGCGAGCGCGGGTGTGTAGCTGTCCAGCCAGAAGACGTCCCCATTCAGGGCGAAGAACGGCCGCTCGCCCAGCAGGTCGAGCGCGTTCGCCACGCCGCCGCCGGTGTCCAGCGGCGCCCCGGGCTCGCGCCGCGTGCGCACCGTGGGCTCTGTGCGCTGCGCCAGGTGGCCTTCGAGCTGGTCGGCGCGGTAGTGCGTGTTCACCACGGCCTCCGCCACCCCGGCCTCACCCAGGCGATCGAGCAGACGGTCGATCAGCGGCCGCCGCAACAGGGTGAGCAGCGGCTTGGGCGCGGTCTCGGTCAGCGGGCGCATGCGCTTGCCGTAACCCGCGGCCAGCACCATCGCCCTGGAATTGAGATCGCCGCGCTGAATGGCGTTCATGCCGGCACCTCCGCGTCAGGCACGATGCGCCGGGCGGGCGGCAAATGCGTGTCCAGCCAGGCCTTCACCGGCGCCAGCGCGGGCTCGCCGAGCGCGCCCTCCAGCATCCGCCACAGGCGCGGGATGTGGCGCCGGTAGCCGGGCTTGCCGTCGCGGTGGGCGAGCCGGGTGAAAATGCCGATGACCTTGGCGTGGCGCTGCGCGGCCAGAACGGTATAGCCGGTGCGCAGCGCCCGTGAGTCGATACCGGGACGGGCGTCGAGATAGCGGCGCAGCATGGTCTCCTCGATCTGGGCAGGCACGTCGCGGCGCGCGTCCTGGAGCAGGGACATGAGGTCGTAGGCGCACGGACCGATCACGGCGTCCTGGAAGTCGAGCAAGCCGCAGGCCCGCACGCCCGGGCGGTCGGGACGATACATCAGGTTGTCCGGGAAGTAATCCCGCAGGACGAGGGTGTGCGGCAGCGCCAGCGCGGGCGTCAAGGCCGACCGCCATGCGTCGGCCCAGGCGTCGCGCGCCGCGGCGTCGAGCCGGCGGCCCACGGCCGGGGCGTACCAGTCGGCCAGCAGCATGGCCTCGCCCTCGACCAGCTTGTGCATGTCGTACACCGGCGGCACGTGCGCGGGCAGGTCTTCCGCGGCGTCCCAGGCGTCGTGCAGGGCGATCAGCGTGTCCGTCGCCAGGGCGTAGAGGCCTTCGACCTCCGCGCCGCCGGCGTCCACGCGATCGGCCAGGCGGTCGTCGCCCAGGTCCTCCAGGAGCAGCAGGCCCTGCCCGGCGTCCTGCGCCAGAACGCGCGGCGCGCTGAAGCCCAGGTGGTTCAGGATGGCGGAAACGGCGACGAAGGGCCGCACATCCTCCTGCGGCGGCGGCGCGTCCATGAGAACGGCACGCGCCTGCGTGCCGGACAGCCGGTCGTAGCGCCGGAACGAGGCATCGTCGGCGAGCGGCCGGCGCGCGGCCGCGCCCCAGCCGTGGGCGCGCAGGAAGGCCGCGATCGCGGCCGCGCGGGTCGATTCAGCCATCGCCGCCACTCGCCAGGGCGTCCACACGGTCGATCCAGGACCCGCCGCCCTGGAGCACGGCCGTCCGGCCGGCCGCGTCCGGGTCACCCTCGTCGGGCAGCACCAGGGTGACATCCAGCCGGTTGCGCGGCGCCAGCGGGCCCAGGCGGTCGGGCCATTCCACCAGCACGATGCCGCCGTCGCGCGCCTCGTCCCAGCCCAGCTCGACGACCTCCGAGGGGTCGCCCAGACGGTACAGGTCGAAGTGCCACACGGGCGCCGGCCACCGGTCGTAGGTCTGGACCAGGGTAAACGTCGGACTGGGCACGTGCTCGTCCCGGTACGTCCCCTGCGGATCGGGCAGCGCGTGGATGAAGCCGCGGGCGAAAGTGCTCTTGCCCGCACCCAGATCGCCGGTGAGCGCGATGACGTCGCCGGGCCGGACCTGTGCGGCCACGCGCCGCGCCAGCGCAGCCGTCGCTTCGGCGTCGGGCAGGTGCAGCGACAGCACCTCGCTGGCGGTGGGCCTTTCCCCTGTCATGGCCGGCCTTGTAGCGGCCGCGCGGGGCCGTGGGCAAGCCCGACCCGGCTTGCCAAGCCCAGGGCGTCCCGCCATGTTTCACCCGGTCCCGCGGAGGTTGGGGGAGGACTCATGGACACCGCCGCCAGCGGCGCTGCGCCCGAGGCGCAGACCGACGTGGTCATCGTCGGCGCCGGCCCGGTCGGCCTGTTCGCCGTGTTCGAGCTGGGCATGCTGCGCATCCGGGCGCACGTGGTGGACGCGCTCGCCGAGACCGGCGGGCAGTGCCGCGCGCTCTACCCCGAGAAGCCCATCTACGACATTCCCGGCTATCCCGAGATCCAGGCGGGCGCGCTGGTGGACAAGCTGGAACGGCAGGCGGCCCCCTTCCGGCCCACCTACCACCTGGGCCAGCGCGTGGAGACGCTGACGCCCCTGGACGGCGGCGGCTGGCTGGTGACCACCAGTACGGGCACGCGCATCGCCTGTACGGCCGTGCTCATCGCCGCGGGCGTGGGCGCCTTCGCGCCCAAGCGGCCGCCGCTGGAAGGCCTGGCGGCCTACGAACACCAGGGCCCGGGCGTGGGTGTGCACTACATGGTGGGCCGGCGCGAGGCCTTCCGCGGCAAGCGCATCGTCATCGCCGGCGGCGGGGACAGCGCGCTGGACTGGACCCTGTCGCTGGCGGAGGTCGCCGCCCGGATCGACGTCGTCCACCGCCGCGACCGCTTCCGCGCCGCGCCGGAAACCGTGGCGAAGATGCGCGAACTCGCCGCCGACCCGGCGAGCCCCGTGGAACTCGTGGTGCCCTACCAGCTCGCCGGTGTTTCGGGCGAGAACGGCACGCTCACGGGGGTGACCGTGGCGACGCTGGACGGCGAGACACGCCACCTGGTGGCCGACGCGCTGCTGCCCTTTTTCGGCCTGGCGCAGAGCCTGGGGCCGATCGCCGAATGGGGGCTGAACCTGGAACGCAACCTGATTGCCGTGGACCAAGCGACGTGCGAGACGAACGTTTCGGGCGTCTACGCCATCGGCGACATCGCCACCTACCCCGGCAAGCTGAAGCTCATCCTGTGCGGCTTTTCCGAGGCCGCCATGGCCGCGCACGCCATCTTCCCCCGTGTCTATCCCGATGACGTGCTGCACTGGGAATACTCGACGACCAAGGGCGTGGTGGGGTTGTAGCGTGCAACCGCCCACGCCGGCCGTCGCTTAAGCCGCGTCGGGCGGCTCGGCGGCTGCCGGAAGGCTTTTCCCGGCCGGGGCATCGTCGGTTTCCTCGGCCGTGGTCAGGGGGATAACGCAGGTCACCCGGGTGCCCTGGTTGGGCGCCGAATCGAGCAGCACCCGGCCGCCGTGGAGCTGGATCAGGCTGGTCACGAGGGACAGCCCCAGGCCCGGGCCGGCGCTTCGGTTGTCGGCGCGCTCGAACTTGCGGAACACGCGCTCCTGCGCGTCCTGCGGGATGCCCGTCCCGGTGTCGCTCACCGAGACCGCCACCTCGCCGTTCACGCGCTCGCCGCGCAGCACCACGCGCCCGCCCTCGGCCGTGAAGTTGAACGCGTTGGACATCAGGTTGTAGATCGCCTGGCGCAGGCGGCGCGGATCCGCGATGAACGCCACATCCGGGTCCGGGCACGCGATCTCCAGGCTGAGCCCGCGCTGGCGGGCGCGCTCGAACGCCACGGTGCGCACGCTGTTGAGCAGGTCGCCCAGGCGCACCGTCTCGTTCTCCAGTTCCATATAGCCCGCCTCGATGGTCGCCAGATCCAGGATGTCGTTAATCAGGGCGGTCAGCCGCTGCGAGGATTCGGTGATGGCCCGGGCGTATTCCTTCTGACGCTCGCGCAGTTCGCCGTAGTACTCGTTCTCAAGGATCTCCGCGAAGCCCACGATGGCGTTCAGGGGCGTGCGCAGCTCGTAGGAGATGTTGGCGATGAACTCCGACTTGAGCTGGTCGGCCGTCTCCAGCGCCTCGGCGCGCTCGCGCAGCGCGCGCTCCACGCGGATGGAATCGGTCATGTCGATGTAGGTGAACAGGCTTTCGCCGTTGGGCAGCGGCACCTGCGCCCAGTCCAGGACGGTGCCGTTGGTGAGTTCGATCCGCCCTTCGCGCGCCTCCGGCTCGGTCGCGCGGGCGACGATGCGCTCCTTGAGCGCGGACCAGTCGCCGTCGGCCACGGGAAAGCGGCCGCGCCCCCGCTCGACGAGATCGCGCAGGTGCGGCTCCTCCGAGACCGCGATGTCCTCCAGGCCCCAGGCGCTGAGAAAGGTTCGATTGCACAGCTTCAGCCTGCCGTCCGGGCCGAAAACGGCCACCGCCTCGTGCAGGTTCTCGATGGTCTCGCGCTGCACGTCGATCAGGGTGTTGAAGTTGCGCTCCAGCGTGAGCCGGTCGGTGACGTCCTCGTAGGTCACCAGAACACCGCCGAAGGGATGCGGCGCACGCGTCATGCGCAGTGTGCGCTCGTCCGGCCGGTGGATCAGCTCCTCGTCGGGTTCGACGAGGTTGCGAAGCTTGTCCGTGGTCTCGCGCTTGTACGCCGGAAAATCGGGCTGCTCCGGCAGGGCGCGTTTGTCGCGCAGCGTGTCCAGGATCTCCGTGATGTGCGGCTCGGTGTCCAGGAAGCTCGTCTCCAGGTTCCACAACTCGGCGTACGCGCCATTGTAGAAGCGCAGCCGCAGGTCCGGCCCGAAAATGACGATGGCGGTGCTGAGGCTTTCCAGGACCTCCGCGTGTGCGTTGACGTGCCGGTTGAGCTTGCCCTCCAGCTCCTCCTCGTTCGTCCGGTCCACGGCGACGCCCACGGTGCGCCCCTCGCCCACGGGAATCTCGCGCAGTTCCATGAGGCGCCGGCTGCCCTGAACCACCACGTGGTGGCGCTCGCTCGCCAGGGCGCCCCGGGTACACGCGCGCTTCGCGAGCGCCGCACCCGCCTGTCGGAGACTCGTCCCCAACAGTTCGGTGTGCTCGCGCTGCACCTGCTCGCGCGTGGTGCCCGCGGCGTGGGCATACGCCGCGTTGCCGTCGCTCACCGAGAGATCGGGGGCGCGGAACCACACCGGTACGGGGAGGGCGTCGAACATCCCCTCCAGGCGCAACGCCGCCTCGCGGCTGCGCCGCTGGCTGTCGATTTCCGCGGTGACTTCGGCGAACCACAGCCGCGCGCCGCCGTCCCCCTCATGGCCGCCGGGCTGGCCGTAAACGGCGAACCACTGGCCATGCGCCGAGGGCCCCACGGTGATACCGTTCGTCGCGGCGGCGCGGCGGGGGTCGACGCAGATGTCGGACAGGCGCGCGCCCGCCGCCGGCTCGAAGCGTTGCGCCAGCGTGTCCAGGTCGACACGCATCCCGGGCAGTTCCAGCACGTGGCGCAACCGGAGGTTGGCCTCGCCGACGCCGTTACCCCGCTCCGGATCGAGCCAAAGGCAACCCAGGGGCGCGTTCTCCAGGACGTCGGCACGGCGCTCCGCCGTCTCCCGAATCTCGGCGAGCCGGGCACGCAAGCGCCATATACGGCGCGCGCCAACGACACCGGCCACCGTACTCCCGACGGCAACCACGCCGAGCGCCACCAGACTGGCTACCGACACCCTGGTTCCACCCCCTCTCGGCCGAAACACGCCCGGAGGCCGGCCGCGCCCACTTTTTTGCGCGCCGAGCCTCACTCAGGGACGGTAACACGCACGTGAACGCAAGCAAATGCACGTGGTTATCTTTTTGTTAAGCACGCGCGAGAAGCCGCGACCGCCAAGGGCTATCGGGGCAAACGGGGCCGCTTCACGTTACAGGTCCGGGGTCTGCACCGTGTCGCGCTCGCCGCCGAACGCGGCCAGGAAGGCGAAGAACCAGCCCACGACGGTCCAGCCGAGAAACAGGTTGAGCAGGGCGATACGCCCCCATTTCGACCGGCGGTAGATCAACGCCGCCAGCGTGGGCGTCATGTAGCCGATGAAGGCGATGACCAGAACGGCGTAGAACTGGAAGGCCATGGACATGCCGGTCCTCCGTCGCAATCGGATGGGGCGTCCCGGCTGATGAACTGGTCCGCCGGGCGCGCGCAGCCAAGCGTGCGCACCGGCCGCACCCGGTGCAACCCCAGCCGGCATCCCGCCGGCGGCATTGGCTTTCACGACCCGCGCGCTAGCCGTTGAAGTCGTCCAGCAGCGCCGCAATGCGGCCGCTGTCCGCCTGGTCCATGATGGCCTCGGCCCGGTGCGTGGCGGCGGCGACGTCGAGCTGGCGGATGCGCTGCTTCACCCGCGGCAGGGCGCCCGGCGCCATGGACAGGTCGCGCACGCCCAGGCCCAGGAACAGCGGCGTGTAGCGCGGGTCGCCCGCCATCTCGCCGCACACCGAGATCGGAATGCGCGCGCGCAGCGCCGCCGCCACGGCGAACTGGATGAGACGCAGGACGGCCGGGTGCAGCGGGTTGTAGAGGTGCGCAACGCGTTCCTCCGCCCGGTCGATGGCCAACGCGTATTGCGTCAGGTCGTTGGTGCCGATGGCGAAAAAGTCCGCCGCCTGTGCCAGCGCATCCGCCGCCAGGGCCGCGCCGGGCACCTCGATCATGGCGCCGATGGGCGGCACCGTCTCGGGCACGGCACAGCCCGCCTCGCGCATTTCGGCATGCACGCCCGCAACGATCTGGCGGACCTCGCGCACCTCGTGAACGCTGGTTACCATGGGCAGCAGGATGCGCACCGGGCCGTGGGCACTCGCCCGCAGGATGGCGCGGATCTGCGGGATGAACAGCTCGCGCGCGCGCAGACTCAGGCGGATGGCACGCAGGCCCAGGGCCGGGTTCAGGGTATCGGTGTACTGCTCGCCCAGCGCGGTGACCAGCTTCTCCCCACCCACGTCCAGGGTGCGGATGGTGACCGTGCGCCCGTCCATCCCGGCGACGATCCGGGCCAGGGAATCGTACTGCTCGTCCTCCTCGGGGACGGTATCGCGGTTCATGAACAGGAACTCGGTGCGAAGCAGTCCGACGTTCTCTGCGCCCGCGCGCACCGCGGGCGCTAGCTCGCGCGGCAGCTCCAGGTTGGCGCCGAGGGTCACGCGCACACCGTCGCGCGTTTCCGCGGCCAGGTCGTGCAGGTGCTCCAGCGCCCGCGCCTCGCGCGCCAGTTCGCGCTGCCGCCGGTGATACCGGGCAAGCCGCTCCGCCGTCGGGTTGAGCACCACCGTCCCGCGCGAGCCGTCGACGATGGCCGTCTGCCCGTGCCGGGCGGCGCGCAGCAGATGGGGGATGCCCAGGACCGCGGGCAGCCCCAGCGAGCGCGCCATGATCGCGGTGTGCCCCTCGGCGCCGCCCAGCACCGTGGCGAAGCCACCGACCTGCTGGGGATCCATCAGGGCCGTATCCGCGGGGGTGATGTCCTCCGCCACGATGATGCTGTCCGGGTCGGCGCCGGCAAAACCCTGGATCGGCGCGTCCATGAGGTTGCGCACGATGCGCCGGCCCACCTCGCGGACCTCGTTCGCCCGGGCGCGCAGATAGCTGTCCTCGACGGCCGCGAAGCCCTCGGCGATGCGCTCGATCTCCGCCATCACGGCGGCCTCGGCATTGACCCGCCGCTCGGCAATGCGCGCATGCACCCCGGTGACCAGACTGCGCGAGCTGAGCATCTGCAGGTGGGCGTCCAGAAGATAGCCCAACTCCTCCGCCGCCGCGCCGTGCAAGCGCTCGGCCTGGGCGCGCACCTTGCCAAGCTGCTTGCGCGCCGTCGTCACCGCGCGGTCGAAGCGGGCCTGCTCGCCGGACACCTGCTCGGCCGCAACGTGGCGCTCGACCGGGCAAAGATCGCCCCCTTCGCGCAGGAACACAGGCCCGATCGCGATACCCGGCGCAACACCCAGCCCTGAGAACACCTGCTCGGATTCCGCCGACGCACCCGGCGATGGGCGCGCCTGGCTCTGCCACTCGCCGTCGTTCAGCGTCACCTCCCCAAAAGGCGTTGCGTGCGCCCGTTACCCCGCGACAGCCGCGAACGCGCGCGGGGCTCAGGCGTCTTCGTCGAACTTGCGCCGGACCAGCGCCGCCAGTGCGTCCAGGACGGCCGCGGCGTCGGCGCCCGTCGCCTGGAGATATAGGGTCGTGCCCGGGCCGGCTGCCAGCATCATAAGCCCCATGATCGAGGTGCCGGGAACGGTGACGTCATCCTTCGTCACGCTTACCTCGGCCTCGAAGGCTTCCACGGTGCGCACGAACTTGGCTGCCGCCCGGGCGTGCAGGCCGCGCTGGTTGCAGATGGTCACGGCCGCTTCGCGGGTATGGGGGCTTTCGGTGTCCTGCGTCATTCGCGTCCCGAGCCGGCGCGGCCATCGTCGGCGCCCGACGGCGCGCTCTCCAGGAGCTGCGTGGCCACGTTGATGTACTTGCGTCCCGCTTCCTGCGCCTGGCGAACCGCGCATTCCAGGGGCGCCTGGTCGCGCAGCCGCGCCAGCTTGATCAGCATGGGCAGGTTCAGCCCGGCGATCACCTCGATGCGCCCCTGCCCCAGCACGGACATGGCGAGGTTGGACGGCGTGCCGCCGAACATGTCCGTCAGGATCGCCACCCCGTCGCCGTCGTCCACGGCCGCGATGCCGTCGATGATGGCCTGGCGCCGGGCCTCCATGTCGTCATCGGGCGCGATGCATACGGTCGCCACCGCGTCCTGCGGCCCCACGACGTGCTCCAGCGCCGCTGCGAATTCCTTCGCAAGGTGGCCGTGGGTAACCAGGACAAGGCCGATCATGGGCGTCCCCTTGGCGGCGCGTCCGCGGCGCCGGTGTTGCATCATGCCGTGTGGCCCGGCGGGTCGGCCGCCGGATTGCGAACCCCGAGTTCGCGATGGTGAACGATGACACGCCAGCCCTCGCCGCGCAAAAACGCCGCGATCGCCTCGGCCAGCGCGACCGAGCGGTGCCGCCCGCCCGTACAGCCGATGGCGACCGTGAGGTAGCTCTTCCCCTCGCCGGCATAACGCGGCATCAGGCGCGACAGCATCGCCGTGAGGCCGTCCCGAATCGGCGCATAATCCGGATCCGCGGCGACATAGGCGGCGACCTCCGGGTCCTGCCCCGTGCGCGGGCGTAGGGCGGGCACATAGTGCGGATTGCGCATGAAGCGCGCGTCGAACACGAGATCGGCCTCGCGCGGCACACCCGCCTTGTAAGCAAAGGAGGTGACGAAGACCACCATGCCGGGCGCGCTCGCCGGCGCGAGCTGGCTGGCGACGACTCGCCGCAGGTCGTGCACGGTCAGGCTGGAGGTGTCGATGGCGAGATCCGCCTCCGCCAGCAGCGGCGCGACGAGACGGCGCTCCACCGCGATCCCGTCGCTAACCGGGCGTTCCTGGGCCAGCGGGTGGCGCCGCCGCGTCTCGGTAAAGCGCGCGCGCAGCACCTCGTCCTCGCTGTCCAGGAAAAGCAGCGTCAGCGCAAGCGCCGGATCGGCGCGCAGCTCCGCCAGCGCGTCCAGGAACGGCTGGACGGAGAAGTTGCGCGTGCGGATGTCCACGCCGATGGCCAGCGGCCCCGCCACCGCACCGTCGTGGACGATGCGCGGCAGGACGTGCAGCGGCAGGTTGTCGATCGCCTCGTAGCCCAGATCCTCCAGCGCCTTCAGCGTCGTGGAGCGGCCCGCCCCGGACATGCCGGTGACCAGCACGACAGGCAGCCGGCCCTCGTCGCCGACGGCGTCTGCGCTCTCCGGAGCCGGTGTCGCGCTGGCCATGGAATTGCCGCTTTCGGGGTCGCCTGCACCGCCGCCTGTCTCGCACGTTGGCGCAGCCGGCGCCAGGGCAAGAGCCAGCTTGCTCACGATCGCCGGATCGGTCGGGTCGAGGGTGGCGCGCGGGACCTCGACACCCAGCAGCGTCACGGTGGGCGGATCCGGGATGCGCTCGCCGGACGCGGCATCACCCAAGTCGACCACCAGCCAAACGGGTGCGCTGGCAGCGTAGGGGACCTCGAGAATGCCCACGCCGCGCGCCTCGATCCGGCCTTGGATGGTCTCGGGCGCACGGGCGACGAGCCGGCCGGACGGGTCCACGCCCAGTGCCGTCTGGTCATCGGCGATCAATCGCGCGCCCGCCTCGTGGATCAGCCGCAGCGCCAGCGCCGACTTGCCCGCGCCCGAGGGGCCGCGGATGAGAACGGCACGCCCCGCGCAAACGATTGCGGTGCCATGTCGCAGCACATTATCGGCCATGCGCATCCGGTGTCCGTGCAACCGCCTCCCGCGCGCCATGCCGGGGCGTCGCCGCACGCCGGCAAACGGCACGACAAAAACATAAACGTACCTTTTCTCCGTTCGAACGCGTTCCTATGATCTTTTGGGGTAGGTCCTTCGTGCGGCATTGAGGAGGTGCCGGAGATTGCCCGAAAGCGCATCGACGCTCACCAAAGCGCCGCGTATCGCGGACCGGGTATCCGGCCGCACAACGACGCTGACAAGCACGCAATCCCTGACCGAAGCAGCGTGCATCCTGCTCCGGGAACGCGCGCGGCATCTGCCCGTCCTCAGTGATTCGGGGGTGGTTGGCGTGCTGACCCCGCGGTCGGTGGCCGAAGGCCTCATCGAGACGGCACGGCCCGAAATCCAGCCCGTGGGCGACGTCGCGGACGCGGCCTGTCTCGTCGTGGATGCCGAGGCCGCGGCGGATGCGGTCGACCGGCGGATCCGCTCCGAGGGCGCGCGCTATGCGGTCGTGGTCGACCAGGCCGGGGCGGTCCTCGGCGCCGTGCATGCGGCGGACATCACCGGCGAACCCCATCGCCCCGACACGCCGGCCGCGAACACGCCGGCCGGCGTCGCCGGAGCCCGGCGGGCGGGGCCGGACGAGCCGGCCGTGTCCGTGGCACAGCCCGAGATCGCGCGGGTGCTTTTCAACACCACCTACGACACCATCCTGATCACCGACGCCCATCTGCGTATCCGCCACGTCAACCAGGCCTTCACCAACGTCACCGGCTACACCCTGGACGAGGTGCGCGGCTGCAACCCGCGCATCCTGCAGTCGGGTGAGCATGGCGCCGAATTCTACCGCGAGATGTGGGCGGCGATCCAACGCGACGGCGTGTGGCGCGGTGTCGTGCGCAACCGCACCAAGTCGGGCGCGATCTATGTCGTGCGCAACACCATCCGCCGGATCACCGACGACGCCGGGCGTGTGATCGCCTACATCGGCACCGGCGAGAACATCACCCGGTTCGAGGAAACGAGCGCGCGCGCGGCCTATCTGGAAACCCACGACGACCTTACCGCGCTGCCGAACAAGGCGAAGCTCGCCGAGATCGCCGCCGAGTGCGCCGGCGAGAGCGCGCATGCCGCGGGGTATGCCCTGATCTATATCGACCTCGTGGACTTTCACGCGGTCAACAACGCCCTCGGCTACAGTGGCGGCGACCGCATCCTGGTGGAGGCCGCCCGGCGCCTGCACGGCACCATGCGCTCGGTGGGGACGGTGGCCCGGATCACCGGCGACCAGTTCGCCATCTTCGCCCCCGCCCAGGGCACCGAGAACGCGTGGTCGGTGGCCAACACCGCGCACGCCACGCTCGTCGAGCCCTTCCACGTGGGCACGCAGACCCTGACCCTGGATGCGGCGCTGGGTATTGCACACGGCACCGGAGAGGCGAGCTTCGACGAGGTGCTCACACAGGCGCGCAACGCCTGCAAGAGCGCCAAGACCGACGGCGTGCAGGCGATCCACTTCCACGACGACACCATGACCGAGGCCGCCCGCGCGCGCGTTCAGGTTCTCTCGGACCTGCGCAGCGCCATCGGGCGCGACGAGCTGTGCACCTACCTGCAACCCAAGATCCGCCTGTCCGACGGCATGCCCGTCAGCGCCGAGGCCCTGGTGCGCTGGAACCATCCCACGCGGGGCCTGCTCGGACCGGGCATGTTCATTCCCGAGGCCGAGCGGGACGGGCTGATCCACGAGATCTCCAGGTGGGTGCTCCGGGACGTATGCACCCGGCTGCGCCGCCTGCAGGATGCGGACGGGCCGGTGCCGCGGATCGCGGTCAATCTCAGCGGCATTGACTTCGGCCGCCCGGACCTTCCGGATCAGATCGTCGGCATCCTCGCCGAGGCGGGCGTGGATCCCCAATACCTCGAGCTGGAGATCACGGAGACAGCGGCGTTCCGGGACCCGCAGCGGAGCCTTGAGCGCGCCCGCGCCCTGGCCGCGACGGGGCTGCATCTGTCGTTGGACGACTTCGGCACGGGCTATTCCAACATCGGTCAGCTCAGCCGCCTCCCCGTCGAGACCATCAAGATCGACCGCTCGCTGGCGCGCACGGCGGCCGAGGATCCCACGGACCGCATCCTGCTCGGGGCCGTGATCGGGCTGGCGCGGGGCGTTGGCGCCACCGTCCTGATCGAGGGCGTGGAGACGCAGGAACAGGCGGCGACGATCCGCGAGCTGGGGGCGGACGAGGCGCAGGGCTTTCTCTACGCCAGACCGATGCCCGCGGATGACTTCATCGCCTGGTGGCGCGAACGCGTGGGGTGAAGCCGGGGCGACTGAGGCCGGTGAACGGCGCTACACCACCGGCAGCCGCACCACGAACCGCGCCCCGAGCACCGTGCCATCGCTGTCCGCGCGGTTCTCGGCGCGGATGGTACCGCCGTGGGCGTTCACGATCTGGCGCGAGATGGACAGGCCGAGGCCGGAGTGGCCGCCGAACTTCTCGCTCTTCGGCCGCTCGGAGTAGAATCGGTCGAAGATGGCGTCAAGCTTGCCCGGCGGGATGCCCGGCCCCTCGTCGGCGACCGTCACGACGACAGCCTCGGCCTCGCGCCACGCCGCGAC
>CAJXKW010000106.1 GCA_913055855.1 uncultured Limimonas sp. | reverse complement strand
CGAGCACATGGACCGGCTGTTCGACAGCTGCAAGGCGGTGTCGCTCGACATCGGCATGAACCGGGCGGGCATTCTCGAGGCGCTCAACCGGACGGCCGAGGCGAACGGCGTGGGCTACATGTTTGGGGAGCACTCGTTGCAGCTCCACGTCGAGCTGGTACCTCGTCTGCCTGAATTGCTTCGGACTTTGGTCGGCTGTGCTGAGAAACTGTACGGCACGATAGATGCGCAGACGGTTGATCTCGTTAAGCTCCATATATGGTCCGGTAAGATTACGTTATTGAGATTTGACGATTTCGAGGGAAAGCCGTTGCCGCGTCTCGTCGAGCGTATCAAGATAAACTTGCGGACCCAGGAGGTCGATGAGTTTGAATACGGTGACGACAAGGCCGCGCCGCGACTGACAATGAAGTCCCGGTATATGGCTTTCGACCAGCAAGGTTTTGAGCGGCAGCGTGCCTTCGACGAAAAGCTGCTAGCTGCGGATCTCATAGATCTCTCGGGCTACGGCCCTAAAGCGGCGGACTTGGCGCGCGCGCTCACGCGCAATGGCTATCGGGTGCTAGGCTTTGACCTCGTGCGCGCCCGGACATAGGGGTGCCGGCTAGGCTATGGACTCAAATGAGGAACCAGGTACGTGTGGCGATGAGGCGACGGTAGCTTCGAGCATCAGGCCAAGTTTGTCGAAGCGTGTGGCGAAGCGTCGGTAGTCTTTAAGGCGGTTGAAGGCACGTTCCATCAGGTTTCGCTTGGCGGTCGAGATCTGGAACGTGCGGGACGTGGGAAGCGGCGAGCTCCATGTCCCCAAGGTCCATGTCCGCACACCACGAACGTGCCTGGAGGCAGGCTCATGAGCACCCTGACCATCCGGCTGCCCGACGACACAACCGGTCCGCTTGAAGGCCCTGGCTCATAGCTGCGGGATCAGCGTTAAGAAGCTGTTCGAAGAGTTGAGCACCCAGACCATCACAGCGTGAAACCTGGAGAACCGCTTCCGGGCTATGGCGTCTCAAGGCGACCGGGAGGCGGCGCGGGCTTGTGGGTGCGCGGAGCAACATCTATGTGTTTAGCTGCATAGACGCGGAGTGTAGAGATGGCGCGCTGGAACCTCACCATTCCCGACGAAACCGACCGTGCCTTGCGCCGCTTCCTCGCCCGCATGGGCGGCAAGAAAGGGGATCTGTCCCGTGTCGTCGATGAAGCCGTTCGCCGGCATGTGTTCGGCCAGACGGTCCGCGAGGTGAAGGAGCGCAATGCTGACGCGGATCAGGACGGGCTTCTTGAGCTGATCCACCAGGAGACGGACGCGGTTCGTGCGGATCGTTCTCGATAACAACGTCCTGATCAGCGCTTTGATTTCGGCCGGCACGGCGCCGGATCAGCTGTACCAGGCTTGGCTGCGCGGCGAGATCGAGGTGCTGACATCGCCGGCTCAGATTGCGGAGGTCGGTGATGTCTTGGGACGCCCGCGCGTCCGCAAGCATGTCGCCCCGGACGAAGCCAAGCTCATCGTTCGCAATCTTTCAAGCTGGGCTATGGTGCTGAAGGAAGTTCCTGTCCAGCCCATCTCGCCCGATCCGAAAGACGATCCGATCCTTGCCATCGCGGTCAACGGTCAAGCTGGGCTGGTCGTCTCCGGCGACAAGCGGGACATGCGGGCATTAGACCGTGTCCGGGGCATTCCCATCCGCTCGCCCGGCGAGGCGCTTTGTTGGATCTGGGGGTGACGGGGAGCTACAACAGAATTGGTACTTGCGGCTGCCGGTGACAGCATATATGCTGTCTCAATGGCCGACGTTGTCCTCGATACGAACGTGGTGGTCGCCGGCCTGCGCGCTGGCGGGGGGCGATCACGGGAGGTCCTGCGCCGCGCTATCGACGGTCGTGATGTGCCCCTTTTCGGCACCACGCTTTGGTTGGAATACGAAGCCGTCCTCTCCCGCGAAGACATGGATGGCTGGACCACGAGAGCGGAACGAGAGGCCGTGTTGGCAGCACTGGCGGCCGCGGGCCGTTGGGTGCACATCTTCTATCGCTGGCGGCCCAACCTCCCGGATGAAGCCGACAACCATCTGGTCGAGCTGGCGATGGCCGGCGCTGCAGCGTACATCGTAACCTGGAACGTACGGGATGTGGGAGGCGGTGAACTTCAGCTCCCCAACGCCCGTCTCCGCACCCCACGGACGTATCTGGAGGCAGTCTCATGAGCACCCTGACGATCCGGCTGCCCGACGACACGGCCGCCCGCCTGAAAGCCCTGGCCCAAAGCCGCGGGATCAGTGTCAACAAGCTGTTTGAAGAACTGAGCACCCAGGCCATCACAGCGTGGGACGTGGAGAACCGTTTTCGGGCGATGGCGGCTCAAGGCGACCGGGATACAGCCCTGACTGTGCTCGACCGGCTGGACCGGGACGACGATGGGTGACTGAGCGAAGGAAGTCTCGCAGCTGTGCCGCCGCATAAGTGGCGTGCAACAGAATTGGTCATAGTGTTGCACGCCTCGCGGTGAGTCCGTTAGGATCATCAATAAGATGTAAGCGTCGTGGCCGCCCCACGTTGTAGCGATCGTCGTGGCTGATGTTGGTTCCCGCCCGGTAGATGTCGGGAGGGACCATGTCTGACGTTCACCATACGGTTAGCACGAGCGAGGAGTTCGCCGAGGTCACGGTGATCCAGGGCTCGGCGCGCCGGCGGTATTTCCCGCCGGAAGTTAAGGCGCGGATCGTTGAGGAAAGCATGGACCCGGCGGTCAGCGTCTCGGCCGTTGCGCGCCGGCACGGGTTGAACCCAAATCAGCTGTTTACTTGGCGGCGCCGGCTGCGGGAGCAGATTGCGGCGCGCCAAGCGGGGACCGCGGCGGATACGCGCCTGGGAGCCAATGATGGCACGACCACCGCGGCGGACAGCACCGCGATCGAGGTGGAGACGGCGGGCGCGCGCATTCGCGTGGACGCGGGCGTGGACGAGGCGGCGCTGGCGCGGGTGGTATCGGCGCTGCGCCGTGCCGAGCGATGATCACGCCCGCGGGCGAGGTGCGCATCCTGCTGGCGGTGGAGCCGGTCGATTTCCGCAAGGGCATCGATGGTCTCGCGGCCGTCATCCAGGAGCGCCTGGGCCGGAATCCGTTCTCGGGCGAGCTGTTCGTCTTTCGCGCCAAGCGCGCGGACCGCGTGAAAATTCTGGCTCCTCGACGCTGCGAGTGGATTTCGGGTGGCGCGTTCCCTGGGATGCGCGGCAGGTTGGCCCTCGAGTTCAACGGGTAGAGATGCCGCGGCCGGCGGGCGGAGCCCCGCGATAAGGCGCAGCCCGGCGGCTGCGGTGGCCAACGCCAGCAGCGGCCCGGGGGTTCCGGTGGGCAGCAGCCAGGACATCTTCGCGCTCGGTTTGGGTTTGGAGGAGCCCTGGACGCTCCTCGACCAGCACCTCGAGACCAGCAAACAGCCGCACGAGCTGCATCTGCGCGTCGGGACGCGGCGCGGTGCCCAGTTCCCGTGTCCGACGTGCGGGCGATCCTGCAAGGCGCACGACTTCAAGGAGATGACCTGGCGCCACCTGAACTTCTTCCAGCACCACTGCTATCTGACCGCGCCAGTGCCGCGGGTGAACTGCCCCGAGCACGGCGTCAAACGCATCCAGGTGCCTTGGGCGCGCGAGGGCAGCAGCTTCACGCTGCTGTTCGAGCAGGCCGCTCTGGCGCTGGTGCGCGAGATGCCGGTCAAGGCCGCGGCCCGGCAGATGGCGATCACCGACAAACGCCTGTGGCGGGTCGTGCTGTTCTACGTCCACCGCGCGCTCGCGCGCATGGACCTGAGCGCCGTGCGAGCCGTGGCTTTCGACGAAACCGCGGCCAAGCGCGGGCACCGCTACATCACGGTGTTCATCGACCTCGGCCGCAAGCACGAGCCGGTCCTGTTCGCCACGCCGGGTAAGGGCAAGGACTGCGTACGGCGGTTCCGGCGCTTCCTGGAGGCTCACGGCGGTGACGGGGCGGCGATCGCGGAAGTGGTCTGCGACATGTCCGGCGCCTTCCAGAACGCGGTCGAGGAGACCTTCGAGAACGCCAGCCAGACCGTCGACTGGTTCCACGTCGTCCAGCTTTTCACCGATGCGGTGGAGAGCGTGCGCCGCAGCGAAGCCAAGCAGACCCGCATGCCCAAGGGCGCCCGGTGGGCGACCGTGAAAGCAGGCGACGGCGCCCTGAAAGACCGGGATCGCAAGGCCCTCGCCGAGCTGGAACGCCTCGGCCTGGCGACCGGCGAGGCGTACAAGATCAAGGAGAAGCTGCGCTGGGTGCGCAAAGCCGCCACACCTCAGGCGGCCCGCTGGCGTTTGACGCGCTTCCTGAACCACGCCGACGAGATGACTGCCCGGAGCGACGCCCTGGAGCCCGTTCGGAAGGCGATCGCCACTGTCCGCCAACAGCTCGACCGCATCATCCAGCGCTGGCACTCAACCTATTCCAACGCCCGCCTGGAAGGCCTGAACTCGATCTTCCAGGCCGCCCGGCACCGCGCACGCGGATACAGCAGCCCCGCTACCTTTATCGCCATGATCTACCTGCTCGCCGCCCCGATCGGCGACATCACCAATTCCACTTGATGCGTCACAGCGCCAACTTCCGGGTCTACGGCGTGCGCAAGGTTTGGCACCAGCTTCGCCGCGAGGGCTTCGAGGTCGCACGCTGCACGCTCGAACGCCTGATGCAGGAAATGGGCCTGCAGGGCGCGGTTCGCGGCAAGGCCAAGCGCACCACGGTCAGCGACAAGGGCCAGCCGGGCCCGCTCGACCACGTGAACCGGGACTTCCAGCCGGCTTGTCCCAACGCGTTGTGGGTCTCCGACTTTACCTATGTCGCAACCTGGCACGGCTTCGCCTACGTCGCCTTCGTGATCGACGCGTTCGCCCGAAAGATCGTGGGCTGGCGGGCCTCGCACAGCGCCAAGACCGGCTTCGTGCTGGACGCCCTGGAGCAGGCGCTCCACGCGCGTCAGCCGGTCTCGAACGGCGAGATGGTGCACCACAGCGACCGGGGCGTTCAGTACGTCTCGTTCAAGTACACACAGCGGCTGCAAGACGCGGGCATCCAGCCGTCGGTGGGCAGCGTCGGCGACAGCTACGACAACGCGCTCGCGGAGACGGTGATCGGGCTCTACAAGACGGAGGTCATCCGCCGTCTCGGCCCCTGGCGCAACCTGGAGGCGCTGGAGTTGACCACCCTCGAATGGATCGATTGGTTCAACCACCGGCACCTGCTAGAACCGCTCGGTCACATCCCGCCAGCGGAAGCCGAGGCGAAATATTTCGAGCCGAGCGCTCAGGCCGCCATGGCGGCCTGATCGTCCAAACCCCACAGCCTCCGAGGAAGCCGGGACACCTCACACCGCCACTGGCGCGTCCGTCTGTTCGTGAACGCGGGTGCGCGCCTGTTCGAGGTGCGCGATCAGTTTGGCGCTGTCGCCGGCGGGCACCTGGTGACGGCTGGTCTTCCGGCGGTCGGGTGCCTGAATCGCTAGCAACCAGTTAATCGAACTCAGTTCAATGGCGGCATAGATTGTGTCACTCTCGTTGGTGGCGGGCGTCGAGGGCGACGTCGTCGACATTCGATCACCTACTTGCTGCGATCTGTTCGACACCACGGAGGTAACATCCTCCCGGCTCCGTCGCCTTCATAGGATCTTATGCGGGGTTTTGACACGCACTCATTAAGCGTCGTTTGGGTTGGCCAGCTTCTCGGCGATCCAGACCTTGATGAGGGCTTGGCGGGTGATGCCCAGGCGCCGGGCCTCGCGGTCGAGCTGATCGACCTCCCAGGCCGGGAAGTCGACGTTGACGCGCTTTGGCCGCAGGTTGGGCCGGGTGGCTTGGGACCAGTCCACGTGCTGGCTCACGTCCTCGCCAGCATCGACAGCCTCGTCGAACTCACGCGCTTTCATAGTGCTCGATCTCCTCTGGCCGGGCGCGGCGCACCGAAATGAGGCGTACACGCCCGCTGCGGCGGGCACACACGGCTGTCCAGTGCTTGCCGCCCAGCATTGCCACGACGAGGAAGCGCGGCTCATCTGTGGCCTTTGCAGGCGCTTCCAGGAGCATCTCGTCGTCCCACAGCGCCTGGGCTTCCTCGAAGTCGATGCCGTGCTTGGCCTTGTTGGCGGCGCTTTTCTCCGGATCGTACTCGAACTCCATGTAGGCAGAATAGTATAAAAATTATACCGGGCAAGCCCGTATCGCCGTGATCGTCCTGCCTGCGCACGGCCCGAAGGCGCGCGCCGGTCAAGCTAGAACGGGCGCGTTAGCGCCCGGACCTTAACCGGCATAGCGCGCCGAAGGGCACCCGACCGGCCCGGCCGAAGGCCACGCCCGGCCGTGCAATCTATCGGCGCCGTTAAGGCGCAGATGCAACTTTGGCACGTTTGGCGCGCTGCCGCGCTGCATCAAGCGCGCCAGGGGCGCAAGCAGCCGGATCAAGTTTCACTTTATTAGAGTAAGGTAGCTCTTCCGCAATCCCGCGCAACTATTCAGTTGACTGTAGGTTACACGTACATCAAATCATATATGCGGACGGTTTAAAGCATATCAGCACTTTTTCGTTTGCTTGATGTCAGCTTGTTTGTCCGTCTTCGCCGTACCCAGAGCCCGCGCGAAGGTTGCAGGATCCTCGTCCATAACGTGCAGCAGCGTCGCGGCCGCGCCCATCGGGCGCCGCTTCCCCTGCTCCCATTTCTGTAGGCCGGAGACGCTAACGCCCAGGAGCGGTGCGAAGCGCTTTTGGGACAGGCCTATCTTATTTCTGATAGCCCGCGCCTCGGGCGTCGGCACCTCGATCTGCGTTTCGCGCACGCCGGTTGCTTCGCCGCGCGCATGCGCAAGCGCTTCGCCCATCGACGCGATCAGCTGGTCGCCGAAGTCGGTGTCTTTGTCGGTCATCATCAGCCCGTCCGGCCAGGTTCCGGCCAACAGCACGCCTTCTTGGCGCACGCCAGTGACGAACCGGTCGCTGTCCGCCAGGCGGCGCTGCCAATTGGTCACGGGGATGGGGACGAGGTCGATCGGCCGCGCGATGTCGACGAGGGCTTCATGCACACCCGATGCCTCCTCGATGACGACGAGATCGATGTCCGAGCGCCCGTCGAAATCACCGCGTGCGATCGAGCCGAACAGCACGACGGCCGTCGGCGTGGGCCGCACCGCATGCAGGCGGTCACGCAGGCTTGTGATGATGCTGTGCCGCTTTTCGGCGCGCGCCGTTTCGAGGCGTTGGAGCAGCTCGGTCATGGCTCCGTCCCATTGGTCGGCGCCGGGAGAAGTTCCGCCCAGCGTCGCGCCACGTTTGGTGCTTTCAGTCGGTGCACGCACTGTAGCTTGTAAGAAGGTTACTCTAAGCGACCGACTTAGAGAAGCGGGCACCCTCCCACGTTGTGGGTCCCTCCCGCTTCTCACGTCGGCCAGGGGCACGGCCCCCTGGACCCCCGCGCGGGGCGGAATCGGAGGTGCTGGGATGGCCGGCTACCAGTTTGTGCGCATCGAAACGTACTCGCGGAAGGCGCAGTCGGCGCGGCGCAGCATCAGCCAGATCGCCGCCGAGCTGGCGCGCCAGGACGGCGCGACGCCGCACGTCGAGCAGCCGGAAGCGCCGCGCGTGCTGGCTGGCCATGACCCGGCCGAGGTGCCGGGCATTGTCGACGAGCGCGCCCGGGAGCAGCGTCGCGCCCTCAAGCGCACCGGCACCAGCGGCCCCAGGAAGGACACGCACCTCATCGAAGGCGCGGTCGCAAGCCACCCGACCCCCGTTGCCGCCCTCGACGATCCTGACGCCCTGGCCGCCTACGAAGCGTGGCGCGACGACGCTGTGCGCTGGCTCTGCGAAGACATGCGTGCTCGCGGTGTGGAGGTGCTGAGCGTCGTCGAGCACCGCGACGAATCGCACCCCCACGTCCACGTGGTCGGGATGCCCACGGCCGAGGCGACGGCTCGCCTCGATGCCAAGCAGACCCACCCGGGCGAAGTCGCAGCCGCACAAGCGAAAGCCGATGGTGAGCGGCCAGGGGTCGCGTATTCCGAAGCGATGCGCCACTGGCAAGATACATTTTGGCACGGCGTCAGCATGGACTACGGCCACAGCCGAAACGGCCCCGGCCGGCGCCGTCTCACGCGGCGTCAGTGGCGCCAAGAGCAGGCGCAGGCCGAGGCTGTGGCCACGGCCAAGGCCGAAGCCGGGCGCATCACGCACGATGCCGAGCAGCGCGCTCAGCGCATTGAGGCTATGGCGCAGGCCATGGCCGATGCGCAGCTCGCCGAAGCCGCTGCGGCTGCCGCCATGGCGGATGACGTGCTTGTTGATGCTCAGAAAAAGCGCGACGCTGCTGAGCGTCAACACGAAGCAGCAAATGCAGATCGCGCCGCTGCCAATTTGGATCGCGGTTTTGCAGAAATTAGTCGCATAGCTGCGGATAATAGTCGTCGTTTTGTTGCTATTGAGCGAGAACAAGCAAATTATCAGCGACAGTGTGCTGAAAAATGCCGTTTAGATGCCGACCGCGAGCGTGAGGCTGCAGCCGAGCAGCGGCGCCAAGCCGACCGTGAACGCCAGGACGCCCAGAACGCCCAGGCCCGCGCTCACGCGCTCGAAACCGGAGTCCACGCATGGATGGACGGGCGGATTACTGATGCTCGTCGTAACGATCAGGGCGGTCAGGTCATCGAATATTGCGATCGCGCGACATGTGACGAGATCGAGCCGCAGATCAAGCCCGCGCGTGAGCGGGTTTGGCGCTGGATCAAAGAAACAGCGGACAAAATGAAGAAAAAGATCGACGCGATTACCAAACGTGAATCGGATGTTGCGAAGCGCGAACAAGATATGCAGCAGCTTGAATACAAAGTTGAAAATTATAAAAAGTATATTGAAAAGCGCGAGAACACCGTGGAACAGCGCGAAAAAGAATTAGCCAATCGTAAAGCTTTTGTTGTGAATCGTGAGATCAATGTTCACAAGCGTGAGCGTGACGTACGTGCTTCGTCTCGCCCGAGTCCCGAGAAACGACAAGAAGTTCTAAATCGTTTCTGGGAGTCTTGGAATTCGGAAACCAGGTCGCGTTCGCAGCAGAACGAGACGACTTGTAATACTCAACATAGGTTGCAAGTCGAAGATCCGCGACTTGCGCGGATTAAGCAAATGCAATCTACGCGTGAAAATACGGACGATGCAGGCGCGGAGGACACGCCGGACGCCGACCCGTCCGGGCCTGGTTTTTGAGCCCCGCGGGCGGTGCGTATCTGTGATGCGCACCGCCCGCGGGGCAAGTGAAACATCACCCGGTGCGAAATGCGGCACACAGTCGAGTGTCTGTCTCGACGATGCTCGATCGCCCGCCCCGGCCCCGGCACTCGTTGAGCACTTCGTGCAAAGCCGCACACGCCCGGCATAAGGGCGCTTATGCGCCGGAGCGGACGTTCACATTTTTTAAAAATAACAGCCTACATACACATCGTTCGGCTGAATAATGCAAAAACTGAGGGTCCGCCATGTGGCGGACCCTCACCAATAAACTAGAATTGTCAGTCTTCTTCATATTCATGCGGCGCACGTTTTCTCGGGCGGCCACCATCCTGATTTTCCCGTGAATATGCAGTTATATTTCCATCTTTATCAACTTCTTTAACGACAATATTTTCACCTGTTTCGTTATCGTAAACGATATCCCCAGGTTCCGCCATTGCGTTTCCTCCTCTTTTTACAAGGTAACGTGAATATCGTATCAACGAAAACTACGGCCGTCAACAGACGTAAAAACCCACGCCTCACCACCGTCTTGTGAACGTGGCCTGCGCTGGTGAATCCGTGGCTGTACTCGTTTTCGCTTGCGCTGGCTCACGGAGGTTCGCAGCGCTTTGAGTAGCACCGGTTACGGATTCTTCAAGGACTTCGGTGTAGCCCCGAAAATTCGGGCCTTTTCCGAGGGGTCCGGATTCTGCCCCCAAGCCGGGGCTGAGAGCCATCGGAAACCCACCTTGGAAAACGCCCTCGGGTTTTGGTAGCCTGGTGCCGGATTTCCGAGGGGCGCAATGGTAAACATCATCCCCTTTCCCGCCAGTGAGCCTCAGCTCAAGCTGCTCGCCGAGCTCGCGCACGATGCCCCGCCGGCCACGTGTCCGTCCCAGGCGCTCGGCCACACCGGGATGGGGGCGGCCGGGCTGATCACCGAGCGCGTCGATCGCCTGCCGCCGGTGTTCGCCGACC
This sequence comes from uncultured Limimonas sp., assembly GCA_913055855.1. Taxonomy (GTDB): domain Bacteria; phylum Pseudomonadota; class Alphaproteobacteria; order Kiloniellales; family Rhodovibrionaceae; genus CAJXKW01. The sequence continues at coordinate 3,231 of CAJXKW010000106.1, read as the reverse complement.
CCGCTTCCGCCTGGACCGTGATGCCACCGGAAATGCAGGCCGTGGTGCGGCAGCGGAAGCCGGGCATGGCTGCGCTCTGCGCCGAACGGGCGCGGCGTGAGGAGGAAAGCCAGTGACCCTGATCGGCTATGCACGCGTCTCCACGGATGACCAGGATCTCGCGCTCCAGCTGGACGCCCTGGAACGCGCCGGCGTGGAGCGCAAGCGCATCTACACCGACAAGACCTCCGCGGCCCGCGAGCGCCGCGGCCTCGACGAAGCGTTGCGCGCCCTACGCCCCGGCGACCAGCTCGTCGCCTGGCGCCTCGACCGGCTGGCGCGCAGCGTGCGCGAGCTCGAGGATCTGGCGGCCCAGTTGGACAACGAGGGCGTGGAGCTGCGCGTGCTGCAGGAAGCGATCGACACCTCCACGGCCGCGGGGCGCTTCTTTTTCCACGTCATGGGCGCGCTTGCGGAGTTCGAGCGCAACCTCATCCGCGAGCGCACGACGGCCGGTCTCCAGGCCGCGCGCAAACGCGGCCGTTCCCCGGGGCGCAAGCGCAAGCTCTCCGAGGCGGATATCCGCCGCGGCAAGGCCATGCTCGCCGACCCCAGTCTCACCGTCCGCGAGATCCGCGAGGCCCTGGGGGTCTCGGAGGCGACCTTCTACAGCTACTTCCCCGGTGGACGCGCGGCAGCCGCACAACGGGGTAACAGCACAACATCTTGATCGTTGCGACGTTCCCACGATATCAGGCCCATTCCGTCGCTAGAGTGGGAACATGGTCGAAATCCGCGAATTAGATGGCGAGCAGCGCAGGCGGTTCATTGACACGCGGGACATGTATGCAGCGTACGAAGCAACGCTGCGCCAATACAACCATGAGTGTTCAGGTCATATGCGCTGGGTTCAACGGCGGGGGCAGTGGTATCTTCACTATAAGCGACGCAACAGTGAAAAAAGCCTCGGCCCGCAATCGCCACGGACCGAGCATGTATATAATACGTTTTATGCAAAACGGCGCGAATTACGGGAACGTTTGCGTCATTTGAGTGAACAACTGAATAAAGCCGCGCCCGTTAATCGCGCTGTCCAGATTGCTGGTATTCCAAAAATGCCGGCGCGACTCATAAGGGCTTTGCAAAGTGCCAAGATTGGCGGGTCGCATGTTCATGTTATTGGGACAAACGCGCTTTATGCGTATGAGGCCATGACCGGAACACAGCTGCCGCGCGGCGTTTTGAGCACGGGCGACACCGACTTCTTGTTTGATGGTCGTCGAAATCTCGCGGTTCTCTCAGAGGAGGTTCGTGCGGACGGACTAATTGGTCTCTTGCGAAAAGTGGACAAGACGTTCCGGCTAGTAGGGCCACATGCATTTTGTGCCGTGAATAATTCAGGTATGCAGGTAGACCTTATCACGGCGGAAACGCGATCGCCGTGGCGACTGGGGGGCCGCGACCATATTGGTGAAACAAAGCACGATCTGAAAGCGGCGCCAATACCAGGCCTTGAGTGGCTCATTCATGCGCCCAAGGTATCGCCCATCCTTCTTGATGAACGGGGTTATCCCTTGCGAATGTGGACTGTCGATCCACGCGTTTTTGCTTTGCATAAAGCTTGGCTGGCGAAGCGCGCCGATCGTGACCCAATAAAAGCTGATCGGGATCGACAACAAGCAGAGGTCGCTGCGCTGTTATCGAGCCGTTACCTGGCGCTCGATTTTAATGACCAAGATCTGAGCGCGCTGCCGCAAGAAGTCCGTGCATTAAGCGAGGACGTGCTGCCATCATCGGAAATCGCTCCATCGTCAAATGATCTATCACCAGATTGGTAGCGATATAGATCGTCCTCGATACGTCGCGAGATCTACACGTCCTCGCTCCACGGCAGGTCAATGTGGATGATGGCCTCGCGGGGGTAGAGTTGCGCCACGCCGCCCTCGCGGCGGATGTCCACGAAGTGCGTCCCCACCAGCGTCGGCGACCCGGCGGTTTTGCCACGCTCGGTGTAGATCGTCACCCGAGGGCGCTGCTCGCTCTGCCCCACGCGCGCACGCAGGCGGGCGAGGAGGCTCGTTTCGCTGTCCCGAGGCTGGGTGAGTTCGGGCGCAACCTGGCTGTGCGCTTCCGCGCCCTCGGGGCCGTGGTCGAGCAGGCTGTGCACCGCCTCCCGGCCCTGGTCCGTCAGCATGGCCGTGCGCTGTCCACCATCAGGTGGTTGTGATCGCAAACAGGCTGGTCGTGATCGCCGAAATGCGCAACAGCCGGGTGCGAGGAAAGCGACGCCTCTCGATGTCGAGGCCGAGGCGTGGAGGCGCCTCCACGCCTCGGCGCAGCAATCGTCTCCCCGGACGCGATCAACGCGGCGTGCTTCCCGGCGGCGTCATAGCAGATGCGCATGAAGGCCCATTGTTTGCTCCGTGGCGAAACAGATTGGATGGGCCCGATCGACACGGATAGCGGCGCGCGGGACAGCGGATGCATACTCGGGTAACCATACCACGCGTATCGCAGGTTGACGGCTGTGATACGATCGGATTTATTGAGTCCTATAACCAACGGACCGGGATCGGCATGTTCTATGACGTTTTGAGCAAGATGAGAATGCTCTTCTCCGACGCGAATGTTTGTGATCATCGAACACCGCGGGAAGGCGACAACATTGTGGCCCGGTACGATCATACCGGGCCGATTATCCGCATCGGACGCTCAGCCGACTGAACCGCCTCGGTTCAGCAGCGTCATCGCTCGAAGCAGCCCTCACGCTCCGTACGAAGCGCCCTCGGCCCACCTCCGGCTCGCGATGTTGTGCTCCTCGGCACCCACGGCGTCCGCGTAGACGACCGTGGTGCTGAGCTGCGCGTGGCCAAGCCACTTGCGCGCCTGTGGCGCGCGAGCATGGTGTCCTGCACCATGTTGAGCGGGATGCCGGCGTTCACGGCCGCCACGCCAAAGCCGTGGCGCAGCCCCTTGGGCGTGGCCTGCGGGCCGTTGAGGCCGGCGTCGCGCATCACGGCCACCACCCGGCGCCACGCCGTGGCGCGGTGCCAGTGCCAGAGACGCGCGCCCCGCGCACGGCCCCGGCGCTGCAGCTGGCGGACGTCGTGGACGAGGTCCAGCGCATCGAGCACGGCTGGCGGGACGGGCACCGCCCGGTAGCGCGCGGGCCGGCGCTTTTTCAGGGTCTCAAAGATCACCGTGCCCTCGGCGAAGTCCACCCTGTCCGCCGTGAGCGCCAGCGCCTCGGAG
>CAJXKW010000105.1 GCA_913055855.1 uncultured Limimonas sp. | reverse complement strand
ACGACGACGATGTCATAGCGTGTCTCGGCCATCGGGCCTCCCTCGCCTCTACAGCATCATGGTCAGCGGATCCTCGATCAGCGTCTTGAGCGCGGCCAGGAAGTTCGCCCCGATCGCGCCGTCGACCACGCGATGATCCACCGAGAGCGTGCCCGTCATTACGGTCGCCGTGGCGAGCGCCCCGTCCTTCACCACCGGGCGCTGTTCGCTTTTGCCCACCGCCAGGATGCACGCCTGCGGCGGATTGATGATCGCGTCGAATTCCTTGATGCCGAACATGCCCAGGTTGGACAACGAGAACGTCCCCCCCTGGTATTCTTCGGGCTTGAGCCGGCCCTGGCGCGCGCGCTCGCCCATGTCCTTCATCTCGCGGCTGATCGCGGCGAGCCCCTTGGTCTCCGCCTGCTTGACGATGGGCGTGATGAGCCCGTTCTCCGTGGCCACGGCGACGGAGACGTCGGCATGCGCGTACTGCAGCACGGTGTCGCCGTTGTAGGCGGTGTTGGCGGCGGGCACCCGCATCAGTGCGAGTGCGCAGGCGCGGATGAGGAAGTCGTTCACGGAAAGCTTCACCCCGTCGGCGTGCTGCTCGGCGCGGGTGTTGAGTTCCTTCCGTGTGCGAAGCAGGGCGTCCATCTCGAAATCGACGGTGAGATAGAAGTGGGGAACGGCCTGCTTGGCCTCGACCATGCGCTTGGCAATGGTTTTGCGCATCCCGGACATGGGCCGCTCCGCATAGGCCATGCCCAGCATGTCGGCCTGCGCTTTGGCGTCCGGGCCGCCCGGCGCGGCCTGTTTCGCAGCCGGCTGGGCGGCTTCCGCCGCCGGCCTTTCGGCGGCCTTCTGCGACGACGGCGGCGCGGCTGCTGTCGCTGCCTCCGCGGCACCGGCGCCGCGCTCGATGGCCTGCTCGACGTCGGCCCGGACGATACGGCCGTGCGGCCCGCTGCCCGCAAGCTGCGCCACGTCGATGCCCGCCTGGCGCGCCATGCGGCGGGCCAGCGGCGAGGCGAAGATGCGGTTGCCCTGGGCGTCGCTGGGCGCCGGCGGTGCCGGGGGCGCCTGCGCCAGGCTCTCGGGCGTACCGGGTGCGCCCGTGCTGCGCGGCGATGTCGCCGCCTCGGCCCGGGCGGCGGAGGGGGCCGGCGCGCCCCCGGAGGACGGGGCCGTGCCCTGCGCGCTCGCCCCGCCGCCCGGGGCACCCGCCTCTTCCAGAGCACTCGCGTCCTCGCCCTCTTCCAGCACAATGGCGATGGGCGCGTTGACGGGCACGTTTTCCGTGCCCTCGGCGACCAGGATCCGGCCGATGCGCCCCTCCTCGACCGCCTCGACCTCCATGGTCGCCTTGTCGGTCTCGATTTCCGCGACCGCGTCGCCGCTCGCGATGGTGTCGCCTTCCCTGACCAGCCAGCGCGCCAGGGTTCCCTCGGTCATCGTCGGCGATAGCGCCGGCATGAGGATGTTCGTGGGCATGCGGCCTCCGGCTCGCTCGGGCGTCCGGCGGGGTGGTCAGGCGCGATAGCACACCATGCGCGCGGCGGCGAAGACGTCCTCGGCCTGCGGCACGGTGAGCTTTTCCAGGTTGGCGGCGTAGGGTTGCGGCACATCCTTGGCGCAGACCCGCAGCACCGGCGCGTCGAGGTAGTCGAAGGCGTATTCCATCGCCAGCGCCGACAGCTCCGAGCCGATACCCGCGTAGGGCCAGCCCTCCTCGCAGGTGACCATGCGGTTCGTCTTCTTCAGCGAGGCGATCACCGTATCCACGTCGAGCGGGCGCAGCGTGCGCAGGTCGATGACTTCCGCCTCGATGCCCTCTTCCTGCGACAGGCGTTCCGCCGCCTCCAGCGCGCGGCTTACCATGATGGCGTGGGCCACCAGGGTCACGTCGGTTCCCGGGCGCGCGACCTTCGCTTTCCCGATGGGCACGTACCAGTCGTCGGTATCCGGGATCTCGAACGTCTGCCCGTACAGCAGCTCGTTCTCCAGGAAGATGACCGGGTTGGGGTCGTGGATCGCGGATTTGAGCAGGCCCTTGTAGTCCGCACCGTGGTACGGCGAGATGACCTTGAGTCCCGGCACGTGCGCGTACCAGCTCGCGTATTCCTGGCTGTGCTGGGCGGCCACGCGCGAGGCCGGGCCGTTGGGGCCGCGGAAGGTCACCGGACAGTTGATCTGTCCACCGGACATATAGAGCTTCTTGCCGGCCGAGTTGATGATCTGGTCGATCGCCTGCATGGCGAAATTCCAGGTCATGAACTCCACGATCGGGCGCAGGCCATAGAATGCCGCGCCGATTCCCACACCGGCGAAGCCGTGCTCGGTGATGGGCGTGTCCACAACCCGTCGGGCGCCGAACTCCTGCACCATGCCGACGGTGACCTTGTACGCGCCCTCGTAGTTGGCGACCTCTTCCCCCATGAGGAAGACGCGCGAATCGGTGCGCATCTCCTCGGCCATGGCGTCGCGCAGCGCCTCGCGCAGGGCCTGCGTGCGCGTCCCGCCGGTCCATTCCGGCTCGGGCGCGGTGACAGCGGCGAACGAGGTGCGCGGCTCCTCCGCGGTGATCGACGGCAGGCGCAGGTTGCCATCGGCATCGTAGAGCGACTTGTCGACCTGTTCGCCCGAGGGCGTGGCGGGCATGGTCCTGGCAGCAGCCGGCGCGCTGCTCGCGGCGTCGGCCTCCGCGGCCCCCGCACCCACGGCGGCGGGTTCGGTCTCCGGTTTCGGCTCGTGCTCAGGCCCTGCCGCGCCACCGCCGCCGTCCATCTTGGCGCGCGCGGCCTGTTCCGCCGTTGCCAGATCGGCCTGCGTCTCGCCCTCGGCGAGCAGCAGCGCGATGGGCGTGTTCACCGCCACGCCCTCGGTGCCCGCGGGGACCAGGATGCGGCCGAGTGTACCCTCGTCGACCGCCTCCACCTCCATGGTGGCCTTGTCCGTCTCGATCTCCGCGAGGACGTCGCCAGTGGCGACAGAATCGCCCTCGGCCTTCTGCCACGTGGCAAGCTTGCCTTCGGTCATCGTGGGCGACAAGGCCGGCATCAGGACTTCGATGGGCATCCGGCGTGATTCCCTTGCGGCAGGCGGGCACGCGACGAACGCGAGTCAGCGTTCGCGCGTGACGTCGGTGTACATCTCGACCGGATCGGGCTCCGGGCTCTCCTGGGCATACTCGGCGGCCTCGGAGACGTGGTCCTTGATCTCCCGGTCGATGGCCTTCAGTTCGTCGTCGGTGACGCCGCACTCGGCCTCCATGACCTCGCGCAGACGCAGCAGCGGGTCCTTCTCCGTGCGCATCTTCTGCACCTCTTCCTTGGTGCGGTACTTCGCCGGATCGGACATGGAGTGGCCGCGGTAGCGGTAGGTCAGCATCTCCAGGATGAACGGGCCGCGCCCGTTGCGCACGAATTCCACCGCACGCTGCGCGGCTTCCATCACGGACAGCACGTGCATGCCATCCACCTGCTCGCCCGGGATGCCGAAGGCCTCGCCGCGCTGGTACAGCTCGGTGGTCGCAGAGGCGCGCTCGACGCTGGTACCCATGCCATACTTGTTGTTCTCGATGACGTAGAGCACCGGGAGCTGCCAAAGCTCCGCCATGTTGAAGGACTCGTAGACCTGCCCCTGGTTAACGGCGCCGTCGCCCAGGTAGGTCGGGCAGATCAGATCACTGTCGGTGTACTTCAGCGCGAAGCCAATACCCGTGCCGATCGGGACCTGTGCGCCCACGATGCCGTGGCCGCCGTAGAACGCCCGATCGACGCTGAACATGTGCATGGAACCGCCCTTGCCGTGCGAATAGCCGCCGCGCCGGCCGGTGAGCTCCGCCATGACGCCGCGCGCTTCCATGCCGCTGGCCAGCATGTGACCGTGACAGCGGTACGAGGCGACCACGGGGTCATCCTCGCGGGTAATGGCCTTCATGCCCACCACCACGGCTTCCTGGCCGATGTACAGGTGACAGAAGCCGCCGATGAGGCCCATGCCGTAGAGTTGTCCCGCCTTCTCCTCGAAGCGGCGGATCAACAGCATGTCGCGGTAAAGCTGGAAGAGCCGGTCCTTGGAAAGCCCCAGGGTGGGATCGGTCTCAAGCCGGGCCGCCCCCGTTTTCGTCCCGGAGCGGCGCGTGCGCGACTTGCTGGTGGTCGCGCCGGCGTTGCGCTTGTTCGCCATGGCCTCCCCTCGCGCTGGGCGGATCGCGCCGCCGCTTTACGTCGCAGGGTACTGGGATCCGGGCGCAATTGCAAGCTGTCCCGGACCTAACCGAAAGGCGTACAAGCTCTTGATTTCACACGATAAAATGCGAATTAACCAAGGTTCCGTTATTGGGACCGATCAACTGGAAAACCGTAAAAAACTCAGGGCTTTGCCCCGTCCGCCGGCGTCTCGGGCGTGAGCACGACAACGTCCTTGGCATGGCCGAAGTTCAGCACCGACCGTGCACGCTCGGCGAGCAGGTCACGGTCCAGGCTGCCCGGCCGCAGAAGTTCGACGCGGTGTTCGAGTTCCTTGCGTTGCGCGCGCAGCTCAGTGCGCACCGCGCGTGCCTCCTGAAGGGCGTCCTGGGTGCGCATATAGGCCAGGATGCCGCCGTCACCCTGGACGGCGTGATACGCGAAATACGCCACCAGACAGGCGGCGAGCACCTGCGGCGCGATCTGTGGGGCGCGACGGCGGAGTTCCCGGAAGACAGCCATGGTCGGGAGAGAATCACGCCCCGCGTGCCGCGTCAACGCGGGCGAGCAGGTCGCCGGCGGTGTGCCCCGGACGGGTTTTAGCTGCGGAAGAGCGCGCGGCGCCCGGGAAAGCGCGCGGCTAGGCCCAGTTCATCCTCGATCCGGAGCAGGCGGTTGTACTTCGCGGTCCGGTCGGCGCGCGAAAGCGAGCCCGTCTTGATCTGCCCGCAATTCGTTGCCACGGCCAGATCGGCGATGGTGGCGTCCTCCGTCTCCCCGGAACGGTGCGACATAACGGCCGTGTAGCCCGCCTTGTGCGCCATCTCCACGGCGTCGAGCGTCTCCGTCAGCGTGCCGATCTGGTTGACCTTGATCAGAATGGAATTTGCGATCCCGTCCTGAATCCCGCGGTGCAGCCGGTGCGTGTTGGTGACGAAGAGGTCGTCGCCCACGAGCTGGACGCGGCTGCCCAACCGGGTGGTCAGGGTCTGCCAGCCGTCCCAGTCGTTCTCGCCCATGCCGTCCTCGATGGACACGACCGGATGGGCGTCGCAAAGCTGTGCCAGGTAATCGGTGAGCCCGGCGGCGTCCAGGCGGCGCTCCATGCCCTCCAGGACGTAACCGCCCTCGCCGACCAGCTCGCTGGCCGCGCAGTCGAGCGCCATGACCACGTCCGTGCCCGGCGTGTATCCGGCCGCGCGCACGGCGCGGTCGATGTGGCTCAGGGCCTCCTCGGCCGAGCCGAGCCATGGGGCGAAGCCACCCTCGTCGCCCACGGCCGTGGAATGCCCCTCGCCCGCGAGTTGCGTTTTGAGCGCGGCGAACACCTCGGCGCCGCAGCGCAGCGCCTCGCGGAAGCTGGGCGCGCTGACGGGCATGATCATGAATTCCTGAAAATCCAGGCCGTTGTCGGCGTGCGCGCCGCCATTGAGGATGTTCATCATGGGCACGGGTAGCGTGCGCGCGACCGTGCCGCCGACGTAGCGGTAGAACGGCATGCCGCAGTCCTCGGCGGCCGCTTTGGCCGCGGCGAGGCTCACACCCAAAATGGCATTGGCGCCCAGACGCCCCTTGTTGGGCGTGCCGTCGAGATCGACCAGGGTGCGGTCGATCTTCACCTGATCCTCGGCGTCCAGACCGCTCAGCGCATCCAGAATCTCGTGGTTCACCGCGTCCACGGCCCGCCGGACGCCCTTGCCCATGTAGCGGGCCTTGTCGCCGTCGCGCAGTTCCACGGCCTCGTGCTCGCCCGTGGACGCGCCCGAGGGCACGGCCGCGCGCCCGAAGGCGCCGGATTCCAGCGTGACCTCGACCTCGACCGTGGGACGGCCGCGCGAATCCAGGATCTCGCGGCCGCGGATGTCGATGATGGCGGTCATGACGCCCCCCTCGCTGCTGTACCGCGTCGGCTGACTGTTCCTTGGATCGGATACGGCCTTTACCGAAACGATGCAAGCCGACGACTGGATGTGGTTGTGACCGGCGGCGGCGCGACCGCGCCCGCCCGAGGCCCCCTACGCCACGCGCACCGGATAGCGCTTCGCCACGGCGTCGAACGCCTGAAGCATTGCAACCAGCCCGTGCATCTGGGAGAGCGGGACCATGTTCGGCCCGTCCGAGGGCGCGTTGTCCGGATCCGGGTGGGTTTCGATGAACACCGCCGCCACGCCCACGGCGACGGCGGCGCGCGCGAGGACCGGGACGTCGCCGCGCGCGCCGCCGCTGGCCGTTCCCTGCCCGCCGGGTTGCTGGACCGAATGCGTGGCGTCGAAAATCACGGGGCAGCGCGTCTGCTCGGCCATGACGGGCAGCCCGCGCATGTCGGAAACCAGGGTGTTATAGCCGAAGCTCACCCCGCGCTCGGTAACCAGGATGTCGCCGTTGCCCGTGCCCGCGATCTTCTTGACCACGTTGACCATGTCCCACGGCGCGAGGAACTGCCCCTTCTTGACGTTTACCGGCTTGCCCGTCTCCCCGGCGCTGAGCAAAAGATCCGTTTGCCGGCACAGAAAGGCGGGGATCTGCAGCACGTCGACGGCTTCCGCCACGGGCTTGCACTGCCAGGATTCGTGGACGTCCGTGAGCACCGGACAGCCCTGGCGCTCGCGCACCTCGGCCAGGATGGGCAGCCCCTGGTCCAGCCCGATGCCGCGCGCGCCCGTTGCGCTGGTGCGGTTCGCCTTGTCGAACGAGGTCTTGTAGATCAACCCGATGCCCAGATCGCGCGTCAGCTCCACGAGCGCGGCGCTGGTCTCCAGGGCGTGCTGCCGGCTCTCCAGCGCGCACGGCCCGGCGATCAGCGTCAGCGGGCGGTCGTTGCCCAGGGTCAAATCCGCGATGTGTACCGGGTTCGCAGCCGCCATGGCGTCACCTCCTGGGGCGCGGGGACAAGGCTACATCAGGCGCGACTGCTCCACGGCCGCGTCGACGAAGGCGCGGAAAAGCGGATGCGGGTCGAACGGCTTGGAGCGCAGCTCGGGGTGGAACTGTACCCCGATGAACCAGGGGTGCGCGCTGTACTCGACGATCTCCGGAAGCTGCCCGTCGGGCGACATCCCGGAAAAGGTGAGTCCGGCCTCCTCGAGGGTCGCACGGTAGTTGACGTTGACCTCGTACCGGTGCCGGTGGCGCTCGCGGATGCGCGTGGTGCCATAGACCCGCGCAACCTTGCTGCCGGCCAGCAGCTCGGCCGGATAGCCGCCCAGGCGCATGGTTCCGCCCTTGTCCGCGTCGGAGGTGCGCCGCTCCACGGTTTCGCCGCGCGTCCACTCGGTCAGGAGACCCACCACCGGGTGCTCACAGGGACCGAACTCGGTCGAACCGGCGCCCGTCAAGCCGGCGAGGTTTCGCGCGGCGTCGATCACGGCCATCTGCATGCCGAAGCAGATGCCGAAGTACGGCACCTTGCGCTCGCGCGCGAACCGCGCCGCGGCGACCTTCCCCTCGGCGCCGCGCTCGCCGAAACCACCGGGGACAAGGATGCCGTGAACGTCTTCCAGATGGCACGCCGAGTCCGGCCGTTCAAAGATCTCCGCATCGAGCCACTTGATCTTCACCCGGACGTTGTTCGCCACGCCGCCGTGGGTGAGCGCCTCCGCCAGGGACTTGTAGCTGTCCAGCAGGCTGGTGTACTTGCCGACCACGCCGATGGTGACCTCGCCGTCCGGGTGCCGGATGCGCGCCATGATCCCGTCCCAGACCGAAAGATCGGGCGGCCCCGCGTTTTCCAGAGCGAAGTGGCGGCACACCTCGTCGTCCAGGCCTTCCGCGTGATAGCTCCGCGGTACGGCGTAGATGCTGTCCACGTCCAGCGCCTGGATCACCGCGCTCTCCCGGATGTTGCAGAAGAGCGCGATCTTGCGCCGGGCGTCCCGGCCCAGGGGCTGCTCCGCGCGGCAGACGATCATGTCGGGCTGGATGCCCACGCCCAGCAACTCCTTCACCGAATGCTGCGTGGGCTTGGTCTTCAGCTCGCCGGCGGACGTGATGTACGGGACCAGCGTGAGGTGGATGAACAGGCTGCGCTCGCGACCCAGCTCGTTGCCCAGCTGGCGGATCGCCTCCAGGAACGGCAGCCCTTCGATGTCACCCACTGTCCCGCCGATCTCGCAGATGACGAAGTCCGCGTCCCCGACATCGGCGCGGACGAAGTCCTTGATGGCCTCGGTGACGTGGGGGATGACCTGCACGGTGGCGCCGAGATAGTCGCCGCGGCGCTCGCGCGCGAGCACCTGCCAGTAGATCTGCCCCGTGGTGACGTTGTCGCCCGAACGCGAGGGCACCCCGGTGAAACGCTCGTAGTGGCCCAGGTCGAGGTCGGTCTCCGCGCCGTCGTCGGTGACGTAGACCTCGCCGTGCTGGTACGGGCTCATCGTTCCCGGGTCGACGTTGAGATAGGGGTCGAGCTTACGCAGGCGCACGGTGTAGCCGCGCGTCTGCAGAAGCGCCCCCAGCGCAGCCGCACCCAGCCCCTTTCCCAGCGACGACACCACGCCGCCGGTGATGAAGATAAAGCGAGTCATGCTACGTCACTCTGCTTGCCGCGCCCTCGCCGTTCGCGGCGCCCTTTAAACACACGATCGCCGTGCCGCCACGCCCAGCGCGACGGGCAGGCGCACCTTCCTGCTCGCGCATTGCGCGAAGCTGCTTACTCGAGCGGCACCTCGGGACTCTGCCCGCCGCCGGCGTCCCCGGAAGCGTCCGGCTGCGGCACCGTGGTGCCGGCGCCGCCGTTCGTACCGGCGCCGGATCCCGTGCCGCCGTCGGCGCCGCTGCCCGCGCCGGCACCTTCCGCCGGCAGCTCGTCCAGGATGGAGCGTTCCTGGCCGCCGCCGGCAAAGATCGTCAGCGCGACCGAGGTCGCCATGAAGCACGCCGCGAGGATCGCCGTGGTTCGGGTGAGCACGTTCGCCGTGCCGCGCCCGCTGAGAAAGCCGCCCAGGCCAGCGCCGCCGGCACCGCCGCCACCGCCGCCGAGGCCGAGGCCGCCGCCCTCGCTGGGCTGCAGCAGGACCGTGATCACCAGGGCGATCGCGATCAGGAGATGGATAACCAGAAGAACCGTTGTCATGAAGCCGACCGTCGTTGCCGAGCATGGCCGCAGGTACCGGCGCATTCCTGTGAACCCGGTCCCGCGGTGCCTGTGTGTGTGCTGTCCGCGGGCGTTCTAATGCTTCCCGCGCCGGATTTCCAGAGGGCACCAGTTCCGGTCACCCTGCGGCCGCCCGGGCGATCGCGAGAAAACTTTCGCTGTCCAGGCTGGCGCCGCCCACGAGCGCGCCGTCGACGTCGTCGAGCCCGAGAATTCCGGCGGCGTTGTCGGGCTTGACCGAGCCGCCGTAGAGAATCCGCACGCTGCGGCCGCCATTTCCCAGGCGGGCCGCGAGGTCGGCGCGCAACGCCCCGTGCGCGCTGCGGATGTCGTCCGGCGTGGCGGCACGGCCCGTACCGATCGCCCAGACCGGCTCGTAGGCGAGCACGATGCCCGCCGCCCCGGCTTCGGGCAGCGAGGCTTCCAGTTGCGCATGCAGCACCTCCAGCGCGCGGCCGGCGTCCCGCTCCGCCTGCGTCTCCCCGACGCAGATGATGGGCACGAGACCCGCGTCCAAGGCGGCCCCGGCCTTGCCGGCGACGTCCGCGCTGGTCTCCCCGTGCTCCTGACGCCGCTCCGAGTGGCCGAGGATGACGTAGCGGCATCCCAGGTCGGCGAGCATGGCCGCGCTGATGTCGCCGGTGTGCGCGCCGCCGGGCGCGGCGTGGCAGTCCTGCCCGCCCAGGGCCACGGCGCGATCGCCGCCGAGCCGTTCCGCGACCGGATGAATCGCGGTGAACGGCGGGCACACGGCGATCTCGACGGTGTCGCCGCGCGCCACCGGCGCGGCCGCGAGGGAATCGGCGAGCGCCCGCGCCTCGGCGAGGCGCCCGTTCATCTTCCAGTTTCCGGCGATGAGCTGGCGGGACACGAGCGGCCCTCCTTCTGCTTGACGGATTCTGCCTGACGACGCCGGTGGGGCGGGCGCGTCGCCGTGTTGCCGTGACGCCCGCACGTCCCTAGTATGCGCACGACCCGTTGACTGCAACCGATGTGAAAGTGCCCGGATCATGGAACAAAGCCCGCGCGGCCCCGTGAAAAAGTGGCTCACGATCGCGCTCTTCGCCGTTCTCATTGCGAGTTTCGCCCTGTGGGGCGTGGGCGACATCTTCCGCGACACCGGCGGCCGCGCCCCCGTGATCCGGGTGGGCGAGGTTTCGATCGGCCCCCAGGAGTTCGCACGCAGCTTTCAGCGCCAGTTCAACCAGATGCGCCGGTCCATGGGCGGCGACCTGGACATCGAGCAGGCGCGGCAGATCGGGCTGGTCGACCGGATCACGCAGCAGATCGCCAACCGCGCGCTGTTCGACGCGCACGCCCGGGACATGAACCTGCTTGTGGGGGAGGAGCAGCTTCTCGCGCGGATCACCGAACAGCAGGCATTCCAGGACGATCAGGGCAATTTCGTGCGCGCGCGCTTCGAAACGGCCCTGCAGCGCTCGGGCATGAACGAACAGGAATACACCGAGCTGCTGCGCACGGATATCCACCGACAGAATCTCCTCGGCATGGTCGTGGGTGCCACGAAGGCGCCGGCCTATCTCGCGGAAAACCTCTTCCAGTACCTCAACGAGCGCCGGGTGGCGCGCTATGCGCTGGTCGCCGATTCGGATTTCAAGGTGGCGGAGCCGGCCGCGGCGGAGCTGCGCGACTACTACGAGGCCCACGACCAGCCGTTTATGGCGCCGCCGTACCGCGAGCTGACCCTGATCCACCTGACCAAGGCGCAATTGATCTCCGAGGTTAAGGTCACCGAGGACGCCGCGCGCCAGGCGTACGAGCGCCGTAAGGACGAATTCACCAAGCCGGAACGCCGCGAGCTGCGCCAGATCGTGTTCACCGAGCGGGCCAAGGCGGCCCAGGCGGCGGAGCGCCTGCGCGGCGGCGGCGATCTCGCGACGGTGGCCCGGGATCTGACCGGCGGCGAGCCGGTCAAGCTGGGCAGCACCACGCGCGCGGATCTTCTCGAGCCATTGCGCGAGCCCGTGTTCGGCACGGACAGCGCCGGCGTCGTCGGCCCCGTGGAAAGCAGCCTGGGCTGGCACGTTGTCGCGATCGATGGCATCCAGGCCGGGGAAAGCAAGTCCTTCGAGGCCGTGCGCGACAAGCTGCGCCGCGATCTGGCGTCGGAAAAGGCCGTCGACGCCCTGGTCTCCCTGGCCAACAACCTGGATGACGAACTGGCCAGTGGTGCCAAGCTAGAGGAAGCCGCCCGGAGCTTGGGCCTGGACACCCGGCACATCCCCGCCATCGACCGGCAAGGGCGGAACCGGCAGGGCCAGGCCGTGCCGGATCTGCCGGCGAAGGAGCCCTTCCTCAACACCGCGTTCAACACCGAGCAGGGCCAGCAGAGCCTGCTCAAGGAAACGCAGGAAGGCGGCTACTTCGTGCTACGCGTGGACAGCGTCACGCCCGAGCAGAAGCGCCCCTTTGATTCCGTCAAGGACAAGGTGACGGCCGAGTGGACCGCCGCACAGCGCCGTAAGGAAGCCCGCGAGGCAGCGCAGAAGCTCCGGAAAGCCGTCGAGGGCGGCACCGCATTCGACCAGGCCGCCAAGCTCGTCGGGGTGGAGGTTGCCACGTCGCAGCCCCTGGCGCGGCGCGGCAACCAGGACGTCGCGCCCGTGCAGAAAGCCCTTGTGGAGCCGCTGTTCCAGGCGAAGCCGGACTCGGTCGTGCGCACGGAAACCGACAAGGGCGTGGTCGTGGGCGAGCTGATCGAGATCCGCACGCCCGAGCCCTCGGCGAATCCCCAAGAGCTTGCGCGCATCGAGCAGCGGCTGCGCCAGGGTCTGCGCAACGACCTCCTGCAGCAGTACGTCAACGCCCTGCGGCAGCGCTACCAGCTACGCGTCAACCAGTCCCAGATGGACAGCCTGCTCAACCGCATGTATTAGGCGTCCGAAATGGACATCACGCCCAGCTATTCGGAATTCGCGGCCGCCTATGACGCCGGGCGCGCGCAGGTGGTCGCGACCCGTCTCGTCGCGGATCTGGAAACGCCGGTCTCGGCCTTCCTCAAGCTCGCCGAGGGGCAGGTCAATGCGTTCCTATTCGAGTCCGTGGAGGGTGGGGCGCGCATCGGCCGATATTCCTTCATCGCCATGGCGCCGGACATCGTCTGGCGCTGCCGCGGCACGCAGGCGGAGATCAACCGCCGCGCGCGCTACGATCCCGAGGCGTTCGAGCCGGTCGACGAGCCGCCCCTGGCGAGCCTGCGCGGCCTTCGTGCCGAATCCCGGATCGACCTGCCCGAGGGCACGCCGCCCATGGCCAGCTCGCTGATCGGCTACATGGGCTACGACACCATCCGGCTGGTGGAAAACATTCCCGACACCAATCCGGACCGGTTGGGCATCCCCGACGCGGTCTTCGTCCGTCCGACCGTGACGGCCGTGTTCGACCGGCTGGAGGATCGCATCACCGTCTTCACGCCGGTCTTCCCGCGCCCCGGCATGACCGCGGAAGCCGCCTGGGAGCTGGCGGGCGAGCGCCTCGCCAACACGGTGCGCGACTTCGAGCGTTCCCTGCCCTACCGGCGCGAGCGTGTCGCCGCCGAAGCCGCCCTGCCCGCGCCGGAATCGAACATGACGCGCGCGGCCTTCCACAGCATGGTCGAGCGCGCCAAGGACTACATCTACGCGGGCGATATCTTCCAGGTGGTGCCCTCGCAGCGCTTCCGGATCCCTTTCGACCTGCCGCCGTTCACGCTCTACCGCGCGCTGCGCCGGCTCAATCCCTCGCCGTTCCTGTTTTTCGGCCAGTTCGAGGATTTCGCCATGGCGGGCTCGAGCCCGGAGATCCTGGTTCGCCTGCGCGGCGACGAGGTCACGGTGCGCCCGCTCGCGGGCACGCGCAAACGCGGCGCGACCCCCGCGGAGGACAAGGCGCTGGCGGAAGAGCTGCTCTCCGATCCCAAGGAACTCGCCGAGCACCTGATGCTGCTCGACCTGGGCCGCAACGACGTCGGCCGCGTGAGCCGCATCGGCACTGTCCAGGTCACCGAGCAGATGGTGATCGAGAACTACAGCCACGTCATGCACATCACCTCGAACGTGGTGGGCAGGCTCGACCCCCGTTTCGATGCCATGGATGCCCTCATGGCGGGCTTTCCCACGGGCACGGTCTCGGGCGCGCCCAAGATCCGCGCCATGGAGATCATCGACGAGCTGGAGCCCGAGCGGCGCGGGCTTTATGCCGGTGCCGTGGGCTACTTGGGCGCCGGCGGCGACATGGACACCTGCATTGCCCTGCGCACGGCCGTGGTGAAGGACGGCCAGATGTACGTCCAAGCGGGTGGCGGCGTCGTCGCGGACAGCGACCCGGAGACCGAGTATCAGGAAAGCTGCAACAAGGCACGCGCCCTCATCCGCGCCGCCGAGGAGGCCATGCGCTTCGCCGCCAGCGGGCGG
>CAJXKW010000104.1 GCA_913055855.1 uncultured Limimonas sp. | reverse complement strand
CGCATCCGCGACACCAGCGACCCGCAGCGCATGGCCCTGCGCACGCGCCTGGGCATCAGCCATCCCAAGCTGCTCTCCGTCATCGCCATCATGGAGGACAACCTGGAGGAGCCGCTGCCGCGCGCGGAGCTGGCCCGGCGCGTGGGCCTGTCGGCGCGCCAGCTCGAGCGGCTGTTCCGCAAGTACCTGGGCCGCACGCCCACCCGCTATTACCTGGAGCTGCGCCTGCACCGCGCGCGCACGCTGTTGCACCAGACCTCGATGTCGATTCTGGACGTCGCGCTGGCGTGCGGCTTTATCTCGGCCAGCCACTTTTCCAAGTGCTACCGCGAGTTCTTCAGCCGGACCCCGCGCCAGGAACGCGCGGCGCGCACCTATCCGGTGGACGGCGAAACCGGGCCAGCGCCGGAACCGCGGCCGGGCGCTTACGATGGCTCGCCGGAAACCCTGGATCCGGCGCTGCTCCCGCCGCGCCGCCTGTCGTGAGCCGGACGCCGCGCGTTCAGCCCGCGATGGCGTCCGCCGGCTCGGGCGCGTTGGCCGTGGTGGTGGGCAGGACCAGGGTTACCGTCGTGCCTTCGCCGGGCGTGCTGTCCACGACGACGTCGCCGCCCCAGCCGCTGACCAGGCCGTAGACCACGGAGAGCCCGAGACCCGTACCCTGGCCCACCGGCTTGGTGGTGTAGAAGGGATTGAACAGCTCCGCCTTGGTGACGTGGTCCATGCCGGGGCCGTCGTCGGCCACGGCGACCGTTACCTGGGTCGGCCGTTCGCCTTGGCCGCTGCGATCGTCATCGGCGCTGAGCTCGATGGTAACGGTGCCCTGTTCCGCCATCGCGTCGACGGCATTGGTGACAAGATTCTGCAGGACCTGGAGCATGCCGTTGCGGCTGACGCGGACGCAGATACCGCGCGGGACCGCTGGCGTCTCCGGCGGAAAACCTCGCCGCGCCAGGGTGATTCGCTGGGGCGTGAGCCGGGCGACGGCGTCCGCAACGTCGTCCAGCAGCTCGACGATGTCGTGGTTGGCCGTTTCCGGGCCTTCGTTGCGCGCGAAGGCGAGCACGTCGCTGACGATGTTCCGGGCGTGCAGGGCGTGGTTCTCCAGGACTGCGATCTGGCCCGCCAGCTTCTGGTCGTGCTCGGCCACGCGCTCGCCCAGCATGCCCGCCATGCCCAGGATGGGCTGGAGCGCGTTGTTGATCTCGTGCGCCATGCCGCCGGCCATTTCGCCCAGCGCGCGCAGCTTGTCCTGTTGCTGCTGGCGCGCCTGATAGACGTGCTCCGCGGTGATGTCGCGGCCGTAGCCGATGGTCTCGAGGACGTTCCCGTCCGGGTCCATGCGGCTGTGCGCCGTCCAGGCGATGACCCGGCGCTCGCCGTCGCGCCGCGTGATGGTCACCGGATAGTCGACCGGGTCGCCGTGCAGTCCCCAGCGCGCGATCAGGCGGCGGACCTGATCGTACTCGTTGTCCGGGAACAGGGTTTCCCACCAGTTGCGCCCCAGCAGCTCGTCCGAGGTGTAGCCGGTGGCCTGCTCCGCCGCGGCGTTCATGAATCGCGTGTTGCCCTGGCTGTCCAGCGTTACCACCAGGTGGGGCGCACAACTTACGATATAGTCGCTGAACGCCTGTTCCGAGCGCAGGGCGTCTTCCATGTGCTTGCGCGCGGTGACGTCCTCAATAAGGGCGACCAGGCACTCGTCGCCCTCGATGGCCGCGGGCGCCAGCCGGGCGAGGTGGATGCGCGCGTGCAGGACGCTGCCGTCGGCGCGCAGGAACTGGCTCTCCTGCACGTGCGGCCCGGGCGATCCCGCGAGCACCCGGTCGAACACACTGCGGCCGTCGACGAGATCGTCGTCGTGTGCGACGCGATCGAAGCGCATGCCTTCGAGTTCGTTCGGGGTATACCCGCCGGTCAGCGCCAGGGTCCGGTTCGCCGTGCGGATCCGTCCCGTCGGGCCGAGGAGGGCGATGCCCAGCGGAGCATGGTCGAAAATGGCGCGGAACCGGGATTCGCTGAAGTGCAGGCGCGCTTGCGCCTCCTTGTAGGTCGAGATGTCGCGGAACACCACCACCGCGCCCGTGATGTTGCCGCCGGCGTCGTAGACCGGATCGCTGCGGTACGCCACCGGGAGCGCCGTCCCGTCCTTGCACCAGAAGAAGGTGTCGCTTGCCTCGCGCGGCTTGCCTTCCTCGAGCACGCCGTACACCGGGCAGCTCTCGGGCGGGTAGGGGGTGCCGTCCGGGTAGGTATGGGTGTGCAGCGCGTGGCGGTCGCGCTCGAACATTTCCCCGGCCGTGAAGCCCAGCATGCGCTTCGCCGCGGGGTTGGCGAAGGTGGTCCGGCCCTGCGCATCCAGGCCGTAAATCCCCTCGTTCGTGGCGTTGAGCAGCAGCTCCGCGCGCTGGCTCGCCGCCGCCTCCGCTTCGCGCAAGCGCACATTCGCTTCGGTCACCTCACGCATCGCCTGGGCGCGCTGCTCGCGCAACACGGCCGTGGTGTAGGCGGTGAGCGCAAGGACGATGAGATAGCCGTGCAGGTCCACAAGCGCGCGCACGTCGAGTCCGGCCTTGGACGTGGTGCCGAAGCCTTCGCCGTAGGCGACTCCAGTGCACGCCGCCATGCCGAGCGCCGGCACGAGCACCACCAGCGTGCGCACGGGCAGACGCAGCGCTGCCCAGACCACCAGCGGAAACAGGAGGTAGTTGGGCTGAATGTTCCGCCCCCAGTCGATGCCCGCGCAGCACAGGCCGTAAACCAGTCCCATGCCCACGAGTGCCACCGCGACGGTCTCAAGCGCCACGTGGCGGCTGCGGTGCGAGGGCGGGGCGGTGCGCGCGAACTCGCCCCGCGGGTCCAGGAGCATGTAGGTGGGCAGCGCGATCAGCGCGGTGCTCGCGCCGTTGCCCAGGGCCCAGGCGAGCCACGCCTGGAGCGTGGCCAGCTCCGGCGCCATCAGGACGAGCACGCCGGCGGCCAGGGTCGCACCGGCAATGGGCCCGAGTCCGGCGCCGATCATGACGAGGCCGACCACGGTCCGGACCGCGAGGATGCCGCCGCGGCGGGCGATCCACCGGTGGAGCAGCAGCGCCGGCGGCACGATCTCCACAAGATTCGCCGCGAGAAAGCCGGCCCGCGCCGCGATCGGCTGTTTATCGAAGAACGTGGTGCCGATGGCGTAGGCGAGCGCGTAGGCGAGCAGCAGGCGCGGCCAATGGCGCCGTTCGAAAGCGAGCAGGAACCCCAGTGCGATGCCGTTTGCCGGCCAGAGAATGGCGATCTGCTCGATGACGAACGCCCTGCTGATCCCAATCGCCCCCAAAATTGCCAGGGCAAAGAGAAGGGTCGTCAGAAGGCTCGGTTGCCTGATGTGTGGGGTGCCTTCGGCGTCCGCCATCGTCCGTTTGATATATCGGCTTCTCCACAAAAACAAATGTTACCATCTATGCGCTGGCACAACACCCAGGCGTAACATGGGTTGGCCCGGCGGAACGCGACGTCGGTGCGGCATTCCGTCTCGCGGCGCGCGTGCCGGTAGACCTCGCCGGGTGGCAGGACCACACAGGGTCCAGCGCATCCCTTTACATTTTTTAGAAGCCTTTTAAGTTTGGCGCCTGAAAGGGCACGATTGGCGTAGGGGTATGATCGAGACGACGCCGTTCACCGTTTTCATCGCGGCGCTGATCACGGCTGTGGCCACCGGGCTCGGTGCGCTGCCGTTCCTGTTCGTCCGGCGTATGTCGCTGCGCTGGGAAGCGCTGGGCAACGCCGTTGCCGCGGGGCTGATGCTCGCGGCCAGCCTCGGCCTGGTGAACGAGGGACTCAAGATCGGTGTTTGGCGCACGCTGCTGGGTGTCGGCCTGGGGGCATTCGCCATGTGGTTGGCGAACCGGCTCGCCCACGTGCGCGACGATCTCACCGTGGGCCAGCTTCAGGGTGCGGATGCCAAGAAGGCCCTGATGATCGTGGGCGTGATGACGCTGCACTCCGCCGCCGAGGGAATCGGCGTCGGCGTCTCGTTCGGCGGGGGGCAGGAGCTGGGCGTCATGATGACCCTGGCCATCGCCATCCACAACGTGCCCGAGGGGCTGGCGATCTCCCTCGTCCTCGTCCCGCGCGGCGTATCGGTGCTCGCCGCGGCGTGGTGGAGCGTGTTCTCCTCGCTGCCGCAGCCGTTGCTGGCGATCCCGGCATTCCTTTTCGTCGCCCTGTTCCAGCCGGTGCTGCCCGCCGGGCTGGGCCTTGCGGCGGGCGCGATGGTGTGGATGACGGTCACCGAGATGATCCCCGAGTCGCTGATGCATGTCGGCCGGACGACGGCATTGGGCACGGTCGCGGTCGCCATCAGTGCAATGATGGCGCTCGGCTGGGCCGTCATGGGGGGCTAGCCCGGCCGCGTGTTTTCCTGGTGCGCGCGAGCGTATAGGCTCCACGGGTCATGCGTGTGCTCTATCACTTTCCTGTTCATGCCGGCTGTCGCCGCGTGCGTCTGGCGCTCGCGGAGAAGGGGGTGGCGTGCGAGCTGCAGACCGAACAGGTGTGGCAGCGGCGCGAGGGGTTCCTGCGCATGAATCCGGCGGGCGAGGTGCCCGTTCTGGTCGAGCAGGACGGCGCCATTGTGCCCGGCAGTGGCGTGATCACCGAGTACCTGGAAGAGGCCTATCCGGATCCGACCCTGTTGCCCGGCGGGCCGCTCGACCGCGCCGAGGCGCGGCGCCTGGCCACGTGGTTCGCGTGGAAGTTCCATCGCGAGGTGACGGAGAATCTCGCCGACGAAAAGATCTTCACGCGCTTCATGCGCACCCGCCAGCCGGATTCCATGGTGATCCGGGCGGGCCACGCCAACGTCCATTACCACCTGGATTACATCGCCTGGCTGTACGAGCGGCGGAACTGGCTCGCCGGCCCGGATCTCTCCATCGCCGATCTGACGGCCGCTGCCGAACTGTCCTGTCTGGACTATTTGGGCGACGTGCCGTGGGACGAGCATCCCGGCGCCAAGGACTGGTACGCCCGGATCAAGTCGCGCCCCAGCATGCGCGCACTCATCAGCGACACGCTGCCGGGCCTTCCGCCGCAGGCGGGGTACGCCGATCTGGATTTTTGACGCCTCTTGGTCGCGGCAAAATCGGATAAGAGCCGGAGAGGCGCTTGACGCGGTTCAGTGCCCGCGCTTCGATAGCGTCGTGAGCAGCCTGTGATGTCGATTATGGCCAATACCGTCTATCTCGGCTGGGAAACCCTGGACGATATCAAGGCCCGCCTGTGCAGTCGCGCACTTGAAGACCTGTTCGCGCACTGGCTCGATATCCGTCAATCGGCGTTGATTCCGCCGCGCGATTCGGTGGATCCCACCGCCATGCCGCGCAGCCTCCCCTACATCTGGCTGGGTGACGCCGGGGCACAGTGCAGCACCTTCACCTACCGTCTCGCCGGCGAGGCGGTGAACCGCATGCACGGCATCAATCTCAAGGGCCGCACGATCGCGGAGGTGGTGCCCGCCTCGCGTCGGCGTCTGATTTGCGAGCGTTTCGACTGTGCGGTCTCGACGCCGGCGGTCATGTACAACTTCGGGCAGATCTACGCCGAACTGAATCACATGTACTGTGGTGAGCGGCTGATCCTGCCGCTGGGCCGGCCCGATGGTACGGTGACCCATCTCATCGGCGCAACCTACTGGGTATGGGGTGACCACGGCCTGGACATGCCGGCGGGGGCCACCGAAAGCTATTTCAGCGTCGGCGCGGCACTGGCCGCCGAGGCACAGGCGCTGGACGCCCGGGCGTAGCCGGCAATACGAGCCGGATGGACTGCTGAACCTTGCTCTATCTTCAAAGGGTCGCGTGCGATTCAGCGATCCATCCGGATCGCATCGCACTCTAGGTACCGCCCGCGCCCTTCATCGGACGCGCGCCCGCCATGTCCAGGCGCGCCAGGTTCGCGCGCGCGGATTCCGCCGCCGAGGACTCGGGGGCGACCCGGATGACCCGGAGCCAGGCTTCGCGCGCGCCTTTCTTGTCGCCCGCTAGTCGCCGGAGGATCCCCTTCTCCAGCAGGCCTTCCGGGTTGTCCGGGTCGCGTTTCAGGGCCTGTTCGATGTCGCTGCGCGCCATGGTGGGCGCATCCACGTGGCGGTAAGCGCTGGCGCGGAAGACGAGCACATCCGCCCGGCCGGGCGCCAGCTCGTTGGCGCGGTTCAGGTCGTCGATGGCGCGCCAGTAGTCGGCCATTTCAAAGCGTGCGAGCGCGCGGTCGATCCACAGCTCGACGTCCTCGCCGTGCAGCTTCAGCGCCTGGGAATAGGCCGCTTCGGCGCGCGCCGGCTTGCCCGCAAGGACCCAGGCCTGCCCCGCCTGCGCCAGGGCGCTCGCACGCATGCCGGCACCGCGATCCGCGGACAGGGTCTTGGCAAGGTCGGCCAGGTGCCGGCCCGCTTCCGTGTAACGGCCCAGCCGCATCAGCGCCACACCGGCGCAATGCCGCGCTGGGTCGCCGCCACCGGTATCGTGCCACGTGCGCGCCCGCTCCAGACCCTTGGCCGGCCGGTCCCGCGCCAGGGCGAGACAGCGGGCGTACGTCTGCGCCGCTTCGCGCCGGTCCGCGGACTCGGCGCCGGCCGCGGCGGGCGGGCGCGCCGGCAGTGCCGCGAGCAGGGCGACGACGGCCAAAGTGGCGGGGAGGCCGGATCGGCGCATGGGATGTGCCTTGTTCCGTGCATGCATGCCGGCCATATACGCTCGGACCTGGAACCGGCGGCTTCAAGGGGGCGCGATGACGGCACCGCGGTTGTTCTGTTTCGGCATCGGGTATTCGGCACAGGTGCTCATCGAGCAGCTTCAGGCGGCGGGCTGGCGCATCGCCGGGACGACCCGCTCGGCCGAAAAGGCGGCGACGCTGCGCGCGCAGGGCATTGAGGCGCACGTCTTCGACCGGGGGCATCCGCTCGCCGATCCCGACGCCGCGCTGGCCGGGACGACGCACCTGCTCAGCTCGGTACCCCCCGATGCCGAAGGGGACGCCGTGATCGACCAGCATGGCGATACGCTGCGCGCCCTGGCGGACCAGATCGAATGGGCGGGGTATCTCTCCACCACCGGTGTCTATGGCAACCGCGACGGCGGCTGGGTGGACGAGACCGCCGAACTCGCGCCCACCAGCGACCGCAGCCGGCGGCGCGTGGCCGCGGAAACGGCATGGCGCGAACTTTCCGATGCGAGTGGCCTGCCGCTGCACATCTTCCGGCTGGCGGGGATCTACGGCCCCGGGCGGAGCCCGCTGGATTCCGTGCGGGCCGGCCGGGCGCAGCGCATCCACAAGCCCGGCCACGTGTTCAGCCGAATCCACGTCGCCGACATCGCCCGGGTGTTGCGCGCGTCCTTCGCCCGTCCCGACCCCGGGCGCATCTACAATGTTTGCGACGATCAGCCGGCCGATCCGGCAACCGTGACCGCCTACGCCTGCGAGCTTCTGGGCGCGGCGCCGCCGCCGCTGGTGCCCATCGAGCAGGCCGGGCTGTCGGATATGGCCTGGACCTTTTGGCGCGATAACAAGCGGGTGGACAACACCCGGCTGCACGACGAGCTGGACGTAGAGCTGGCCTATCCCGATTACCGCGCGGGGCTCGACGCGCTGGCGCAGCAGGGGGCGTAGGCAAGGGGCGTCGGCAAGGTCCAGCCGCTTTGCCGCCCGCCACGACGGGGTGTTTCCCGGAGATCCGCGCCGAAAGGCCGGTACGCCACCGGGCGGGTCGTCCTTGCGAACCTTGAAATCGCCCCGGCGGCGCGGTAAGCACGCCGCCAACCGCTTGAGCGCACATCCGCAGGGCGCAAGGATCACCGGCGTATTATGTTCTCCCGCATTCTCGGCATGCTCTCCGCCGACATGGCAATCGACCTGGGTACGGCGAACACCCTGGTCTACGTCAAAGGCCGCGGGATCGTCCTGAACGAGCCCTCGGTCGTGGCGATCGCCGAGATGAAGGGGAAGAAGCAGGTCCTCGCCGTGGGCGACGAGGCGAAGATGATGCTGGGCCGCACGCCCGGCAACATCCAGGCCATCCGCCCGCTGCGCGACGGCGTTATCGCCGATTTCGAGATCGCGGAGGAAATGATCAAGCATTTCATCCGCAAGGTTCACAATCGGCGCAGCTTCGCCTCGCCGCAGTGCGTGGTCTGCGTGCCCTCCGGCTCGACGGCGGTGGAGCGCCGGGCCATTCAGGAATCCGCGGAGGCCGCGGGGGCGCGCCGGGTGTTCCTGATCGAGGAGCCCATGGCCGCCGCCATCGGCTCGGGCCTGCCGGTGACCGAGCCCACCGGCTCCATGGTCGTGGACGTGGGCGGCGGCACCACCGAGGTCGCCGTGCTCTCCCTGGGCGGCATCGTCTACTCGCGCTCGGTGCGCGTGGGCGGCGACAAGATGGACGAGGCGATCATCGCCTACATCCGCCGCAACCATAACCTGCTGGTGGGCGAGGGCTCGGCCGAGCGCATCAAGAAAGAGATCGGCTCGGCGTGCCCGCCGGATCACGGCGAGGAAGGGCGCACCATGGAGATCAAGGGGCGCGACCTGATGAACGGCGTGCCCAAGGAACTCGTGATCTCCGAGCGCCAGATCGCCGAATCCCTGGCGGAGCCGGTGGGCGCCATCGTCGAGGCGGTCAAGGTCGCCCTCGAGCACTCGGCGCCCGAACTCGCCGCCGACATCGTCGACAAGGGCATCGTCTCCACGGGGGGCGGCGCATTGCTGGGCAACCTGGACTATGTGCTGCGCGCCTCCACGGGTCTGCCGGTTTCCATCGCCGACGAGGCGCTGTCTTGCGTCGCCCTGGGCACGGGGCGCTGTCTCGAAGAAATGCGCACGCTGAAGAACGTGCTGATCTCCATGTATTAAGTTTTCGCTTGCTGCGAATCGTGTGCCTCGCGCATCCTCCGGCCGGCGTTATTTCGTTGTTTACCACACGCGGCGAATCTGGACGCCGGCGCGGGCGGGCAGGGCTGTCCGCGTGTAGCTGAATGCGGGATGGAGACCGGCGTGAATCGGCCCGCGGGATCTTTCGCCAGGATCGCCACGCCCATCAAGGCATGGGCGCAGCGATTTGCGGTCCTCCTGCTTATCGGCGCGTCGTTCGGCCTGATGCTCATGGGCAAGGCCGACGTGGTCATGATCGAGCGCGCGCGCACCACCGTCAGCGATGCCGTCGCGCCCGTGCTCGACGCGGCCTCGCGCCCGGTTGCGTCGGTCGCCGAGCTCTTGCGCGAGGGCAAGGAACTGGCCGCCCTGCGCGCGGAGAACGCGGCGCTGCGCCGGGAGAACCAGCGGCTCGAGCACTGGCGCATGGTCGCCCACCGGCTGGAGGCGGAAAATCGGGCCCTTGGCGAGCTGCTCAACCTCGCGCCCAAGCCGGACACGCGTTACGTCAGCGCGCGCGTGGTCGCCGACAGCGGCGGCGCGTTCGCGCGCTCGGTGCTCATCAACGCCGGGCGCAAGCAGGACGTCGCCAAGGGCCAGGCGGCGCTCACCGGCGACGGACTTGCCGGCCGCGTCGCCGAGGTGGGGCGCAACAGCTCGCGCATCCTGCTCATCACGGACATCAACTCGCGCATCCCGGTGGTCATCCAGAGCACCCGGCAAAAGGCGATTCTCGCCGGGGACAACTCGGACATGCCGCGCCTGCGCTACCTTCCCGACGAGGCCACTGTGGCACGCGGCCAGCGCGTGGTGACCTCCGGCCACGGCGGCGTTTTTCCGCCCGGCCTGCCCGTCGGGCGCGTGGTCAAGGTCAGTGATACCAACATACGCGTGCGTCCGCGGGTGGACTGGAACCGCATGGAGTACCTGCGCGTTGTCGATTACGGCATGTCGGGCATCCTGATGACCAAGCCCGACCCCTCGGAGCAGACCGCGGCCGCGAGCGGAGGCGCCCCGTGAAGCTCACGATCTGGCAGCGGCTGGACCTCGTCGCGCGCCAGATGGTTCCCTTCGTCGCGACGCTGTTGCTGGTGATGCTCGCGCTGGTGCCGCTGCGCCTGCCCAACGCCGCGCCGGTGGTGCCCTGGTTCGCCCTGATCGCGGTGTTCTACTGGACGGTCTACCGCGCGGACCTGATGCCGCCCGTCGCGGTGTTCGGCGTGGGCGTGTTCCACGATTTCGCCGCGGCGACCAACGTGGGCGTGGGCGCGCTGCTGCTCCTGCTGGTGCATCTTGCGGTGATGCCGCAGCGCCGCTTCTTCATGAGCCGCAGCTTCGCCATGACCTGGATCGGCTTCGCCGTGATCGCCGCGGGCGCGATGCTGCTGCTCTGGATGCTCAACGCGCTGCTCGAGGGCACGCTGCTCTCGCCGGAGCCCGCGGCCTTCCAGTTCCTCACCACGGTGGCGGCATACCCGCCCACGGCTTGGCTGTTCACCCGGCTGCAGCGCTGGCTGTTGCGCACGTCGCGGCAAGCCGGACCCTAGACGATCGGCGGGGGTTTACGCGATGGCGCTGCTCAACGAGGACCACAGCCGGTTCAAGACCTACACCCGCCGGGCCGCGCTGCTCGCCGGGGGCAAGACCGTGCTGCTGAGCGCGCTGGCGGCGCGGATGTACGACCTGCAGGTCCTGGACCGCGACAAGTATGCCACGCTGGCCGAGGACAATCGCATCTCGCTGCGCCTGATCCCGCCGCCGCGCGGGCGCATCCTGGATCGCTTCGGCGTGCCGCTGGCGGTGAACGAGCAGAACTACCGCGTCATGCTGGTGGCGGAAAAGGCGAACGACGTCGAGGCGACCCTGGACAAACTGGCGCGCATCATTCCCATCCCGGACGAGTCGCGCGCGCGCATCCTGGAGGAGGTGCGCACCAAGCGGCCCTTCGTGCCCGTCCTGGTGCAGGAGAACCTGTCCTGGGAAAAGGTCAGCCGCATCGAGGTGAATGCGCCCGAGCTGGGCGGCATCCAGATGGACGTCGGCCAGACCCGGGCCTATCCCTACGGCGCGGACTTCGCGCACGTGGTAGGCTACGTCGGCCCGGTCTCCAAGGCGGACCTGGAGAGCGACGACCCGCTGCTGCGGCTGCCCGGTTTTCGCGTGGGCAAGTCCGGCATGGAAAAGCGCTACGACAGCCAGCTCCGCGGCTCGGCGGGACGAAGCCAGGTCGAGGTCAACGCCGTCGGCCGGACCATCCGCGAGCTTTCGCGCACGCCGGGCGAGGCCGGCGACGATCTGGTGCTTTCTCTGGATACCGAGCTTCAGAAGCGTTTCCAGCAGCGTCTGTCGCAGGAACGCAGCGCCTCCGGCGTGCTCATGGATACAGTGACCGGGGACGTCCTGGCCATGGCCTCGGTGCCCAGCTTCGAGCCCAGCGCGTTCAGCCTGGGCATGTCCGACGAGGCGTGGCGCAAGCTCGTCAACGATCCGCTCAACCCGCTGACCAACAAGGCCGTGGGCGGACTCTACAATCCCGGTTCGACGTTCAAGATGATGGTCGCCATGGCAGCGCTCGAGGAGGGCATTCAGCCGGCGCACGAGGTGTACTGTCCGGGGCACTACGATTTGGGCCGGGCGCGCTTCCACTGCTGGAAGGGGACCGGCCACGGCCGGCTCGACATGATCGGCGGGATGAAGCATTCCTGCGATGTCTACTTCTACGACCTTGCACACCGTGTGGGGATCGCCGCCATCGCCAGGACCGCACGGCGCTTCGGCCTGGACAGCATTACCGGCGTCGAACTGGCCGGCGAGGAAGCCGGCACCATTCCCACCAAGCAGTGGAAGCGCAGCCAGATCGGCGAGCCCTGGCAGGGCGGCGAGACCCTGGTTGCCGGGATCGGCCAGGGCTTTGTCTTGACCACGCCGCTCCAGCTTGCGGTGATGACCGCCCGCCTGGCCAGCGGGCGTGCGGTGACGCCGCGCCTGACGCGGCGCCTGCTCGCCCCCTCCGGGCGCGTGGTGCGCCCGCTGGCCGAGCAGGATTTCGCCCCGCTGGATCTGCCGGGGGCGCATTTCGACGTGGTGCGCCAGGGCATGGATGCGGTGGTCAACGAGCTGGGCGGGACCGCCTACGGCAGGCGCATCCGCAAGGACGGCATGCACATGGCGGGCAAGACCGGCACCGCGCAGGTCCGGCGCATCACCATGAAGGAGCGTCGACAGGGCGTCATCAGCAACGAGGATCTGCCCTGGCGCCAGCGCGACCATGCCCTCTTCGTCGCCTACGCGCCGGTCCAGGCGCCGCGCTACTGCTGCGCCGTGGTGGTGGAGCACGGCGGCGGCGGTTCGACCACGGCCGCGCCCATCGCCCAGGACATGATGCTCGCGGTGCAGGAGCGCGATCCGGCGAACCGGCCCGAGCCCGGGCGTGTCACCGGGACAGCCGAGGTCGCCAGCCGGAGTGCCGGTCGATGACCATCAACCCGTTCCACTACAACCCCGAGCTGACGCTCACCCAGAAAGCCCTGCAGATTAACTGGGGGCTCGTGCTCATCGTGTGCGCGCTCGCCGGAATCGGCTGCGCCATGCTGTACTCCGCCGCCAACGGCAGCATGCAGCCCTGGGCGGCGCAGCAGGGCCTGCGCTTTCTGGCGGCGCTGCCCATGATGCTGGTGGTTGCGCTGTTCGATGTGCGCTTTTTGTTCAAGTGGACCTGGATCATCTATCTGGGGGGCCTCGGCGCGCTGATCGCTGTGGAGGTCATGGGCACCGTGGGCATGGGGGCGCAGCGCTGGATCGACCTCTACATCATCCAGCTCCAGCCCTCGGAGCTGATGAAGGTGGTGCTGGTGATAACGCTGGCCCGCTATTTCCACGGCCTTTCCGAGGAGGACACGACGCGCCCCGGCCGCCTCATCCCGCCGCTGATCCTGCTCGCCATTCCGGTCGCGCTGGTGCTCAAGCAGCCCGATCTGGGGACGGCCGGCATTCTGATCATGATCGGCGGGGCGATGTTCTTTGCCGCCGGGGTGCGGCTGTGGAAGTTCGCCGCGGTGGGCGGCGCGACGGCCGCGGCGATCCCGGTGATCTGGCAGTTCCTGCACGACTATCAGAAGCAGCGAATCCTGACCTTCCTCAACCCGTCCAGCGATCCGCTGGGCGCGGGCTATCACATCACGCAATCCAAGATCGCGCTGGGCGCGGGCGGCGTGTTCGGCAAAGGGTTCCTCCAGGGCACGCAAAGCCACCTGAACTTCCTCCCGGAAAAGCAGACCGACTTCATCTTCACCATGCTCGCCGAGGAGTTCGGTCTGATCGGCGGGCTGGGCTTGCTGGGGCTGTACGTGCTGGTTTTCGCCTACGGCTTTGCCATCTCGCTGCGCGCGCGCAACCATTACGGCCGTCTCATGGCGATCGGGCTGACGGTCAATCTGTTCCTTTACGTCTTTATTAATATCGCCATGGTGATGGGGTTGATCCCCGTGGTCGGGGTGCCGCTGCCGCTGATTTCCTATGGCGGAACGGCCATGCTGGCGGTGATGGTTTCGTTCGGGCTGCTGCTCTCGGTTTCGGTCCACCGCGATGTGCGCATTCCGCGCCGCGGCCTCGACGACGACGGCTGAGCCCGCACCGGGCGATTTTTTGCCGCCGCCCGTGTGCGCATCCCCTTCACAATGCGGTACCGACTTGCTATGTCCCCGATACCCGCCGGGGGCCACTAGCTCAATCGGCAGAGCACCCGACTCTTAATCGGTAGGTTCTAGGTTCGAATCCTAGGTGGCCCACCAT